>DATFLK010000198.1:0-9308 GCA_035267815.1 Mariprofundaceae bacterium | reverse complement strand
GTCCGACTGGCCGAGAGCGAACTTCGCAACCGCCGTGATCAGGTTCAGCGTCTCGAGAATGCCATCCGATCCCTGAACAACAACCGGCTGGAAGCACGTGGCCGGGTGGAGCATGTGATGGAGCAACTCGACCGGCTGGCGGCATCGGCCAACAAGGTGGATTGATGAGTCACTCTGTCGAGATCACGCTGATGGGCCGGACCTTCTCCATCCGTACCGAGGACGACCCCGAACACGTACGCGCCGCTGCCGAGCTGGTGCAGTCGCGCATCGATGAACTACGCAGCCTCGGCACCACAGTGGCATCGGACCGGCTGCTGGCCCTGACCGCCCTGAACCTGGCAGGCGAACTGCTGGGCAAGGAGGAGTCCCAAGCGGCCGGGGTAGACGGCTTGCTATCCTCTCTGGACAGCGTAATATTACAGATACAGGGTTTAGCGGAAGCGCCCCTGCGTTGATCGTGCGGCATTCATAGTTGCCCGGGCCGATAACTGTTGAACGGGAGCCTTTCTATCCCGGTTGTGTGTCTCCCGCTCCCGCGGGAAACCTAATGCCGGGATGCGGCGCCCACCTTCCTCGGAGGGTTCGGCAGCTTTTTGCCATTAACGTCAACGCGGGGGCGCCCTTTTTTTTACCGCCTCCACTTCCTTCTCCAAAGGCTGTTGTGCATGGATGACAAGCGCGATATCCGGTTTCAGGCCCTGAAAGCGCGTCGGGCCCTGCCGGCGGACGAACACCATCACGCCTCAATACGCATCCAGAATACGTTGCTCGCATGGATCAATGCGATGGATGCCGCGCACTACCCGCTGCTGACCTACCGCGCCATGTCCGACGAGGTGAACACCGACCACCTCTTCACCGCCCATACCGGCCGCATCTTCGCACCGGTCACACACGAACGGGGACACATGCACTGGCACGAGGTCACCCCCGATACGGCATGGCAGCGCGGCGCGCTCGATGTTCGGGAACCGCGGGACGGTCCGACCTGGGAGCCGGCAACGGGGCGTGCCATTCTGGCATGCCCGCTGGTCGCCTTCGATCGCCATGGTAACCGGCTCGGGCTGGGAAAGGGGTGCTTCGATCTCTGGCTATCGCGTTTCAGAAGCGATATTTTTGCCGTTGCCGGGCTGGCATTCGCCTGTCAGGAGGTCCCCGAGGTCCCCGTCGAGGCGCATGACATCCCCATGGACTATGTTATTACGGAGCACGAGGTCATCACATGCCGGATATCCTGAACATCCTTGCCATCGGCGACATCATCGGCAAAGCCGGACGGCGCGCGCTGACCGATCATCTGCCGACGCTTATCGACCGCCATCAGGTCGATTTCGTCATTGCCAACGGCGAGAACTTGGCCTCCGGGTTCGGCACGACCGCCAAGACCGCCGAAGACATGTTCACCATCGGTGTGGACGTGCTGACCAACGGCAATCACTGCTGGGACCAGCGTCAGATCATGTCGACGATGGATGAGGACGAGCGACTGGTCCGTCCCTGCAACTTCACATCGTATGCGCCGGGACGGGGCTGGACTATCCGCGAAACATCGGCCGGCCACCGGATCGCCGTGATCAACGTGATCGGACAGGTCTTCATGGGTACATGGGACTGCCCCTTTACGGCGGTGGACCGTGCCCTAGAGGAGATCGGTGACGATGTCTCGGCCATCATTGTGGACATGCATGCCGAGGCCACAAGCGAGAAGATGGGCATGGGCTGGTACCTGAACGGTCGAGCCTCCTTCGTCTTCGGTACCCATACCCACGTTCCTACTTGCGACGAGGCGATCCTGCCCGCCGGTACCGCCTTCCAGACCGATCTCGGCATGACCGGTTCCTATCAGTCGATTATCGGCATGAAGGTCGAGGGTGCCCTAAAACGGATGATCCAGAAGCTGCCGCAGCGCTTCGAGGCAGTGGAACGGGGCGCCAGCATCTTCGCCACACTGGTGCGCATCGAAGCGGATTCGCGCCGCGCAATCTCGATCGAACGTATCCACATCCCCCCTTCCGTCTGACGCATCTAAAAAGGGGCTGATAAAATCAGCCCCCTTTTTTTCATACCCCTGTTTCCTCCACCCGCGACTTACAGCGGCGGCATCTCCGATGTTTCTGCGAAGGTCTTCAGTTTCTGCGCCCTGGAGGGGTGACGTAGCTTGCGCAGCGCCTTAGCTTCGATCTGACGGATACGCTCACGCGTGACACCAAACTGTTTACCCACTTCTTCCAGTGTGTGATCGGTGTTCATGCCGATGCCGAAACGCATCCGCAGCACCTTCTCCTCACGCGGTGTCAACGATTCCAGCACCTCCAGCGTCGCCTCGGAGAGGGCCAGCCCGACCGCCCCGTCGAGCGGATCCTCGGCATTCTCGTCCTCGACGAAATCGCCCAGCTGTGAATCCTCCTCGTCGCCGATCGGCGTCTCGAGCGAAACCGGCTCCTTGGCCACCTCGAGGATCTGGCGCACCTTGTCCTCCGGCATCTCCAGATGCTCGGCCAGCTCCTCGGGCGTGGGCTCGCGACCGATCTCCTGCGCGATCCGACGCGACACGCGCATCATCTTGTTAATCGTTTCGATCATGTGCACCGGGATACGGATGGTCCGCGCCTGATCGGCTATCGAACGCGTAATGGCCTGACGAATCCACCAGGTCGCATAGGTCGAGAACTTGTAACCACGGCGCCACTCGAACTTGTCCACCGCCTTCATCAGACCGATATTCCCCTCCTGGATCAGGTCGAGGAAACCGAGCCCGCGGTTGGTATATTTCTTGGCGATCGAGATCACCAGACGGAGGTTGGCCTCGATCATCTCACGCTTGGCTTGGCGAGCCTTCGCCTCGCCCATGGTCAGCCGGCGTGCCACTGTCTTCAGCTCCTCCACGCGCATCTCGGTCTCCTGCTCGATGCGTTTGAGACGACGCTGGTTCTCATGAATCTTGCCGGTCGAGCCCTGAATGGCTTCACCCCAGGGCGCATCCGGATGCGCCTTGACGACCGTATCGAGCCAGTGCTCGTCGGTCTCCATGGTCGGGAAGCTCTCGATGAAGAGCTTGCGGGGCATCTTGGCCTTCAGTGCAAGATCGCGGATCATCCGCTCGGACTTGCGCACACGCTCCACAGCGTTCTTGAAGCGCTGCACCAGCATCTCGATCTGCTTGCTGGAGAAGGGAATGCTGACCAGCTCAACGAGCATGGCATCCAGCTCCTTCTGCATCTTCTTGGCCAGATTGGCATCGTCCGGCTTCTCTTCCGACTGCTTCTTGAGCTTGATGTAACGGGCATGGAACTTCTTGGCCGCCGCGAAATGCTTCAGGGCTTCCTCGAGCTGCTCCTCCTTGGTGATCACCGTCTCCTGCATCGGCGTACCGTCGGGCGTGGCCGTACGCGCCTGGATGGCGGCCAGCAGCTTCTCCTGATCCAGCTCCTTCTCGAGCACCTCCTTTTCGTCGGGCTCCTCCTCGTCATCGTCACCGCGATTCAGGCGTGCCTCGTACTCGGCGATGGCAGCGGCATTCACCACCTTGTCGTCGATATCGAGGATGTTGCGGGTATCCTCCTCGGCCACACGATCGCCCAGCAGCATGATCTCGCGGAAGGTGGTCGGGCAGAGGCAGATCGCCTCAAGCACCTGCAGACGCCCCTCCTCGATACGACGGGCAATCTCGATCTCGCCCTCGCGGGTCAGAAGCTCCACGGTGCCCATCTCGCGCAGGTACATGCGCACGGGATCGTCGATACGAATCACCGTGCCCAGCGTCGAGGTATCGGCACGCAGAGCTGAATCCTCCTTGCGCAAACGATCCTTGCGCATGGCGTAGGTTCCCGTCGGTGCACGCTCGGGGTCGACCACCTCGACGCCCATCTCGGTAAACAGGTTGATCACCTGTTCGACCTGATCGGCGGAAACCAAGCCCTCCGGAAGATGCTTATTCAGCTCTTCGTAGGTGATGAAGCCCGCCTCCTTGCCGCGAGCCATCAGGCTGCCCAATTCGCGAATACGCACCGGTTCCTTTTTCACATTTGCCATGTGTCGTCAACCCTCTGCATTGATTTGTTTATGAATTGCTTCTCTTTTCGCCTGCAGATCGCGTCTCTGGCGATCAATTTCGAGCTGCTTCGGCAATTCACGTGCTTCTGACCATAGACGATCAAGATGTCTGATCCAGATGCCCAGCAGCAGGAATTCGAAGCCTTCGGGGCCAATATCCGGCTCATTCGTCCAGCGCGCGATGCGCGCATCCTCTGGAAAATCCTGTCTGAGGCCATCGATTATGCTCTTCTCTGCCCTATTATAGCGCAAAGCGCGCGTGTATATCTCATATAACCCCTTATCGTCAAGGAAAAAGTGCCAGGCTTCCTCCGGTAACGCCCCGATGCGGGCCGGCTGACGCACCAGTGCGGCGACAAACCGCTCCTCCGGATCGAAGCCGGCAGGGCGGGCGGGACGGGGCGATTCCATCCTCGCGGTAGCGGCCTGGAGACTGATGCCGGTGGCCCGCTCCGCCTCCTGTTTCCATGCCTGCTTCAGATAGACATCGGCCATCGTTTCGAGCATCGCATCGGCCTTCTTGGCCATGCGCGCCCGCCCCTCGGCTCCCTGCCCGGCAAGCAGCTTCAGCCCCGTCAGCCAGGTCTCCAGCACCGGTCGAGCCTCGCGCTCGATGCGCGCGGCAAAGGCCTCGCCCCCCTCCCGGCCGAGCAGACTGTCCGGATCCTCCCCCTCCGGCAGATAGAGGAAACGCGGTGCATGTTCGGCGCCAAGCAGCGGCAGCATACGCTCCAGCGCCCGCCAAGCCGCCTGCCGTCCAGCCCGATCGCCGTCGAAGCAGAAGATGGGGGCGTCGTGCAGTCGCAGGATCTCACGAATCTGCGATTCGGTAATGGCGGTACCCAACGGCGCTAGGCCAATCGGAAAACCATGCGCAGCCAGTGCCAGCACATCCATATAGCCTTCCACGACCAGCAGCAGCTTGCGCTTGCGGATCTGCTCGCGATGCTCCGAAAAGCCGTAGAGCAGATTCGATTTGTGGAAGTAGGGGGTCTCCGGTGAGTTGAGATACTTGGGTTCGCCGTCGCCCAGGATGCGACCGCCGAATCCCACCACCTTGCCCCTGCGATCGCGGATGGGAAACATGACACGATCGCGGAATCGGTCGCCGTACCCTCCCTGCCGGTTTTTGAACAGCAAGCCGACCGCCTCCAGCTGTGCCATCACCCGGCCATCTTGGCCAAAGCAGCGCTTCATAAAATCGTAGCCGGGCGGCGCGAAACCAATGCGGTAATCGCGGACAATCGCCTCCGGCATGCCACGACGCACAAGGTAGTCACGCGCGGCCTTACCCTGCGCGCCCTGCAGCACCCTGGAAAAGGCCGCGGCCGCCTGCTCCAGCAGCTGCAGCGCCTGCGCATGGCGCTGCGCCTCACCCGAATCGGACCGAGCATCCCGAGGCACCTCCAGACCGGCCTTCTCGGCCAGATACTCCACCGCTTCGGGAAAGGAGTAACCGTCGTGCTCCATCAGAAACTGGAAGGCGCCGCCCCCCTTGCCGCAACCAAAGCAGTAGTAGAGCTGTTTGTCCGGCGATACGGAGAAAGAGGGGGATTTCTCGTGATGGAAGGGACAGAGCCCCATCAGGTTTGAACCCGCCTTCTTGAGCTGGAGATGACGCGAGATCAACTCGACAAGATCGGTTCGGCTCAATACCTCGTCGATGAATTCAGGCGGGAAATGCGTCATGGCTCTATGTAGCTGTCCCTGCGATACTTGGCAAGAAGCGGGAGATCGGAAGCGGCATCCTGCGCCGCACGTCTCGGCCGGAAAAAGAAGAGGATAATGCGGGACACCCCTTTACGACTGAAGGCGCGCCTTGACCATGGCGGAGAGATGCCCCATATCGGCCCGGCCCTCGACCTTTTCCCGCATGGCGGCCATGACCTTGCCCATATCGCGCATACCCGAGGCGTCGGTATCGGCCATGACCCCGTCGAGCATGGCGGCAACCTCGTCATCACCGAGCGGCTCGGGCAGATAGGCCGAAAAGAGTTCCGCCTCGGCCAGCTCCTTGGCCTCCAGCTCCGACCTGCCCCCCTCGGCGTACTGCGCGGCGGCATCCCTGCGCTGCTTGACCAGCTTGCCAATCAGAGCATAAAGCTCCTCCTCGGCCAGTGCATGACCAAGCTCGATCTCCTTGTCCTTGATGGCGGCACGCAGCATTCGAATAGCGCCCAGCGACGACTTGTCGCCCGCCTTCATGGCGGCCTTCATATCGTCATTGATACGTTGTTGAAGCATACGGCCACCTCCGGCGATCGATCATTCAAAAAGAAAGCGCCGGGCCAGACGACCCGGCGCTTCGTACACGATTCAGTTAAAAATCGCGAGCCTCGCGCCGGCGAATACGGCGAAGACGCTTCATCAGGCGCTTGCGCGCGGCCGCAGCCTTGCGCTTGGCTTTGACGGAGGGCTTCTCATACGCCTCGCGCCGACGACACTCGCTGATCACACCGCCACGCTCCACCTGCTTGCGGAAACGCTTCAGTGCAATCTCAAACGGCTCTTCCGGATTGACTCTAATTCCAGGCATGTAAAAACATCACCTCCTTCCGGTTTGTGTAGGCGCAGGCGGGGGATTATGCAACCCCGTCCACTTTATAGGCCCAACGGATGACTTTCTGCAAAGCCATCAGGTAGGCTCGTCGCATACACAAAGAGGGCGGCGGATTATCATCATGAGCGCAGATAAGTCAAATTCCGGGCGGCAATTGCTAAAGACCACCGGCACGGTCGGCAGCTGGACGCTCGTCTCTCGCGTACTGGGATTCGCCCGCGACATCCTCATCGCGCGGGTGCTCGGCGCCGGGCTTCTGGCCGATGCCTTCTTCGTCGCCTTCAAGCTGCCAAACTTCTTCCGGCGACTGCTGGCCGAGGGGACGCTGACAGTCGCACTGGTCCCCGTCCTGGCCGAGGAGCGCAAAAAGGACGAGGTAGCGGCCCACGACTTCCTCGATGCCCTGGCCGGGCTGTTGCTCGCGACACTGCTGCTACTCACCTTGCTGGGCATGGCAGGCATGCCCGTGCTGCTGTTGGTGTTCGCCCCCGGCTTCCACGACGAACCGGACCGATGGGCCGCGACCCTGCACCTAGCCCGCTGGATGTTCCCCTACCTCGCCATGATCACGCTGGCCGCCATGTCCTGGGCCGTGCTGAACACCTACCGGCGCTTCGCGGTGGCAGCCGCCAGCCCCGCCCTGCTCAACATCGCCCTGATCTTCGCCGCCATCGTGCTCGCTCCCAACATGGAGAACCCCGCCATGGCGCTCACCCTCGGCGTTCTGCTGGGCGGCACACTGCAACTGGCCATCCAGTTTCCGGCGCTCCGTCGCATCGGATGGACTCCCCGTCCCCGATTCAGACCAACCATGGCGCCGGTTGTCCGAACCCTGAAACTCTTCGGCCCGGCCGTGACCGGCGTCGCCGCCGTGCAGATCAACATCTTGGTCGGCACCATCCTGGCCACACTGCTACCGATCGGCGCCGTCTCCTATCTCTACTACTCCGACCGTATCGTGCAGTTGCCGCTGGGGCTGTTCGGCATCGCCATGAGCACCGCCCTGCTCCCCTCGCTCTCGGGGCATGTGGCGGCCGGACGACAGACCGATGCGCTGCACGAGCTGCGACAGGGGCTGGCCTGGCTGACCTGGATCACATTGCCGGCGACCGTCGGCATCCTGCTGCTGGCCGGGCCGATCATCACCACCCTGTTCGAACAGGGTCGCTTCACCGCCACCGCCGCTGCGGCAACCGCCCATGCGCTGCAGGCCTACGGCGTGGGCCTGATGAGCTTCTGCTGGGTGCGGGTACTATCTACGGCCTGCTACGCCCACCAGGACAGCAAAACGCCGATGCGCTACGCCGCCGCCAGCGTAGCCGCCAACATCCTTCTGGCCATGATCCTGATGTGGCCGCTTGGCTACCTCGGTCTGGCGCTGGCCACCTCGCTAGCCTCGTGGCTCAACGCCGCACTGTTGATCCGTCATCTGCGCAAAACACACGGCACACTCTTTGATGCCATAACCGCCAAGCGCATGCTGCAGGCGCTGTTCGCCAGCATGCTGATGCTGATCCTGCTGCTGGTCCTGCTGTACGCCTGGCCCTTTCCGGCCGGCGGGGGCAAGGGCATGCAGGCTCTCTGGCTGAGCATCGCTGTCGGCGGCGGCATACTGACCTTCCTCGCTGCGGCACGGCTCTGTGGCGAACGGCTGCAGCAGCTTCGCAGGGGGCGTTGAGCACACTCGCGGCCGGGTTGCGTCGCCCCGGCGACGCTTGCAAAGTAGCAGGCAAATTAATCGAAAGGCGTACATCCATGAAGAAACAGAAAGATTACCGGCCGCTCGGATGCCAGGAGTGCCTGCACGGCACCGATCTCGGATTCGACTTCACCATGGCGTTCCAACCCATCGTCAACACCGCCACCGGCAAGGTGTTCGCGCACGAGGCGCTGGTACGCGGCCTCGACAACGAGCCGGCCGGCCAAGTCTTCGAATCGGTCGACGACACCAACCGTTACCGATTCGACCAATCCTGCCGGGTCAAAGCCGTAGGGCTGGCGACGGAGCTGGGCATGGATACCTATCTCAGCATCAACTTCATGCCCAACGCTGTCTACCGTCCCGAACTCTGCATCCGCACCACCCTCAACGCGGCCGAAACCTACGGCTTCCCGGTGGAGCGGATCATCTTCGAGATCACCGAGAGCGAGAAGGTCGACGACCACGAACATTTGCGCGACATCGTCGAGCACTACAAGCAGTGCGGCTTCAAAACCGCTATCGACGACTTCGGTGCCGGCTATTCGGGGCTCAACCTGCTCTCCGACATCCAAACCGATTTCATCAAGCTCGACATGGCGCTGATCCGCAACATCGACCAGGACAGGGCACGCCAGGCGATCGTGCGCGGCATCCTGCAGACCTGCGGAGAACTCGGCATCACGACGATCGCCGAGGGGGTGGAACGGCGCGAGGAGCTCGACGTGCTGCAGTCACTGGGGATCGAACTGATCCAAGGGTACTACTTCGCCCGCCCGGCCTTCCGGAGTCTGGCGCTGACCTGAAACGGTGGTGCTGGCGTTCCGGCGATAATGGTTTATACTGCGTACAGCTGCAAGTTGATCTCGATGAGTTTCTGGTAGTAAGACGGAAGCCTTTCCGTTCTCTCCCGCATCTCCCTGACCACATGCATGCGAAATTTATATATAGATAAGATTGAGGTATTTTTTTATGGCAACAGGTACAGTCAAA
>DATFLK010000197.1:0-9060 GCA_035267815.1 Mariprofundaceae bacterium | reverse complement strand
TGGCCTGGCGCGAGCTCTACTCGGACGAGGGAGCTGCTTTCGACCGGGAGGTGGAACTGAATGCGGCAGAGATCGAACCGCAGGTGACATGGGGGACCAGCCCGGAGATGACGGCGATGGTCAGCGGACGTGTGCCCGACCCGGCCGATGCCAGGGACGCCGTGCAGCGCGAGGGGTGGAAGCGGGCGCTGGAATACATGGACCTGACGGCCGGGACGCCGATCGGCGACATCGCCATCGACAAGGTCTTCATCGGCTCCTGCACCAACGCCCGCATCGAGGATCTGCGCGCGGCGGCGAGCATCGCTAAGGGGCGCCATGTCGCGGACAGTGTGAGGCAGGCATTGGTGGTGCCGGGCTCCGGGCTGGTCAAGCAACAGGCCGAGGCCGAAGGGCTGGACCGCATCTTCACCGAGGCCGGTTTTGAGTGGCGCGAGCCGGGCTGTTCGATGTGCCTGGCGATGAATGCAGACCGGCTGGAGTCGGGTGAGCGCTGTGCTTCAACCAGCAACCGCAACTTCGAGGGAAGACAGGGACAGGGCGGGCGCACCCACCTGGTCTCTCCGGCCATGGCGGCTGCGGCAGCCATCGCCGGTCACTTCGTCGATGTGCGCGATTGGCAATAGTTCCAGAGATCATAGGAGAGCGATATGGAAGCATTCACGACATTGGACGGATTGGTGGCCCCGCTGGACCGGGCCAACGTTGATACCGATGCGATCATCCCGAAGCAGTTCCTGAAATCGATCCGGCGTACGGGCTACGGTCCCTACCTGTTTGATGAGTGGCGCTACGAGGATCACGGCGAACCGGGCATGGACTGCACCAACCGGCCGCTGCGCAAGGCGTTCGTGCTGAATCAGCCACGCTATCAGGGGGCGAGTATCCTGCTGGCACGCGAGAACTTCGGCTGCGGTTCCTCGCGTGAGCATGCGCCGTGGGCGTTATTGGACTACGGCTTCCGCTGTATTATTGCCCCGTCGTTCGCCGACATCTTCTACAACAACTGCTTCAAGAACGGCATTCTGCCGATCGTGCTGCCGGCCGAGACGGTTGAGCGGCTCTTCCGCGAATGCGATGCGGAAGAGGGGTATCAATTGTACATCGACCTGCAGGAGCAGACGGTGAGCACTCCCTCGGGCGATTCGTTCAGTTTCGAGATCGACGCCTTCCGCAAGCACTGCCTGCTGGAGGGTCTGGACGATATCGGTCTGACGCTGCAGGAGGCGGATGCGATCCATGCCTATGAGGCGAGACGCAAGGCCGAGGCGCCTTGGCTTTTCACGACGACTTAACGGGCGTTTCATCCAAAAAACGCGAACATTCCCCCTGTTTCCCGTATTGGTTTATTTGTGTGGCACAGGCTAATATAGTAACTGAAAAGACTGCCCGGCCTATCGCCCAAGGCAGCCATTCCCGGAGGTGGAAAAAGATGAAACGTGTGTTGATCCCGGTATGTGTGTTTGCATTTGTGCTTGCAGGTTGCGCTACCTCGCCGAACGATCCCAACAAGCAGGCGAAGGAGAAGGCGGCCGCCGGCGCGGTGCTGGGTGCGGTGACCGGTGCCATCATCGGTTATCAGGGCGACCATTCGGGCGGTGCGCTGAAGGGTGCGCTGATCGGTGGTGCTGCCGGTGGTGCCATCGGTGCCGGTGTCGGCCACTACATGGACAAGCAGCAGGCGGAGTTCGAGCAGCAGCTGGCTAGCGAGCGGGCTGCGCACCAGGTGGAAGTCGAGCGTCTGAAAAACCAGAACCTGAAGATCACGATGTCCAGCGAGGTCTCCTTCGACTTCGATTCGGCCACGGTGAAGCCGGCCTTTCAGTCCACGCTCAACAAGGTGTCCGATATCCTGAAGCGTTACAGCCAGACCACGATCAAGATTATTGGCTATACTGACGATGTCGGTTCTGCCGCCTATAACGAGGATCTCTCCCGGCGTCGGGCCGAGTCGGTTGCCTACTATCTTGAACAGCAGGGTGTCAGTTCGCAGCGCATCCGCACGATCGGGCGGGGCGAAGCCGACCCCCGGGCCAGTAATGCCACCGAGGCCGGCCGTCAGCTCAACCGCCGAGTGGAGATGCTAATCATCCCGAACAACAACGCAGGCTGACCGTATCGCCAGCCACTTTTCGGCGTTGTTCTTGAGAAGGCCCGGCTTGCACAGCCGGGCCTTCTACTGTGATATGTGCGGTTCCGGTGTCTTTGCCGTTCGAAAGGGGATGTGATGCGAAAGGGTTTGCGCTATACACTGATCACGCTGGCGGTCGCGCTGTTGCTGCTTGTCATCGGGCCGTTTCTGGTTCCTACCGACAGTATCCGGCACGCGGCCGAGCAGGAGGCTGGCCGGGCAGTCGGCATGCCGGTCACCATTGGCGATCTCTCCCTGCGGTTCCTGCCTTCGGTCAGACTGGTGATCCACGACATGAGGATGAACGATATCAAGGGGGGCACGCCGAAACTGGCGGTGAAGAACGGCAATCTCGACATCGACGTGGCGCCGTTACTGCAGGGGCATGTGGACCTGACCGGGGTGCGGCTTGGTGACGTGACGGTGCGCACCTCCGCCAGGGCCAGCGGCAAGGGCGTGCATACGATCCATATCGACAAGGTGACCGGCCAGATGCGGCTGACATCGGAGAAGCTGGAGATGGCCAAATGGCGTGCGGCCATGTACGGCGGTACGATGAAGATCACGGCGCTGGTGAAGCCTCTGACCGGAAGCGGCAGAAGCCTGCGCGCCAAGGTGGAGGCCAAAGGTATCCATGTTCGTCCGCTGCTGAAGAATGCCAAGGGGATCGATGTGCTTTCCGGGGATTTGACCTCGACCCTGATTGTCTCCGCCAGGGGGGCGGACGGTGCGGCGATGCAGAAGACGCTGAAGGTGGACGGGCCCGTGCAGCTGATGGACGGGGATTTGAAGGGTGTCGGTCTGGAAGGTGCCGCGGTGGCATTGCTACACGGCAAGCTGGCCGGTGATTCGGTGGTCTTCGAGAGCCTCGGCGCCAAGGTTCGTGTGCGTGGCAAGGCGATGCTGGTCAAGGATATCCTGTTGCAGTCGTCGCACCTGGATGCGACCGGGCAGCTTGCCATCTCGCCCGACCGGCGGCTGAGAGGCGAGATCCAGACCTCCGGTACGGCGAAGCTGACC
Source organism: Mariprofundaceae bacterium (assembly GCA_035267815.1). Classification (GTDB taxonomy): domain Bacteria; phylum Pseudomonadota; class Zetaproteobacteria; order Mariprofundales; family Mariprofundaceae; genus DATFLK01. The sequence continues at coordinate 5,909 of DATFLK010000197.1, read as the reverse complement.
GGGATGAAACTGCTCGTGGCGGGGACCACTGCGAACCCGAAAGTCTATCCGGCTCCATCCTCCGTGATCGGTGCTACGATAGGTGGTGCGGTCGGCGGTCCGCTGGGCGCGGCAGCCGGTGCCAAGGCAGGTGGCAGGGCAGGTAACATGCTCGAGAAGATGGGAAGCGGATTGAAAAAGATGTTGGATGGCAAATAGCGATGCATTCGTCCGGCCGCCCTCCGTATTTGCCATCTAGGTAAAATGCTGATTGACTGGACTCAATATTCCCGTCGGGGGGGCAGGAATGTTTGATGTAGTGGATGATGCGACATATATGCAGGAGCTGCTGGTCGAGATGCTTGGCGAGATGGGGTATGAGGCTAGGACGTTTACCAGTGCCTTCGAATATCTCGATTTTGTACACTCCGATGCCTTCACGGAGCCGCTGGCGGTGATCTCTGATGTTCGCATGCCGCAGATGGGCGGTTACGAACTGATGCAGTCGGTGCAGGAGATTCATCCGAAGATCCGGTTTGTCATGATGACCGGCGAATCCGATATTCGCGACGAATATCGTAACCATGCCTGCATGTATCTCGGCAAACCGTTCGACTTCAACAGCCTGACCCGAGCTATCGAGGCGGTTGGTGCCTGTGCATCCCGGGGGCCATCACCGGAGCTTTGTCGGCGTGTCACCCATGATCATGAGAAGTTCGATGTCGAAGGATGGTCCTGTCCGCACTCCTCCGACGATGCGGAGAGCGTAAGCTAGGCCGGAAATCGTTTGTAGGCTTCGCGGCGGCGGCAGCAAATAGGGGTAATTCATTCCGGCTATTTTCAAAATCAGGTTGAAAGGAGTGTTGAAGGACAGTGAGTAGTCAGGCCGTGCATATGCGTTCGTACCGGCATCAGGTTCCGGCGACGAAGGGAAAGGTTGAGTGGCTGAGGGCCGGGCTGTTCGCCGACTACTCGGCTGCCGCCAATGCATTGTCTGCGTGGCTGAACACTCAGTGGCTACGGTATTTCGAGACTTTGGAGAAGGGTGATCGGCCCATGCGTCTTATCCCCGGTGTTCCCGCACATATTAAAGAGATCGGCGGCACCACGGTCGCTCAGCAGGCGTATGCGAATTCCGTGTACCCGGCCTTCGTCTCGAAAATCGGCAACGTGGTTGGCGATATCCGGGTGGAGATCAACGCGCTCCGGCAAGGAGAGGATGCGCCGGATACGGACACCCTGAAAGCGCTGTACTACCTCAACAAGTCGAGGCGGTGGCTTGACCATCATTCCGACCTTCCGGACGAATGGGGCGCATGGCTTGCCGATGTGTTCTGGAAACACTGGACGCATGGCGGATTGCCGAACTTCGGCGACAACATCGTCTATCTCGACCAGCGCAACCTGCGGCTTCGAGAGTCCCGTGTGAGGCACTTCGAGCGCTGGGCTAGAATCACGCACAGGAAGCATGGTTTCGAGTTTCCGGTCGGGACGAACCCCTATGCCGACCGACACGAAGGTGTACAGAAGGGGCAGTTCCGGCTGTACTTCAATCGGGACAATGACCGTATCGAGGCGGACCTGATCAAGGCGGTCGATTTCTCAGATGCTCGGGAGTCCTATGCGGATGGCTTGGATGCTGGAAGGGAAGTCGCTCTCGACTTCGGTATGACAAGCCTGTTCACGACGGATGCGGGGCACCGCTACGGTGCCGGCATGATCGACTACCTCACCGGCCTCGACCGGCGTATCCAGCGGATTCAGGCCGAGTGCCAGCGGCGTGGATATCGCCTCTCCCGGTCGAAACGATACCGCAAACTGGTGCGCCGTATGCGTGAGCATCTGACCTGTCGGGTAAACGAAGCCCTGAACCGGATCGTCACCGTTGAGAGGCCGTCGATACTGATCGTGGAACGGCTCGATTTCCATAGCCCGAACCTGAGCCGACGCATGAACCGGCTCGTGCAGAACTGCGGACGCAAGGCCGTGGCGAACAAGCTCGTACTGCTCCAGCAGGAACTCGGCATCGACTATATCGAGGTCAACCCGGCCTACAGCAGCCAGACCTGCTCGCGGTGCGGGTACGTGGACAGGAAGAACAGATCATCGCGGGACAACTTCAAGTGCAGGTTCTGCGATCACAAGGATTGCGCCGATACCAACGCGGCAATCAACATCCGCACACGACGTTCGTGGCCGGAATGGTTGCATCACGCTCACCGGCGCATCGTGCTGAACAGGCTCGTCAGCGAGTTCGTCCAGCGCAACAACGGAGTCTTGGCTGGCTCCGCCGAACGGATCGAGGCGTTGAACCGGAATACCTATTTCCGCAAAGCCCTCGATGCCGAGGTAGACCCGGATACGGGCGGGGTTGAGGAATCGCTGCAATGACAATTCAACCTCAAAATGCAAATAGCCTTCATTCCATGGATACGATCAACGAGGCGCGGCTTCCCGGTATCGGCCGCAAGATATGGCTGGAGACCGGTGAGGGAAGCCGAATCTCCATCATCGTTTACAACAGTGGCGAATACGAGATCTACCTGACTCCCAAGGGAGAGGAGTTCCCGACCTCTGCAGTTCACCTGACGGAGGCGGAGTCGCGGGCCCTAGGCGGTGCCTTTCCGATGACGGAGACGCATACAGGGGAAGGGCAGATGCCGCTGGCCCAGTGCGTTGTGGTCCCGGACGGTTCATCCGTGCTGGGACAGAATGCCGGCACACTGAAATACGGGGATGCATTTGTGGCGGCCGTCGAATCGATGGCCTCGGGCGGGCTGATGCCGCCGGGACGCCATCAGCTCCAGATATCCGACATTTTGCACCTGATGGGGCCGGAGGAGGACCGCAGGGCGCTTGCGCTAAGCATCAATCCCAATGCCTGAAGCACATCCGGCGGGGCTTTGGCTGCTCGGCACGGCGGCCGCGCTCGGCTTGCTGGCGATCACCGGTAGTCTGGGGTTGCGCCTGCGCCTCTCCACAGCACCCGGCTATCTGCTCGGCGGGTTGCTGCTCGGCATCGTGTTCGATATCCATCAGGCGTTTCTGCATGTCCTGACCATACTCGGCTCGATGCTGATTCTCTTCTTCGTCGGCCTGGAGTTCTCGCCGCAGAGCCTAGGGCGGCGTGTCCGGGAGCTGGCTGCACCGGCTGCCTGGGATGCGGTCATCAATATGGGTGTGGCCTGGCTGACGGCGGTGGCGCTGGGATTGGCGCCGGTGGCGGCGGCACTCTTCGCGCTGGCTGTCTATGCCTCCTCCTCGGCCATCATCGCCAAATCACTGATCGATCACCGTCTGCTCGTGTTGCCCGAGGCGGAGCTTTGTCTGGGTACCCTCGTTGTCGAGGATCTGTTGATGGCGCTGCTTCTGCCGCTCTGCGTAGTCTTTCTCGGCGCCAGTTCATGGCAGGCCCTAGGCAGCATGGGTCTGAGTTTCATGGTCGGCCTTCTGCTGGTGGCGGTACTGGTTGTACTGGCCGGCCGCGGGCTGGTCTCCCGCTGGCTTGATCAGCCCGAGAAGGGGCTGACGCTGCTCGCCAGTCTGGCGCTGCTCTGCCTGGTGGCCGGCATTGGCGAATCCTCGGGCATGTCGGCTGCCGTCGGTGCGCTGTTGACCGGCATGGTGGTGGCCGAGAGCGGCAGTCAAAAGCGTGTTGAGGCGCTTCTGGTGCCGCACCGGGAGTTGCTGGCAGTCGGTTTCTTCGCCGCCATCGGTGCGAGTGCCGACTGGCACCTGCTCATCAAGGGGCTGCCGGTGGCGGTCGGGCTCGTCATCACGACCAGCCTGGCCAAGGTGGTAAGCGGCTATCTTGGCGGCCGGGCCAAGCGGCTCTCCGGTCAGGCTGCTTTCCGTAACGGTCTGATGCTGGTGCCCAGGGGTGAGTTCACGCTGGTGGTCGCGGCGCTGGCGCTGGATCAGCCATGGGGGGGTGATCTGTACAATACAGCGGTGGCCTATGTGATCCTGAGCGCCATCGTCGGCACCATCCTGATCCGGTATCACGCCGGCCTGAGCCGTCGATTGGCCGCGCTTCTGCCATAGGCGGTCGGGGCTTCGCCAATTATCCATCGCGCCGTAAAACCCCGCCGTTCAGGGCGGGGATATAAGGCGCTATTGCGTTTTTTGCAGGCAAGGGATTTTCGCTGTAAAATGGGATTGTGCTAATTCGCAAAGCCTACCTCTGAGCAACGGCAGGCTTTTGTCGAGTACGCTGGCTGCCGGCGCTTTGTCTGGAACAAGGCACTGGAACTGAACCTGTACCGGCTCGATCACAGGCGGCTAATCATCCGGTACAACGACATGGCCGGGCTCCTGAAACTGTGGAAGCGGTCGGAGGAATACTGCTTCCTCACTCAAGCACAATCCTAGGTTCTCCAGCAATCGTTGAAAGACCTCGACCGGGCATTCATGGACGCCTTCGATCGGAAGCAGCCGGGAAAGCGCATGCCACGATTCAAGCGGAAGGGATGTGGCGATAGCTTTCGGTTTCCGCAAAGCGTGAAGATTGAAGACAATTGGGTATTCCTGCCGAAGATCGGCTGGACGAGAATGTGTCTCTCCCGCGAGATCGAAGGTGAGATCATGAACGCGACCATCAGCCTCCGCGGCCGACACTGGTTCGTCTCCATCCAGACTGTGCAGGAGATTCCCGATCCCGTGCATTCGTCTTCTACGGCGGTCGGCCTCGACCGCGGCGTTGCAAACCTGGCCACCCTATCGGACGGCATCGTGTTTGAGGGAGCAAAACCCTTGAAGAAACTCCTCCGCAAGTTGGCGAGGCAACAGCGGGAGCTTTCCCGCAAAACGAAGTTTTCGAACAACTGGAAGAAGCAGCGCGATCGGATATCCCGGTTGCACATCAAGATCGCGGACGCGCGTCGCGATGCGATCCACAAGGCAACTACGGCAATCAGCAAAAACCACGCGGTTGTCTGCCTTGAGGATCTGCGCACTCGAAACATGACGCGCTCCGCACGGGGCTCGGTCGATAGCCTCGGTTCCAACGTTCGCCAGAAGGCGGGCCTGAACCGATCCATTCTCGATCAAGGCTGGTTCGAGTTTCAGCGTCAGTTGGAGTACAAGCAGCAATGGGGAGGTGGGCAGATCATCTATGTACCTGCCCGGAACACCTCGCGGACATGCTCGGCATGCGGTCACACCGAGCATGCCGACATGAACGCTGCGAAGAACATTCTGGCGGCAGGGCTTGCCGCCACTGCCTGTGGGGGGCGGCCAAAAGGCTCCCATTGAAGCAGGAACCGGAGGCACGGTGACGCCGCCTCTCTCGGCAGTAGCTTAAACTGCTCGGGAATCTCCGGCCTTTAGGCCGGAGAGGATGTCAAGGGTGTGTGATGAAGCCGTTCAGGCCGGTCCGGTCGTGGATCGATTTTCTGGCTGCAGCAGCCTGCTCGTGCGTCTGCCATGGCCCGACCCAGACGGCGTGCATCCCGTGTTTGTCGACCCGGTGGATGTGCAGGCGGGTGGATTGGAGCCGATTAACCAGCCGGTCAGCCAGCGCACGTTTCCGGAACGTTCCGAGCTGGACATAGTAGCCGTCCGCCAGTGCTGCAGCCGGGTGCGGTCCGGTCGGGGAGGCCGCCGTTTTGGTACTGGCCGGTTGCGAACGGGGAGCCGGCGGTGTCTTTTCCTTCGCTGGATGGACGGTGGCGTGGGACTGCGGGGTGGTTTTGGCGGGGAGCGATGCGTCGGATGAGGGCGTCTGCGCTGGCCTGGACGGGATGCGGTATTGGGCCTGGCGTTCCGCCGGCATCGTCTGCCCGGAAGGGGTGATCAGGTCGGGCCGGAGGACGGCGACCGTGATCGCCGCCATACAGAGGATCGATACCCACAGGGCGATGCGCCATTCACGCATGCCCGCCACCCAGTTTCGGAGTTCAAACCGTTTCATACCCGTTCCCTCCGCCGAT
>DATFLK010000196.1:0-8873 GCA_035267815.1 Mariprofundaceae bacterium | reverse complement strand
GCACCGATCACATACATCAACTCTTTCATATCCACCTCCTGTGGGTTGCTTCGGAGAAGCCTCACTGGCCCCTCCGGTAAATAAAACAGTACCACCTCACTCTTAGACCGCCGTTAAACAATTATTAGAAAGTGTTTATTTCCAATATTTATAGTGAGACCTGTCACAATATCCGGCTTGCACACCAATACCGGCGGACATGACACTCGGCCACCCCGCTGAACAGGGGTGCCGATTGACAAAGACCGCCCCTCCTCCGGGGCGGCCTTCGGTTACTGGTTATTAAAGAAGAGTCCGCGGTTGATGTCGCCGATACTGACGATGCCGACAAGCCTTCCACCCTCGGCGACCGGGATGCGACGCAGGTTCTTCAGCCCCATATAGGAGGCGGCTTTCAGTACGGGATCATCCGGCGATACCACCATCGGAGAGGGTGTCATAACCTCCTCCACAGCCATCTCCATCACCCTAGAGTAGCCATCCTGCATCTGGACAAAATCACGACCGTGCACGCTATCATGCAGATAATCCCCGTAATTGGGGTACAGCGGCAACATCACATCGCGAAGCGATACCACGCCCACCAACTTGTCACCATCCTCCACTACCGGAATGGCGCCGCAGTGCCGGGTAATCATTTTAACCACCACGGAACGCACCTTGTCGGTTTTTCCTGCCGTCACCGGACTCGATGTCATGACATCACGTACAAGCATGTCCACTCCTTTCAATCTGAATTACCCCACCGAGGACCAGACCTGTCCGCAGAGAGGTTCGCACACCTTTGATTATAGCCGAAAACAGCACATCACATCGCCAGACAGTCATCTATAATCGGACTATCACCTATCCTTCGGGCAGGGGAAGTAACATGAATCACAAAATGACTTTACATATAATTATATTATAATATGATGCGAAATATGGACGCGATACCACAAGATAAAATCCAGTCCGCCGCCCAGGGCCTGCGCGCCGTCGCGCACGAGTTGCGGCTCAATATACTCTGCCATCTGCTCAAGGGCCCCATGTGCGTGGGCGAGCTAATGGAGGTCACCGGCGCCGGCCAGTCGAACCTCTCCCAACACCTCTCCAAGATGCGACTAATCGGCATCCTGGCAAGCGAGAAACGGGGACAGCAGGTCTTCTACTATATCGACAACCCGCGCTGGAAGCAGGTCATCGAGGCCCTACAGCTGATCTACTGCCCGGAGCAGTGCAGATGAACAGCACGCATCTTTTCCGAACCGCCTTCGCAATCATAATCTTCGGTATCGCCCCACCCCTGCATGCGCAGGAACCGATGAAGCTGGATCTATACCGGGCCGTCGGACTGGCGTTGCAGCAAAACAGGGTGCTGGCCTCCGAACGCGCCAGCGCCGATGTGGCCCACGCCCGCGTCAAACAATATCAGGGGATGCTGATGCCGAGGGTTTCGGCCTCCTCCTCCGCAGCCCGGTCGAACTCGCCTATGAACACCTTTTCTTACAAACTGCTGCAGCAGCACCTGCAGCCAAGCGACCTCAGCACCTTCACGCTGAACAACCCGTCCTACGTCACGAATTACCAGACGAAGCTCACCGTCGAGGCCCCCATCTATGAGGGCGGTGCCCTCTGGGCAGGCAAGGACCGCGCCGAACAGATGGCGGATGCCGCTGATTCGGGTGTCCGGGCCAATACTCAGCAGCTCATCTTTCAGGTCGTCCGGGCCTATGCCCAAGTATTCGAGGCCGATACCCAGAAGAGTGCTGCAAAAAGTGCGCTCGACGCCGCCCGACACCATCTCAAAACGACACGGATCATGGCGCAAAAGGGCACTGCCATCAAAAGCGACGTCATGGATGCAGAGGTCAGCGCCCTGAACGCCAAGATAAGGCTTCATCGGATCGAAAACCGGCGTGAAAAGGCCATGGACCAATTGCGTCGCCTGCTGGGCCTCGGCGTCAGCAGCCCGCTGCGATTGACCCGCTCCCCTTCAATTCCGGCAGTTTCGGATTCGCCGAAAAAACTGGTGACCCAGGCCCAGGCGCGCCGTCCGGACCTCATCGCGCTGCAAAAGCGGCTTGAGGCCTCCCGTGCCTCCATCTCCGAAGCTCGGGCAGACTTCATGCCGCATGTCGGCGTGATGGCCACACAAGAGTGGAACAACAACACCCTCGCCCCAAAAAACCCCAACACCACGATTGCCGGCAAGGTCACATTCAATCTCTTTGCCGGCGGATCCGACAAGGCGGCCTGGGATGCCGCCCAGGCCCAGCACGTCCGGCTGCAGTACCAGCTGGAGGATAAAAAGCAGGAGATCCACGACGAGATCATGGATGCATGGCGCAGCATGCAGGAGGCCGCCTCGCGCGCCGCCGAACAGCAGCAGGCGCTCGATCAGGCCCGGGAATCCCTGCGCATCCACGCGCTGCGTTATCGCCATGGTCTGGAACGCGTCACCGATCTTCTGTCGGCGCAGGCCCGCATGGATCACGCCCGAGCCTCCGCCATCCATGCCCGCTTCGACACCATCATCTCCACCGCCCACCTGATGCTGGCGGCGGGAACGCTGACACCGGAGGCAGTACATGAATAACTCGACACTTCGATCCCTGAAGACCGTACTGCTGTTGCTGTCGATCACCGGCATCGCCGCCTGTTCGGAACAGGCATCACCCCCGGCATCCTCCGGCAAGACAGTGCAGGCGAATGTCATCACGGTCCATTGGCAGCAGATGCCGCGCGTCTACATCACCAGCGGAGTGATCACGTCCGACCACCGCATCTCCATCACCTCGCGCATCTCCGGCTATATCCACGAGATTTCCGTCCGGGAAGGCGACCATGTCCATAAAGGTGACGCGCTGTTTCACATCGACCCGGTCGATGCCCGGCAAACGCTGGAACAGGCCAGGGCGGACCTGGCCAATGCAAGGGCCGATCTCGAGCGCTTCAAAAGCCTGCTCGCCGGTCAGGCGGTCAGCCAACAGCAGTTCGACAAGGTAAAACTGCGTTATCAGGTGGCCAAATCGAAGGTCGCACAGGCCGAAAACCAGCTCAGCTATGCCATTGTACGCGCACCGGTGGACGGGCTTGTGGTCGAAAAGAACATGAATGTAGGCGATCTGGCCTCTCCGGGCAAACCCATCATCGTGCTGGAGAATCTGCACCAGCTCTTGGTGGAAACTCACGTCTCGGAGCAATTCATCTCGGATATTCATGAAGGCGACAGCGCCACAATCCGCCTGTCATCGCCGGCGAGCCTGACTGCCAAAGTCCGGCAGGTCGTATCCGCCGCCGACAGGACAAGCCATCAGTTTCTCGTCAAGCTGACCCTGCCGGTACGCAAGGATATCCGCCCGGGCATGTTCGCCGAAGTGGCCTTCCATACCGGCACACGTCGCACCCTGATGATTCCCCCGGCCAGCATCGTGCACAGAAGCGGCCTGACCGGTGTCTATGTGGTGGATTCCAAGGGGGTATTGCACTACCGCCTCGTGCGTCTCGGCCCTGAACATGCATCAGGCGTCGAGGTCGCGGCCGGCCTTTCGGACGGCGAACGCATCGTCGCGCGGGTCACGCCGGAGATCGTCAGTAGCGAACATATTGCCGGAGGCAAATAACCGATGTCCGATAAACGCCAGGAACCGGATGAGATGCCGCGCCTGAATATTGCGGGCCGCCTGGGCAAGGTGGCCATGGACACCAATCTGACGCCACTGCTCAGCCTGCTGATCTTCCTGATCGGCCTGCTCGCCTTGGTCATCACGCCACGCGAGGAGAACCCGCAGATCGACGTGCCGGCGGCCAATGTGTTCGTGCACATGCAGGGCGCCAGCCCTCAGGAGGTACAAAACCTCGTTGTCCGGCCGCTGGAGATGGTACTGCGCGAGATGACCGGAGTGGACCACACCTTCGGCATGGCTCAAAACTCGCTCGGCGTCGTCACCGTCCAGTTCAAGGTCGGTGAAGACAAGGAGAAGAGCCTGGTCAAGCTTTATGACCGGCTGATGCATAACCTCGACCGCATCCCGCCGGGCGCATCGCAACCACTAGTGAAGCCGCTCGACGTCGACGATGTACCCGTCGAGGTCATCACCCTCTCCTCATCGCAGATGGATGGCCTGATGCTCAAGCGTCTGGCCGAACGCGTGAAAGCTCAGCTGGTGCCGGTCGACGGCGTCTCCGTCACCAACATTATCGGCGGCCGCAACCGGGAGGTCGGCATCCACCTCGACCCAACCAGACTGGCGGCCTATCACATCCCGCTCGATGCCCTGCACAAGGTGCTCGTCGCTGCCAACGCCGGCGGTCCGGCCGGTAACATTGTCGGCAACAACAAGGAGCAGAAGGTCTGGCTGAACGGCTACCTGCAATCAGCCGACGAGGTGGGACGTCTGATCGTTGGACAGTGGAACAACCAGCCGGTCTACCTGCACGATGTCGCCACCGTCACCGACGGCCCGGCCGAAGTAGATACCCTGCACCGCATCGGCTTCGGCCCCGGCGCACACGTGAAGCGAAGCGGTGAGCCGGAGACCCCCGCCGTCTCCATCGCACTGGCCAAAAAGCGCGGCACCAATGCCGTCTTCGTGACGGACCGGGTCCAGAATAAGCTGGAGACACTGAAAGGCGACCTCATCCCCGACAACGTCCAGGTCACCATCACCCGCGATTCGGGCAAACGCGCCGACGACGCGGTCAACACGCTGATTGAGCACCTCGGTATCGCCATCGTCTCCGTCGTCATCATCATGCTGCTCTTCCTGGGCTGGCGTGAGGCGGCGATTGTCACCATGAACATCCCACTGATCCTCTTCATCGTGCTCGCCATCGGGCTGATCGCGGATCAGACCATCAATCGAATCACGCTGTTCGCCCTGATCCTGTCGCTTGGTCTGCTGGTCGATGATGCCATCGTCGTGATCGAGAACATCCACCGCCATCTGCACAAGGGCGCAAGTCGGCTGTCGGAGAAGGCGCGTCTGATCGTCATGGCCACCAACGAGACGGGCAAGCCGACGATTGTGGCGACGATCGCCGTCATCCTCGCCTTCCTGCCGATGCACTTCGTCACCGGCATGATGGGCCCCTACATGGGACCGATTCCCTTCAACGCGCCGGTGGCCATGGCCGCCTCGCTGATCATCGCCTACATGCTGACGCCATGGATCGCACAGCGCTGGCTACCCTGCCGGCTCACCACGCCAACCATGGAGGAGGAGGACGAACGCCCGAAGGACTGGGTACATCGCACCTACCTGAGGCTGGCCACACCGCTGATCGACAATCCCCGGAGCCGCAACATCTTCTGGATCGTCATCGCCCTGCTGTTCGCATTTTCACTGTGGGAACCGGCATGGCAGTTCTTCCGTCCCGCCGGCATCAATGGCCCGGCCACCCCCGGTACAGTGGAGCTGAAGATGCTGCCCAAAGGGGACAAAAACACCTTCAATATCACGATCGACATGCCGGAAGGCACGCCGCTCGAGGCGACCGACGGTGTGGCACGCGAGGTGGCCGATGTCCTGCGGCATCACCCGATGGTAACCGATTACGAAACGTTCGTGGGCCAGGCCGGACCGATCGATTTCAACGGCATGCTGCGCGGTGCCGTCTTCCGCCATGGACCGCAACTGGCGGAGATCCGCGTCAATCTGGTCAACAAGCACGATCGCCATGAGAAATCCGAGGATATCGTGCTCGACCTGCGCCGCATGCTGAAGCCGATCTACAAGGCACACTCCGAGGCCAGCATCAAACTGGTCGAGGATCCGCCCGGACCACCGGTTCGCGCCACACTGATGGCCGAGATTTACGGTCCGAACTACGACAAGCTCCGGGCCATCGCCGGCAAGGTGCGCCATGTCTTCGCAAACACCTACGACGTCGGCGATGTCGATGATTCGGTCGGCGCCAACCAGTCCGAGCTGCGGGTGGATATCAACAAGGAGAAGGCGACGCGACTGGGTGTGGCCACGGCGCAGGTCTATCAGTCGTTGCGCGACTTCCTGCACGGCTACGATATCGGCGCCGTCCATGTCGATACCGAACGGCATCCGGTCCGCATCCGGGTACGTCTACCCAAGTCCCTGCGGATGCAGCCCTCCGATCTGGATCGCATCTACGTCTCCGGTAGCGAGGGGCCGGTACAGCTCTCCAGCATCGCGACCATCCGCCATACCATCGTCGCCAAACCGATGTACACCAAGGATGCGCATCCGGTCGCCTATGTCACTGGCGAGCCAATCCGCCACTCGCAGGTCTACTCCCTTCTGGACATGGACCAGCGCCTCGACGGCAGCAAGATCCTGCCGGATATCCACCTGAAAACCGGCGGCATGCGTTTCACGCGCACCCAACCGGACGACACCTTCGGCTATGAACTGCTATGGAACGGTGAGATGCGTCTGACGCTCGACGTCTTCCGCGACCTCGGCGCCGCCTTCATCGTCGCCCTACTGCTGATCTATCTGCTGATGGTCGCCTATTACGGCGAGTTCATCCTTCCCATCATGGTCATGGCGCCCACGGCGCTGACCATGATCGGCATCTTCCCCGGGCATATGATCACCCACCAGCCGTTCACCGCCACCTCGATGATCGGCATGATCGCACTGGCCGGCATCGTCGTGCGCAATTCGGTTCTGCTGATCGACTTCATCCTCGACTACCGCCGTCAGGGCAATGATGTGCGCTCGGCCGTGCTCGAGGCCGGCGCCGTTCGCGCCCGTCCGATCCTGCTGACCGCGCTGGCGGTGATTGCCGGCACCTCGATCATGATCTCGGATCCCGTCTTCGGCGGTCTCGGCGTTTCCATGGCCTTCGGCACCCTGGCCGCCACGGCGCTGACGCTCTTCATCACGCCACTGATGTACTACCTCTGGCAGCGCAACAAACCGCTGCCGGAGGATATGTGCGACCTTCCCGACCAGGGCAATAAGGCCTAGCGGCACGCCGCTGAGTCGGAACATCTGCAACAAAGGAGTATGGATATGACAACCGAACGACTGATTCGCATCATTGCAGGCAGCTTCATCCTGCTCTCGGTCATCCTCTCGGCCATCTACAACGGCGTCGATCTGACGCATCCGACATGGCTGTGGTTCACGCTGTTCGTCGGCGCCAACCTGCTGCAGTCGGGATTCACGCGCTGGTGTCTGATGGAGAACATCCTGATCAAGCTGGGGGTCAAACCCGGCGGCGTCATCGGCGGCTCGAAATAATATGAGTGATTTCATGCATGAATACGGCCCGCAAATCTTCCTGGCCATCGTCGTCGGCTGGATTTTATGGACCCGCATGCTCGCCCCCAAACTGGCAGGGGTTCATGGCATATCGGCCGAAGACTATATGACCCGCTGGCGCAACGAGCCGCACACCCTGGTGGATGTCCGGTCGGAGGGTGAATGGCAGAACGGCCATGCCCCGGGTGCCCTGCATATCCCGCTGCAGGAACTCTCCCGGCGGATGCGGGAGATCCCCGACAACAAGCCGGTCATCTGTATCTGCGCCTCGGGCAACCGCTCGTCGATGGCGTCATACGCCATCGCCAAGGCAGGCAGGAAACCGGTCTACAACTTCTCGGGCGGCATGGGAGCTTGGTCCGGCGCCGGACTGCCCGTCAAGCAGGGGGCATAGGATGCAGCAGACCACCTTCCGGCAACTGTTCGATTATGACACCTGGACCTACACCTTCCTGCTGGGTGATCCCGCAAGCGGTGAGGCGATCCTCATTGATCCGGTCCAGGGGAAAATCGATCGCGACCTTCGGCTCCTGAAGGAACTGGAGCTTGAACTCGTCTACGCGCTCGACACACACGTACATGCCGATCACATCACTGGCGCGGGGCTGTTGCGCGAAAAAACCGGTTGCCGTACCGGCATCTCACACCATGCCGGAATCGGCTGTGCCGACATCCCGTTGCATGAAAACGACATCATCCGTTTCGGCAGTCACGAGATTCGGGTGGTCGAAACCCCCGGTCACACCGACACCTGTCTGAGCTATCTGTTCGACGACATGGCCTTTACCGGCGATGCGCTGTTCATTCGCGGGTGCGGCCGCACGGATTTCCAGAGCGGCGATGCCGGCAGGCTGTACGACTCGATTCACGAAAAGCTGTTCGTGCTACCGGATCACACGAAGGTCTACCCAGGCCACGACTACCGCGGCATGACCGTCTCGACCATGGGCGAGGAGAAACGTTTCAATCCGCGCCTGACGCTTTCCCGCACGGCATTCGTCGAGTTGATGGCCAACCTCGACCTGCCCGATCCGAAACACATGCACGAGGCGATCCCGGCCAACCTGGCCTGTGGAGAGTCCGACGCTTGAATATATGGGCGATCGCACTTGCACCGTTGATTGGCATCATGCTGGCGCTGTTCGGCGCCGGTGGCGGCATGCTGACGGTGCCGCTGCTAACCTACGGGCTCGGATTCCCCCTGAAACAGGCCATCGCGGCCAGCCTGTGGATCGTCGCCGTGGTCAGCCTTGTGGCGCTGTTCCGGCAGCGCGCCTGGCACGGCCTCAATCTGCGAATGCTCGCCGCCTTCTCCGTCGGCGGCATGGCCGGGAGCATGGCGGGCGCACACCTGGGCATGCGCATGTCCGACACTCTTCAGGGCGCCATCTTCGGATCGCTGGTGCTCTTCGTGGCGTGGTGGATGCGTCGCCCGAAGCGCACCGTCGAGGGCGATTCACGCACAGTCTGCCGCTGTCTGTTGACGCTGTTGACTGGTATCGCACTGGGCATCACGACCGGCGTGCTCGGCGTCGGCGGCGGTTTCCTGATGGTGCCGGCGCTGATATGGCTCGGCATCTCGAACTACAAAACGGCCGTGGCACACTCCCTGGTACTGATCATCATCAACGCGGTCACGGCCGG
>DATFLK010000195.1:0-11731 GCA_035267815.1 Mariprofundaceae bacterium | reverse complement strand
CGAACTGGACCGCGTACTGGGCGGCGGCCTGGTGGCTGGCTCCGCCGTGCTGATCGGCGGCGACCCCTGCATCGGCAAATCGACCCTGCTGCTGCAGGCCGCCTGCCGGCTGGCCGAACAGCAGGGACCCGTCCTCTACATGACTGGCGAGGAGTCGGTGCAGCAGGTGCGCATGCGCGGTGAACGCATCGAGGCGACGCATGCCGACCTGCATCTCGCCGCCAGCACCGACATGGAGGCGATCCTCGCCACCATCGGCAAGCTCAAGCCGGGCGTGGTCATCATCGACTCGATCCAGACCACGACGACCAACCGCCTGACCAGTGCGCCCGGCACCGTGGCGCAGGTGCGCGACTGCGCCGCGGCCCTGATCGGCCATGCCAAGCAGCACGGTCATGCCCTGGTGCTGGTCGGCCATGTCACCAAGGACGGTTCGCTGGCCGGCCCGCGCGTGCTGGAACACATGGTCGACAGCGTCCTCTACTTCGAGGGGGACCGTGGCCACGCCCACCGCATCCTGCGCGCGGTCAAGAACCGCTTCGGCCCGGCCGGCGAGATCGGTGTCTTCGAGATGACCGACCGCGGCCTGCTCGGTATCCGCGACGCCTCCAAGCTCTTTCTGGCCGAGCGCAATGCCGATGCCCCCGGCTCGATCATCTTGGCCTGCATGGAGGGAACCCGACCGCTGCTGGTCGAGGTGCAGGCGCTGGTCGCCCCCTCCGTCTACTCCACCCCGAAACGCACTGCCATCGGGCTCGATACCGGCCGGGTCGGCATGCTCACCGCCGTGCTGGAACGCCGCATCGGCCTGCCGCTCGGCGACCACGACGTCTATGTGAATGTCGTCGGCGGCGCCCGCATCATGGAGCCGGCCGCCGATCTCGCCATCATGCTGGCCATCCTCTCCGCCTACCGGGAGAAGCCGATGCCGCCCGACATGGCCGTCTTCGGCGAGGTCGGGCTGACCGGCGAGGTGCGCGCCGTCGGCCGCCCCGAGGCGCGCGTACGCGAGGCGGCCAACCTCGGTTTCGGACAACTGCTGATTCCGAAGGGCAACCACACCAGGGTGGATAAAGAGAATTGGGCCGCTACCATTGCATCCCAATCCGCCGCCCCGGTCACATGCACGCCGGTACGCAACATGGCCGAGGCGGCACAGGCAGGTTTTGCTTGAATCTATTCGACTACCTATTGATCGCGATCGCCGGGCTCTCGATGGTGCTTTCCCTGTGGCGGGGCTTCGTGCGCGAGATCATCTCCCTGATCGGGCTGGTCATCGCCTTCCTGACCGCCAGCCGCATCTCCGGCATGGCCGGCGACTTCCTGCACGACTGGATCCCTAACGCGACCGCCGCCGACATCGCCGGCTTCGCCGTCGTCTTCGTCGCCGTGATGGTGATCGTCGGACTGATCGGCGCCCTGATCCGCAAGCTGGTCGACATGGCCGACCTGACCGCCACCGACCGCACGCTCGGCGTCTTCTTCGGGCTGGCCCGCGCCCTGCTGCTGATCGGCCTGTTCTTCCTGATCTACACCTCCTACGCCACCACCAACAAACCGTGGCTGGAAAAAAGTCGCCTAGCCCCCTACGCTATTGACCTGAGCAACATGCTGGGCAAAGCGATCCCGGCGAAGTACCCTTTCTCGCGGCGCAAGGGCAGCCACAAGCCGCCCTCGCCAAAATCGATGGCGGAGAAGATTCCGCCGAAGGACCGGGAAGCGCTGAAATCGATTATTCAAAAAAACATGCAGTGAGTGAGGCCTTGTCGTGACGGACGACCATTTCCATGACGAATGCGGTGTCTTCGGAGTGTTCAATCACCCCGAGGCCGCCAATCTGGCATACTTGGGGCTCTACGCCCTGCAACATCGCGGGCAGGAGTCCGCCGGCATCGTCTGTACCGACGGACGCAACTTCAACAGCCACCGGGGCATGGGGCTGGTGGCCGATATCTTCCAGAAATCGGACATTGAGCGACTTGGCGGCCACAACAGCATCGGCCACGTGCGCTACTCCACCTCCGGCGACTCCGACCTTCGCAACTGCCAGCCCTTTACCTTCGAATACGCCCACGGCGGCATCGCCATGTGCCACAACGGCAACATCGTCAACGCCGGCGAGCTGCGCAAGGCGCTGGAGGCACAGGGGGCGATCTTCCAGTCCACCTCCGACACCGAGGTACTGATCCACCTGGTCGCCCGCAGCGTCGGCGATTCAGCCGAGACCCGGCTGGCCGAGGCGATCCACAAGCTGGCCGGCGCCTTCTCGCTTCTGGTGCAGACCGAGACCCGACTGATCGGCGTGCGCGATCCGCACGGCATCCGACCGCTGGTGCTCGGCAAGCAGGGCGACAGCTGGGTGCTCTCATCCGAGACCTGTTCGTTCGACCTGGTCGGCGCCGAGTTCGTGCGCGACGTCGAGCCCGGCGAGATGGTCGTCATTGATGAGGATGGCATTCGCAGCATCTACCCCTTCGCCAACCCGACCCCGAAGTTCTGCGTCTTCGAGTATGTCTATTTCGCCCGTCCCGACTCCACGCTGGAGGGAATCAACATCTATCAGGCCCGCCACCGCATCGGCGAAGAACTAGCCAAGGAGTCGCCGGTCGAGGCTGATGTCGTCGTGCCGGTGCCGGACTCCGGCACACCGCCGGCCATGGGGTATGCGGAGGCCTCCGGCACCCCCTTCCAGATGGGCCTGATCCGCAACCACTATGTCGGCCGCACCTTCATCGAGCCGCAGCAGTCGATCCGCCACTTCGGCGTGAAACTGAAACTGAACGCCAACCGCGCCGTCATCGCCGGCAAACGCGTCGTGCTGGTCGACGACTCGATCGTGCGCGGCACCACCAGCCGCAAGATCGTCGAGATGGTGCGTAAGGCCGGCGCCAAGGAGGTGCACATGCGCATCTCCAGTCCACCGACCAAGCACTCCTGCTACTACGGCATCGACACGCCTGACGCCGAGGAACTGATGGCCAACAAGATGACGGTCGAGGAGATGTGCAAGGTAATCGGCGCCGACTCGCTCGCCTTCGTCTCCTTCGACGGCATGTATCGCGCCGTCGGCAAGCCGCGCTCCGTCCACTGCGATGCCTGCTTCTCGGGCGAGTATCCGGTCGCCATCGAGGGACCGCGCTCGCCACAGCTGTCGCTGCTGCACTTCTCCAGCCGGCGGCAATAAGGGGGTTCGCCTATCGTGCGCACACCGGCCACCGTCGTCCTGATCCACGGCTGGCTCGGCTTCCGCAAGATTCTCTGGCGCGACTACTTCAAGGGGGTGCGCCCCCTGCTTGAGGAGATGGAACTGCGCGTCATCGTCCCCGGCCTGTCGTGGGGCGGCGGCATCGTCAAGCGAAGCGGCCAGCTCGGCTCGCAGCTGGCCGACGAGTCCGGCCCGCTGCACCTGATCGCCCACTCCATGGGCGGGCTCGACGCCCGCCGCTACATCACCCACTTGGGCGGCCACGACAAGGTCGCCTCGCTGACCACATTGGCCACGCCGCACCGCGGCTCCAGCGCCGCCGACCACGTGCTCACCGGCCACTCGCCGTTCCGCTGCATGCCAGGCGTTCACGACCTGACCGCCGACGCCACCATGCGCCTCAATGCCGCCACCCCGAACCACCCTGACGTCATCTACCGCAGCTACAGTGCCGCCCGCCCGGTGGCGGAGCAGCCATGGCCGGTGCGACGCTACGGCCGCATCATCGAGCAGGCCGAGGGAGCCAACGACAGCCAGGTGGCCACCGCCTCGGCCGAATGGGGTGAGCATGTCGCCAGGCTCCACGCCGACCACTTCGAGCTGATCGGCCTGAACCTCTGGCTCAACCCCTTCGCAAAGCGTGCCGGATTCGACCACCTCTCCCTCTACCGCGCTATCGGCGAGTGGGCCCTCTCCGGGACCGGGCAAGCGACTGCCTCGCGCATGCTACAGTCGAGACATGGAAAATATCTGTGATATCAGCGACCTAAGCGAACTGGGTGCGTAAGACGATCGACATCGGTACCGACCGACGCGAGATGCTGGTCGATATCACCGATCGCGTGGCGGCTGTCGTGCAGAAAGGCGGTATCGAAAACGGGCTGGTACACGTCTACGTGCAGGGAGCGACGGCGGCGATCATGATCCAGGAGAACTGGGACGAGAACGTGCAGCTCGATATCGTGGAGCTGCTGCAACGGTTGATCCCGCCGGGGGTGTGGCGGCACGACCGACAGGACGGCAACGGCGACGCCCACCTGAAGGCAGGACTGGTCGGCCCGGCCGAGACGATCCCGCTGATCGACGGGCGGCTGGGGCTGTCGCGGTGGCAAAACATCTACCTGTGCGAATTCGACGGGCCGCGCCAAACACGGCAGATTGTCTGCACCGTCATCGCCGACGGGTGTCAGAAAGCCCCCGACCGGCCGGACACGGGAAAGGACCTCAAACCATGAGCCACAAAGAGAAGACGCCACAAAACGCGCAGGGAGTCTGAGCAATGAGCGGTCTCTACCTCCTCTTCCCGACACTGTTGGCGATCTTCTTCTCGCTGCTGTTCGTCCGTGCCGGCGCCATCGGCCTGATGCTAACCGGCATGCGCTACGAGCGCGCCAAGTTCCAGGCGCTCTCCGCCTTCAGCGGTACCGGCTTCACGACGCGCGAGGCGGAGCATGTGGTCAATCACCCGACACGCCGCAAGATCATCAGCACCCTGATGATCGGCGGCAACGCTGGCATCGTCACCGTCATCGTCACAGCCACCACCTCGTTCGCCGTCACACCGGGCTACGACATCATCTTCAACGTGCTGGCGTTGGTGCTCGGTCTCGCGCTGATCTACGCCATCGCGCGCCACGCCGGCTTCATGGGTCGCTGGGAATCCATCGTCGAACACTGGCTGGAGCGCCACTCGACCACCTTCGAGTACGCCCCGGTCGAGGAGCTTCTGCACCTAGCCGAGGGCTTCGGACTGGTCAAGCTGGAGATCGCGGAGGAGTCGTCGCTAGTCGGCCAGTCGATCATCGAGATCGGTGGCACCCATCCCGACACGCTAGTCCTCGGCATCGAACGCGACCGCAACTGGATTCCGGCCCGCCACCTATTGCATGATCCGATCGAGGCGGACGACCGGTTGATCATCTACGGCAGGCTGAGCAAGCTCAGGGAGGAGTTCGACTCGGCCTAGGACGGCAAGGGAGGGATCATGAGCTACTTCACCAAGCGCTACCACTCGCCGGGCACGCCCCCGGGCACATTGGTCGAGACCCCGGCCGGGGCGGAGGGGCCGATACACATCCGGCTGATCGACTACACGGCTGGCGACCTGACGGTCAAGGAGGATGTCGAGGCCGACACCTGCCGCCCCTACATCGAGCAGGATAGCGTCACCTGGGTGCATGTGCAGGGGCAGGTACAGGCCGATGTCATGCGCAGCCTCGGCAAAGCCTTCCACCTCCACCCACTGGCCATGGAGGACGTGCTCAACAGCGGCCAGCGGCCCAAGATGGACTCCTTCGACGAGCAGCTCTTCATCGTCATGAGCCTGCCGCTGATGGAGGGGGAGACGATCACGGTCCGGCAGGTCAGCCTCTTCGTCAACAAGCGCTTCATTGTCAGCTTCTGCGACGGCCCGGAGGACCCCTTTACGCCGCTGATCAAGCGCGCCCGGGACCAAGCCACCCGCCTGCGCAACAACGGCATGGACTATCTGTTATATGCGATGCTCGATCTGGTCGTCGACCAGGGCTTCCCGGTACTGGAGACCTTCGGGCTGCAGTTGGAGGATCTGGAGGAGGAACTGCTCGAGATCGCCGATCGCCAGACACTGGGGCGCATCCACCTGATCAAGCGCGAGCTGATCCTGCTCCGGCGCATGCTCTGGCCGCAGCGCGAGGTGATCAGCCAGATCCTGCGCGACGAGAACCACCACATCTCGGAGGGCACCCGCATCTACCTGCGCGACTGCTACGATCACACGATCCAGATCATGGACCTGCTGGAGACCTACCGCGACATGACCACCAGCATGCTGGACATCTACCTCTCTAGTGCCAGCAACCGGCTGAACGAGACCATGCGGGTGCTGACCGTGATCTCCACCGTCTTCATCCCGCTGACCTTCATCACCGGGCTCTACGGCATGAACTTCGTCAACGACAAGAGCCCGTGGGCGATGCCGGAGCTGCACTGGTACTACGGCTACCCGCTCGCCCTCCTGGTCATGTTCCTCTGCGCCGCAGCCATGCTCGCCTTCTTCAAGCGCAAGGGTTGGCTATAGTAGGAGGAGTAAGGGAAGTGTCATGAGGGATATCGATGCGCATCTGGAGAAGATGTTCGATAGGCTTTTGGGAGAGACGCCGGATGACAAATCCCCTGTCGAGGCATTGCCCTTCATGCAGAGCAAGCTCAAGGATTTCTTTGGCGATCTATGACTAGTATTGATTGTAGACACATTTGAGACTACGGACGGAGATAACCACAAAAAAGCCGGGCGGATGCCCGGCTTTTGATTTGGGTGCGCGATGTGGTTTATCGCTTGGTGTCTCTTGCCGCAAACTTGAAAAAGAGGATGAACGGGGCAACGAGTACACAAAAGAACAGAATGACTGCGAAATTCATGATTGACTCCTATTACATTAAAGTTAATAGGAGATGAATATAGTTTGATATCGAGAATCATTACACCCTAATAGATATAGGTGTTAATGACCCCATCAAGCGCCGAGAAGGACTAGTTACCGAGCAACCCCTTGAGGGCGTCGCCAGCCTTCTTGGCCGCACCGTCGGACGCACCGCCCATGGCGCCCTGCAGCTGCTTCTTGACCTCATCGGCCGACTTGCCGAGATACTTGTCCACGCCGATGGCCGCCACCGAGCTCTGCACGTTGCCGAGCAGCCTCTGGGAGAGCTGCGTGGCCACTTCGGCGGCCGTCGCCCCGCCGCTCTTCTTGCCGACATCGGTCATGACGATCCGGGGCAGCGCCACACTCTGCTCACGCCCTTTCAGCGCCGCGATGCGCACCTGGGCGGTGCTCCCCTCGACCACCAGCTTGCGGATGATCATCTTGAACTGGTCACCCTTGCTGCTCTTCCCGGACGAGGCCTTGCTGCCGGAGGCGAGGTTCTTCTTGATCACGTCGGCGTTGGAAACGCCCGACTTATTGATCTCGTAGAAGACGGAGGGGGCGCTAACGACGATCTCGTCGATCACGACGGGGTTCTCCTTGAGGGTGGAAAGATCGATCTTCGTGCTGATCTTGCCGAGCTTGAAAATATTCGGGGCGCTGAACCCCTTGGGATTGCCCACCGTCAGGCCGGCGACCTGCGCCCTACCCTGACCCAAGTCGATCTTAACCGAAGCAACATGCACGGCCGTCTGGGTCGCCTGCGAACCGTAGGTCTGGATCGCTTCCTTGACGATACTGTCGAGATTGCTCCAGAGATACACCATGCCCGCCACGACGAGCAGCACCACCACACCCAAGCCGATCAACACCTTTTTCATGAACCATCTCCAGAGAAACCATTTATTGGGTTGTAGACGCATTCCGCGCATGGCGCAAACCCCGGTGCGGCCCACGGATGCTATATTGGTATGAACAGCCATGCGACGAGAGGATGCGCACGGCCATCCCCACACCCAAGGAGGCACTACTATGAAACGACTCAACCTGTTCGCACTCGCCGTGCTGGCCGCCGTCGCGCTGGCCACGGCCGGCTGCGGCGACCATGATCAGGGTAACGGCGACGAAGACCATGCCATGGCACCCGCCGCCAGCACCGGCTCGGTAACCATCATCTCGCCCAAGGAGGGCGCGGTGTTGCCAAGCGGCAGCGAGGACAAGCTGACCTACAACGTCACGCTCGGCCCCAACGGCAACCACCTGCACGTCTATGTCGACAACGATCCACCGATCATCGACCGCAACGTCAGCGACTGCCCCTGCAGCCTCGACCTGCCGAAGCTGACGGAAGGGCCGCACACGATCGCGGTCAAGGAAGCCACAGCTAGCCACGCTCTGACCGGCGTGCAGAAGACAGTCCACTTCACCGTCAAATAGGCGGCATACCAGAATGGTCTAAACTCTCCTTTTCGGGCCTCCTCTGTGGAGGACGGCCCGGAGAGGAGACATCCATGTATCTTTCGACACGGCCCATGAAGTGGGCATCCATCCTTCTATTGGCCCTGACTCTCACAATACCGGCCATACCGGCGATGGCGGCTGGGGCCGACGCTGCACTGGGCGAGCGGCTTGTGCGGCAGCTGTGGGCGAACATGAAGAAGCCGGACATGACGGCGATCGAGAACACGGCGGCGGCCGGCTTCCAGGCGGTACACCAGTTCGGGGCCAACGACCGCGCACAGGAGATCAGGCTGATCCGGGGACTGGATCTCGGCCATTACTCGCTGAACGATATCAAGATCACCCGCAACGGACCGGTGATCATCGCCACCTATACCGTTTCCGTGGCCGAGACGATCGAGGGGAAACGGCTGATGAATCAACCGGCGCCGCGCCTCAGCGTCTTCCTGAAGACGGCACACGGCTGGCAGTGGATTGCCCACGCCAACCTCAAACCACTGAACTAGATGGCCGACGGGTGATATGGTTCACATCCTCGGGCTGCTGTAACTGCAACCCTTCACGAAGTCTTCAAGGAGGGGAGTCTCACCACCATGGACATGGACCCACTGCTGCCATCCATCGTCGGCGCCATCCTGGCGATTCTGGCCATGACTGCGGTGCTGCGGAGATTCGAGATTCCGCACGTGGTCGGCTACCTACTGGCCGGCGTCATCCTAGGGCCGCACCTGCTCGGCCTGATCAGCAACCACGGCGTACTGGAACGGCTCGGCACCTTCGGCGTGGTGCTGCTGCTCTTCTTCCTCGGCATGGAGATTTCGCCCAAACGGCTGCTCGCCAACTGGCGCATCGCCGTGGCCGGCACGCTGCTGCAGATCGTCGTCAGCGTCACCGTGATTTGGCTGATGGGCGTGGTGCTGGGCTGGCCGGTGCACCGCAGCATCCTCTTCGGCTTCGCCATCAGCCTGAGCAGTACGGCGGTGGTACTGAAGCTGCTTCAGGCCAGAGATGAGACGGAGACCCGCTCCGGACAGGCCGCCGTGGCCATCCTGCTGGCGCAGGACATGGCTGTGGTGCCGATGCTGATGATTATCGGTGCCATGGGAGGCGATCATATCTCGGTCGAGAAGCTGGCGGCGCAGGCCTTCGGAAGCGTTCTGGTGCTAGCGCTGTTCGCCTGGATCGTCATCAAGGAGTCGGTCCACCTCCCCTTCCTGAGAAAGCTCCTCTCCCACGACCATGAACACCAGGTCTTCACGGCGCTGATCCTCTGCTTCGGCTTCGCACTGATCACCGGCCTGCTATCGCTCTCCAGCGCGCTCGGCGCCTTCATGGCCGGCATGCTAATCAAGGCGGCCAAGGAGACCGAGTGGGTCTACCGCAGCCTAGAGCCCTTCTATGTCGTCTTCGTGGCGCTCTTCTTCGTCTCCATCGGCATGATGCTCGATCTCGACTTCTTCCGGGCCCACTTCGTACTAATCATCGCACTGGTGCTGGCCGCCTTCGTCACCAACACCTTCATCAACGCCTTCGTCTTCCGGATGCTCGGCGATTCGTGGCCGGACAGCATCTACACCGCCGCCCTGCTGGCCCAGATCGGGGAGTTCAGCTTCGTGCTCGTCGCACTCGGGGCGGCCTCGCAGATCATCAGCACCGAGGGCTACCAGCTCGCCATCGCAGTGATCGCGCTTTCGCTGATGCTCGCACCGTTCTGGATCTTCGGCATCCGGCACTGGATGAAACGCTCGATGATCGTCTAGACTACCTGCCATGGTATCGACATCGAAAAGCGCGTCTGCCGGCGGCCGGAAACGAAGCACACCGTGGTGGCGCGAGCGCGCACCGGAGATCGGCGAGGTGACCAGCTTCGCCTTCGGCCCGAGCCGCACACTGATCCTCCGGGAGGCGAACGAGTGGCAACTGCTGGCGCAGCCGGCGGTGCCGGAGGAGCCCGCCCGCGAGGTCAAAGCACAGGTGCGGCGGCTCAAATCGATGCCGCACGATCAGAAAGGATTGCAGCGCTTCATCTTCGAGAAGACCGAGCCGAAGCTCACCGTAACCCCGTCGCTGGCCGACCGGCCGGTGGTGGCGCGCCCGGTCTCGGCGCTCTCGATCCCACCCGGCGTGGCCGTGCGCCTCTATATCAGCTCTCCGCTGTGGTTGCGCGTCGACGTGCACGACAGCGACACGCATCTGGGAGAGGTACCGATCTTCCGCCCCTCCGACATCTGGTTCGGCCCCAACACGCTGGAGGGTTGTCTCTGCTACTCCAGCCTCACGCATGCCCACCTCGACCCCGCCAACTTGCCGCACCGTCACCACCGCGCCATCACACCAGTGGTGATCCAGAACGAGGATGCCGACACCTTCCGCTTCGAACGGATGAGCCTGCCGGCCCCCTACCTCTCGATATTCGCATCCGACACTGGCGAGCTCTGGACCGACACGGTGACGCTGGTGCGCAGGAAGGGAGGCGAGACCACCTCGCTGGAGCTCGCGGGCACGATACCGGACGAGGCAGACGGCGGTACGCAGCTGCACGGACCGCGCGAAACCCGATCGGAGAAATCCCTCATACATGCCATCGGCGAGTGGCTGGGATGAGGCGATGATGGAGATTTTGTTCGGCGCCAAGGCGCACATCGTGCGATCCATCGTCCTGATAGTGGTCGGTTTCATCTTGGCCAAGGTCGCCTCAACCGTGACCCGGCGCTTCGCGGCCAAACGATTCAGCGTCCACCACGCCACGCTGGCACGCCGCATCGCCTTCTATACGGTACTGGTCATCTTCGCCGTGATGGCGCTGCACCAGCTCGGCTTCGACCTCGGCGTGCTGCTCGGCGCCGCCGGCATCTTCTCGGTGGCCATCGGCTTCGCCTCGCAGACCGCTGCCTCCAACCTGATCAGCGGACTCTTCCTGATCGGCGAAAAAACCTTCTCGGTCAAGGATGTGATCAAGATCGGCGACACCATAGGCGAGGTGCTCTCGATCGACCTGCTCTCCATCAAGCTGCGCACCTTCGACAACCTCTTCGTGCGCATCCCCAACGAAGCGGTGATGAAATCGGAGGTGACCACGCTGACCCGCTTCCCGATCCGCCGGGCCGACATCAAGGTCGGCGTCGCCTACAGGGAAGATATCGGTCGCGTGCGCGACGAACTGATGCGTATCGCCGCCCAAAACCCGCTATGTCTGGACGAGCCAGAGCCGCTCTTCATCTTCCTGGGCTTCGGCGACTCCTCGCTCGACATCCAGTTCTCGGTCTGGACCGCACGCGAGAACTTCCTGGCACTGAAAAACAGCATCCAGGAGGAGATCAAAGTCGGCTTCGACGCAGCCGGCATCGAGATTCCCTTCCCGCACCGTTCGCTCTACGCCGGCAGCGAGACCGAGCCCTTCCCGGTTCGCGTCGTGGACGGCGATTCGGAGTCGTCCGGAACCTGACGTGACACTGGCATCCGGGCAGTTTGGGCGATAGGCTTCGCCGCCTTTCCGGCAACGGGGATATCCGGCAGGGATCGGGCTATCCCGCGTGTCTCAGATTCCGAGGGAGGTTTGCTTGAGCATGGACGTGCAGAAGGTGGCGGAGCTGGCCCGCATCCGCCTGACCGACGAAGAGGCCGCCGAACTCGCCCCGCAACTTGAACACATTCTGAAGTA
>DATFLK010000194.1:0-8232 GCA_035267815.1 Mariprofundaceae bacterium | reverse complement strand
GGGTTCGACATAACGCCCGCCCCTGGCGACCTGGAAGACAGCCTCCAGCAGAACATCGGCACTCGCACCCTTGCTTACGTAGCCGCTTGCTCCCAGTGCCAGAGCCCGGCGAGGGAACACAACATCATCATACATGGAGAGGACAAGCACCTTGATATCAGGCTGTTTTGCCAAAAGTTGCTTCAGCAACGCCATACCATCGCCGCCCGGCATGGCCAGATCAAGCAGCAACACATCCGGCTTATGCCGGCAGTAGTCCTGAAAGCCGGATTCGCCATTGTCGGATTCGCATATCACCTGAATCTCGCCGGAGTCCTCCAGCAAACGTCGAATACCCTTGCGCACCACTTCATGATCGTCGATTAGCTGCACTTGCAGCATAAAACACCTCGAATAATACTTAACCAATATAGTATGGGTTGATTAGACTGTCGAGATATCTTGACATGAAGTCGGTCGGAGACTAATAAGTATTACACTCAAATACTATAAGTCTTTTCCTTTAACTTTACCCTCAAAAAAACAGATGCGGCCTAGAGTGGGATGCGTATAAAGAACTGCGCACCATGCCCGTGCGAACTCTCTGCCCGGATATGGCCATTCAATGCCTGAACCCTTTCACGCATACCCACCAAACCCAGCCCCTCGGATGGCTGGGAAAGGTCGAACCCGCGACCATCATCGACAATATCGAGCCGAAGTCCACCGCTGCCCACGTCGAGCACAATGTCGACCCTTGAGGCTTCGGCGTGCCGGGCGATATTGGTCAGCCCCTCCTGAACGATTCGAAACACCGTAAGCGAGACCACTTCCGGCAGCGAATCCACATCCCCGACGATCGAGAGATGACACTCTACATCTTCGCGACTCTCCCACGTCGAACACATCTCCTCCAGTGCCGCGGCAAGCCCCAGTTCATCTAGGTAACCGGGACGCAGACTGCGCATATACCGTCGTACCGACTCCATCAGCATATCGGTCAACCGGTCGGCCTCCTGCACCTCGGCGCAGGCTCTGGATCCATTATCTCTTTCGCAATAACGCAGCGCCGTAGCAATATGTGTACGCACCGCCGCCAGCATCTGTCCGATATCGTCGTGCAGGGTGCGTGAAACCTCCTTGCGTTCATCCTCCTGTACCCGAACCAGGCGATTGGAAAGCGCCCTCACTTCTGAAAGGGCTTGCGCCTGTATCCGCTCCTTTTCATGACGAATGACACGCGCCATGGCCAGCGACCAGGCCAGCGCCGCAAGCAACAGAACCACGATGACGGTAAAAACGACAATATGCACATTCTGTCGACTCACCGCCCGAGTGAGGGCGGTTGCCGGCACGAAAGAAACAATCTGCCAGTCGCGCAATGTGTCGCCATGACTACCGAGAAAGGCAGGGGGATGCACCCATTCAAAACTGAACAGTCCGCGACCGTCCCGGAACTGTCCGGTGCGATGTGCCTGAATTCGCTGCCAGACGAGTGGAAACCGCTGTGGAAAGGTGATGCCTTGCTGTGGTTCGAGTATGTTCAGGTGACCTCCCTGGCGATCGAACCAGTAGGGGAAAGCCGTGTGCATCATCAGATGCTCTCCGGGCAGACGCGTCTCGGACAGCGCCCGCGACAACAGTGCCGTCTCGCGTACACCAAGGGCCAAAACCCCTTGCTGATGTCCTCCCGAATCCACGACTGGTGTGATGAAACGAGCTAGGAGCTTGGCCTGCTGACCCTCATCCCGCCATACCTTAAGGGAGACCACCCGGATATGATCGGAAGACAATTTCAAACCCTTCCGGACCTCATCCCCGGGAAGCCCTCCTCCTTTGCTGACTGAATGGACGGTGCCATGATGCCATCGGACATGTGCCACAAGCTTCCCCGACCGATTAAAAAGCCACGCCTGATCATAGATATCGGCCACCTCCATGGTATCCGAAAAAAGGTGGGCGACCTCCTCCGCTCCCCCCGATGCCCCCTCTGCCGCATGGACGAGATCGAGATGATGGGAGAGCACGTGCATGTTCGATGCAACCAAGCGGTATACCCGACGGACCAGCTGAGCTTGCCCCTCCACATGATGTTGCGCCTCGATACGGTAATGCTCGAGCACGGTCTGCTTCTGGCCCTCCCAGTATCCATATGCCAGCACCCCCACCAACATCAAGGAGGGGACCCAGATAAGTGCAAAATATTTCAGAAAAAGGGGGATCAGTCTTCCCTGAACAGGCGTAGGCGGTGACATATCAGACATATCGCCGCCAGACATGCGCTAGACCACTTCCGGTACAGACACCGCATCAGCAAGCAGCGCCTGCCGCATCGCATCCATATGGCCGGAAAAGAAATGCCCGGCGCCACGGATCGTATGGATCCTTGCATGGTCCAGAGTGGACGACCAGTACTCGACCATGGAGCAGGGTACAATCTCGTCATCGGCACCCTGCACCACCGTCAATGGACGTGAATCGTCGCGCATAAAATCGAAACTCCAGTGATTCACCGCCGGTGCCACGGCGAACATACGTGCCACACGTCCATCGTCCCGGGCCGCCTGTAATCCTGCGTAGCAGCCAAATGAAAACCCAGCCAGCCACAACGGCGATTCGGCATGACGGTCGTGTACCCAATCCAGTACCGCGCCGGCATCGAGCGCTTCACCGCAACCCTCGTCCCAATCGCCATCACTCTTCTCAACGCCGCGGAAATTGAAACGCAACACCGTACACCCCTGCTCTTCAAAGGTCCGGGCCATCCAATAGACCACCTTATTGCGCATGGTGCCGCCATGTTGCGGATGCGGATGGCAAACCACCACCGCGGGCGCTTCGGGATCACCCTCTCGATACAGCGCCTCGAGCTGACCAGCGGGACCTGGGACGAACAGACGATGATGCTGCATCAGGCCGTACAGAGGCTCCAGTGGTAACGTTCGGCATCAAAGCCGACGATCAGTTCATCCCCCACCTCAAGCACCGGCCGCTTAATCAGAGTAGGGTATTCGACCAGCAGGTAAATGGCACGCTCGACATCGATATGATCACGCATCTCTTCAGGAACCTTCCGCCATGTCGTCCCGCGACGGTTCACCAGCTTCTCCCAGCCCACCTTGCCGCACCATAGGTCAACCCGCTCCCGGTCGATTCCATGCTTCTTGTAATCATGAAAAGTATAGTCGATATCATGCTCATCCAGCCAGGCAATCGCCCGCTTCATGGTATCACACTGTCGAATACCGTAGATACGCACTCCGGCAGCAAGGCCGCTCATGTCAGCCCCAGCACATCACGCATGTCATACCAGCCACGATCCTGCATCATGAGCCAATCGGCCGCGCGCACAGCGCCGCGGGCAAAAGCCATGCGATCGGAGGCCACATGGCGAATCTCCAAGCGCTCCTCATCTCCGGCAAACATCGCCGTATGTTCGCCGACGATGCTGCCTGCACGAATCACGGCGAAACCGATGTCGCCGCTTTGACGCGGCCCCGTGACCCCTTCCCGGGCATAAACGGCGGCCTGTTTCAGGTCGACCCCGCGCCCTTCGGCAACCGACTGTCCCATGGAGAGCGCCGTACCCGACGGTGCATCCACCTTATGTCGATGGTGCGCCTCGATAATCTCGGCATCGTACTCCGCCCCCAGCACGGCCGCTGCCTGACGAATCAACTGCAAGGCCAGGGTGACGCCGACCGAATAGTTGGAGGCCATGACCACAGGCAAATCCTTCAACGTATCCCGCAGCCGGACCGACTCATCATCCGAGAACCCGGTGGTCCCGATCACCATGCGCAAGCCCTTCTCGGCCGCGTATCGGGCCATCTCGAGTGTCGCTGCCGGTGCCGTGAAATCGATCACCGCATCGGCCTCCGGCAACGCATCCAACTCGGACACGACAGGGACACCTGTCTCACCTATACCGGCCACCACACCGGTATCGTCTCCCACATGCAGGGAACCTTGTGACTCCGTGGCGCCCACCAGTTCGACGCCTTTCGCCTCGGAAACGGCACGCACCAGCATGCGGCCCATACGTCCGCCCGCACCCGCTACAATCATTCGAGTCATTTCGTTTCTCCTGCCAGTTCATCCCAGAACTGTTTGGCCTTATCCAGAAAGGAGGTCCGATCCGGATAGACGTCATCGCCGGTCGCATCGGCAAACTCGCGCAACAGCCGCTCCTGCTCCTTGGTCATCCGTTTGGGCACATCGACCTGCACCCGAACATAGAGGTCCCCCTTGTGGCGCGCACGTATGTCGGACACGCCATGCCCCTTCAGGCGAAAGACCTTGCCTGACTGCGTCCCTGCCGGAATACGGATCTTGACCTTGCCGCCAAGTGTCGGCGCCTCCACCTCACTGCCCAGGGCGGCCTGTGGAAAGGTGATCGGCATGTTGCAGTGCAGATCGGCCCCGTCCCGTTCGAAGATGGGGTGCTTCTTAAGCGACACCACGATATAGAGATCCCCCGAGGGTGCGCCCTGCGGACCGGCCTCTCCCTCTCCCGAGACCCGAATCTGGGCGCCGTCGTAGACCCCTTCAGGAATCCGCACCTTCATCCGCTTCTGGGTACGTACCCGACCGCTTCCACCGCAATCCACGCAGGGGGACTCGATCTGTTTGCCCAAACCGTGACAGGCCGGACAGGTGCGCCGCACCGCAAAGAAGCCCTGATTCATCTGTACCTGCCCGTGACCGCCGCAGGTACGACAGGGTATGGGATTGGTCCCCGGACGGGCACCACTGCCGTGGCAGGTATCGCAGGCCACCTGCTTCGGGATATCAAGCTCCACCTCGCGACCGGTCGCCGCTTCCTCGAGCGTCAGCTCCAGCTGATAGCGAAGGTCGGCACCCCGGGCTGCACGGCCACCGCCGCCAAACCCGAACACATCGCCGAAGATATCACCGAACACATCGCCGAAATCACGGAAGGCATGGGAATCCTGGAAACCACCACGCGACCAGAAGTCCTGCATCTGGTCATCCACCCCGGCGTGGCCGAACTGATCGTAGCGGGCACGCTTCTCCTGATCGGAGAGGACCTCGTACGCCTCGGTCACCTCGCGAAAGTGCTCTGCAGCCTCGGCATCGTCCGGGTTGCGGTCCGGATGGTATTTCATGGCAAGCTTGCGATACGCACGCTTGATCGTGTTCATGTCCGCTTCGCGGTCGACACCCAGAATCTCGTAATAATCCCGTTTACTCACCTTGACTCCCTATCCCGTCTTCTCGCGTATCAAAGACAACGGGGGAGCGGCACATTGATCCGCTCCCCCGCCGGCATTCGACATCTTACTTGGTGTCCTTGTCGTCCACGACCTCGGCGTCCACCACGTCCGCGTCCCCGGCGGAATCGCCCTCTGCGGAGCCGCCGGCATCGCCGGATGCCGCCGATGCCTCTTCCTGCGCCTGCTTGTAGATCACCTCACCGAGCTTCTGGGACTTCTCGGCCAGGTTCTGCTCAGCCTTTTCGATGGCCTCGGCATCATCGCCCTCCAGCGCCTTCTTCAGGCCTTCAAGGGCTTCCTCGATACCCTTACGGGTATCCTCGTCCACCTTGTCGCCATGATCACTCAACGCCTTCTCGGTCGAATAGACCAGGGCATCGGCACGGTTGCGGGCCTCGATCTGCTCGCGCTTGGCCTTGTCCTCGTCGGCATGCTCCTCGGCCTCCTGCTGCATGCGCTTGATCTCATCCTCGGAAAGACCCGAGCCGGACTCGATGCGGATAGAGGTCTCCTTGCCGGTGCCCTTATCCTTGGCACTGACATGCATGATGCCGTTGGCATCGATATCGAAGGTCACCTCGATCTGCGGCACGCCTCTCGGCGCCGGCGCAATACCTTCTAGGTTGAAAACACCCAACTGCTTGTTGTCCGCCGCCAGTTCACGCTCGCCCTGGCAGACCTTGATGGTCACGGCGTTCTGGTTATCCGCCGCCGTCGTATAGGTCTGGCTCTTCTTGGTCGGGATGGTGGTGTTCTTCTCGATGATCCGGTTGAACAGACCACCCTCGACCTCGATACCGAGACTCAGGGGCGTGACGTCGAGCAGCAGCACATCCTTGACCTCGCCGGTCAGCACTGCGCCCTGGATGGCAGCACCGATCGCCACCACCTCGTCGGGATTCACGCCCTTGTGCGGCTCCTTGCCGAAGAACTCCTTCACCTTCTGCTGCACCAGCGGCATGCGGGTCATGCCCCCCACCAACACCACCTCGTGAATATCGGAGGCCTTCACGCCCGCATCCTTGAGGGCCTGCTTACAGGGAGCGATCGAACGCTCGACCAGATCCGACACCAAGCTCTCGTACTTGGCACGTGTCAGCTTGACCAACAGATGCTTGGGCCCGGAAGCATCGGCCGTAATGAACGGTAGATTGACCTCGGTCTGCTGGCTCGAAGAGAGTTCGATCTTAGCCTTCTCCGCCGCCTCTTTCAGGCGCTGCAATGCCAGCTTGTCGGCCATCAGATCGACGCCGTGCTCCTTTTTGAACTCGGCGGCCAGATACTTGATGATCTGCTGATCGAAATCCTCACCGCCCAGGAAGGTGTCGCCATTGGTCGACTTCACCTCGAACACGCCGTCGCCGATCTCCAGGATGGAGATATCGAAGGTGCCGCCACCCAGGTCGTAGACGGCAATCAGGTGGTTCTCCTCGGTCTTGTCGAGACCATAGGCCAGGGCCGATGAAGTCGGCTCATTGATGATACGCAGCACATTGAGCCCGGCGATGGCACCGGCGTCCTTGGTTGCCTGACGCTGCGAGTCGTTGAAGTAGGCCGGTACAGTGATCACCGCATCGGTCACCTTCTCGCCGAGATAGTCCTCGGCCGTCTGCTTCATCTTCTGCAACACGATGGCCGAGATCTCCTGCGGCGCCATCTTCTTGCCGTCCAGCTCGACCCAAGCATCGCCGTTGTCGGCCTTGACCACCGGATAGGAAACCAGATCACGATGGTGCTTCGCCTCCTTCGAATCGAACTTGCGACCGATGAGACGTTTCACCGCATAGAAGGTCTTATCAGGATTGGTCACCATCTGGCGCTTGGCCGGACTGCCGATCAAACGCTCGCCATCGTCCACGAATGCGACGACGGACGGAGTAGTATTATCGCCTTCGCTGTTAGGGATCACCTTATGCGAGCTGCCATCCATGACAGCTACGCAGGAGTTCGTGGTCCCGAGATCAATACCGATTACTTTACCCATTTCTACTTCTCCATATCCAATTCGTTAACGCTAGAATTTTTATCTCAACCTTGTTCTTAGGGGCATAAAAACCGCGTTTCAACCCCTTACGGGAATATTTTTTTACTGCTCGTCCTTCTTTTCGGCCGGGCCGCTGGAAACGATCACCCGGGCGGGCCTGAGCAGACGGCCGTGCAGGGTATAGCCGGCAACATGCTGGGAAACCACCTTGCCGGCCTCCGCATCATGCGGTGCCTGGGCCAAAGCCTCGTGCAGATGCGGATCGAATTTCTGATCCATGGCATCGACACGTTCCACACCGAACTTCTTCATCGTCTCATGCCAACTATTCAGGGTCAGTTGAACCCCCTCGCGGAGGGCCTCGCCATTGTCGTCACTACTCTCCAAGGCACGCTCAAGATTGTCAGCCACATCGAGCAGCTCTGCTGCGAACTTCTCGACGGCGAACTTGCTAGCATCCTCGACCTCGCGCCGGGCTCGCTTGCGCACGTTCTCGATCTCGGCATGCAGCCGCAGCAGCTTCTCCTTCAGCTCAGCCGCCTCGGCCTGGGCCTCGCCCAGCGCATTCTGAAGATCAGTCTCGTTCCCCTGAGAAGACTCTGGCGACTGTGCCTGCCCGGACTTTTCCGCGGCTTCCGCCTGCTGCTCCTCGATCTCTTTGTTCTTCTGGCTCAATGCATAACCTCCCGCGGAATTTGAATAGAGTGTTTGACTGTTATGTGTTGAATAGGGACAGGCGAATCCGGATTCAAGGTGTCCTAACGACTCGATAGGGCAAGACTGACACACCGTGCCGTACAATCCACCACCGGCAGCACGCGCTCATAGTGCATCCGCTTCGGACCGATGACTCCCAGCGTGCCAACCACCTTGTCAGGGCCCTCGTAACGAGCCAACACCACCGATACCT
This sequence comes from Mariprofundaceae bacterium, assembly GCA_035267815.1. Classification (GTDB taxonomy): domain Bacteria; phylum Pseudomonadota; class Zetaproteobacteria; order Mariprofundales; family Mariprofundaceae; genus DATFLK01. Next base: position 122 of record DATFLK010000194.1, on the reverse strand, counting down.
GATCCATGTTGACCAGCGCATGCTCGGAGCCAATGAATACCTTCACGCCGCTGGCATCCTGCGTCATCTCGGTGACAAGGCGCAGCAGCGTCTCCTTTTCATCAAAGGCCGTCAACAGCGAA
>DATFLK010000193.1:0-2124 GCA_035267815.1 Mariprofundaceae bacterium | reverse complement strand
AAGGTGCGGGATATCATCGTACATCGACAGCTCGAGCATCTTCGGATCGACCATGATCAAGCGAAGGTCCTTCGGCGAATAGGTCATCAGCATCGAACAAATCATGCCGTTGACCGATACCGATTTACCGGAACCGGTCGTACCGGCCACCAGCAGATGCGGCATCTTGGCCAGATCCGCCACCACGGGGGTACCGGAGATATCGACACCCAGTGCCAGCGGCAGGATACGGCGCCCTTCTGAGAACTCACGACTGGCCAGTACATCATACATGTAGACCGTCTCGCGATCCTGATTCGGTATCTCGATACCGATCACGTTCTTGCCCGGAATATTACCCGCCACGCGCACACTGACGGCGGACATGGAGCGCGCCAGATCCTCCTGCAGACTGACGATGCGGTTGACCTTGGTGCCAGGTGCCGGTTCGAACTCGAACTGGGTCACCACCGGCCCCGGCTGAACGGCGACCACCTCGCCCTCGACACGGTAATCCAGGAGCTTCTTTTCAAGCATGCGGGCCATCACCTGCAGGGTTTCGTCGCTGATGCTCTGCCCCCGCTTCCGTTCCGCGCTGAAGAGGTTGAGCCCCGGAAGCTTGAAACCGCCGCGGTTCGGCTCGTTCAGCGCCAGCTCGACCTGCTGCTCCTCCTGGGCCCGTTTGGACCGAACCGTCTTGACCGGCTTGGCGACCTCGGGCTGCGACTTCGGTGTCCGCTTCACACGCTCCTTCTTCGCCTTTCGACGCTGCTCCACCGCCTGCATCCGCTCCTTACGACCGGCAAGGGAACGTCCCACGCGTCCGGTCCAGTCCACGACCAGCGCCGAACACCACGACAATCCGGCAGCCATACGCTTGCCCAGAAGCAACAGGGAGATATGAGAGGCCGCCACAAAACTGCTCAGTGTCAGTACAACCAGCAGGATATCGCGACCGACGTCATGGAACGGGCGCGCCAGACCATCGGAAAGCATCCCGCCCAGTGCACCGCCGGCTCCGGCCGGAAGTGCCTGCCACACACCGCTGAGCCATGTCTGATGCGCATCAATCAAGGCGGAGACACCCAGCAACACGGGCAACCAGAACAGCGAGGTCCACTGACCGAACCAGGGACGCATGCCAGCCGCCACCCGGATCGTCAATGCCACCATCAGCAGCAGAAGGAGCCAGACACCGTATCCGAGGAGTTGATAGAAGAAGTCAGAAAGATAAGCCCCGGCAATGCCGACCAGGTTCTTCGCCGGTGACGAAGTGGCATGATTAAATGAAGGATCGTGCGGCGAGAAGCTGTAGAGCGCCAACCCACATATCACCGTCAGGCCAGCCAGCACAAAAGCTGCCGCCTCCCTGAGCAGGGCGCTGCCGAAGCGCATTTACACCTCCAGCACGACCGGCAGCGCCATCGGCCTCTTGCCCGCATTACGCTTGAACCAGCGCCGCAACCAGATGCGGACCTCCTCCTTGGCCGCATCGTCGTCAGCCAGCCACTCCTGGCCGGCGCTTTCAAGGTGCTTCTGCAGCTCCCGACCCGCCCGGGCCAGCACCTCGTCGCCGACTTCCTGATGCAGCAGGCCGCGCGCCAGCAACTCCGGCGTACCGATCAGACGCCCCTCTTGTTTGCTGATGATGACAATGGCCGTCACCATCCCTTCCTGGGCAAGCACCCGCCGGTCACGCAAAACCAGATCGTCGATCTCATCACGATTGGTACCATCTACAAAAACCGCGCCGGCATGAAAGACATCGCCTGCAGACAGACCGTCTTTGTGGATCTCCACGCTCTGCCCATTCTCGGCGATGATCGTGTTCTCCTCTGCAATTCCCGTCGTCATGGCCAAATGCTTGTGCTCAACCAGATTGCGATACTCACCGTGTACCGGATAGAAGTACTTCGGTCGCGTCAGCTGGATCATCGTCGTCAACTCATGCGCCTGGGCATGACCGGAGACGTGTAACGGCGCCTGCCCGGCATGGATCACGCGGGCACCACGGCGATAGATATGGTTGAACAGTCCGGCAATGGTGCGCTCGTTACCAGGAATCATCGAAGAGGAGAAGACGATGAGATCGCCCTCATTCAGTTGGAATCCCGGAAACTGCCCCTTGGTCATTCGTGCCAGCGC
>DATFLK010000192.1:0-5292 GCA_035267815.1 Mariprofundaceae bacterium | reverse complement strand
GGGGGCGCAGGGCCCCCGATCTGGAGCGGGAAACCGGGCTCGAACCGGCGACCTCAACCTTGGCAAGGTTGCGCTCTACCAACTGAGCTATTCCCGCGAAGGGGGCGAATCATTGCCAAGTGTGATGGCGGTGTCAAGAAGCGGTTTGCCCGTCCGGGTTGTCGGCTCCATGTCGGAATCTTTTTGTCAGGAAGGTATGTAGCCGTTAGCTTACAGTGGACTTTTTGCCTGATGGGAAGTTCCAAGGAGAGGCGATCTTGAATCCCGAAGAACAACGTAAAATCTATGTGCTTGATACCAATGTCCTGATCCATGATCCCCATGCCCTGAATCAGTTCGATGAACATGATGTTGTCCTACCGATTGCGGTGCTGGAGGAGATGGACAAGGTCAAACGCGGTTTCGATGAGCTGGCCCGGAATGTCCGCGAGGCCTCGCGCCAGCTCGATGATCTGAGCGCGAGCTGCGGCGACCTGGAAGCGGGTTGTCCCCTGCCGGGGGGTGGCAAGCTCTTTTTCGAGCTCAATCACCGTGCGCTCGAGATCCTGCCGGAGTCGCTGGCGAAAGGCAGCGGTGACAACCGTATCATCGCCGTGACCATGTCGCTGCAACAGGAGCATCAGGAGCGTCGGGTCATCCTGGTCAGCAAGGATATCAACCTGCGCATCAAGGCACGTGCCCTGGGGCTGGTGACCGAGGATTACCGCTCCGATCGCGTGGTCGAGGATATGGAGGTGTTGCCGCTCGGTTACATCAATATCGATGACCAGGCGTGGAGCGAGATGGCTGCCAACATGGAGGTGACCGACAGCGGCAAGGGAAGTCACTACCGTATCCAATGGCCTGAAGGGCAGACCATTCCCTATGTCAACGCATTCATCGTGCTGCCGGGAGATCGTCAGCAGGTGTTGCGCTGTGTCCAAGTGGAGGAGGGGGGCTTTGTTCATCTGCATGATGTGCAGTCCTACCGCAACGATCGGCATGCCATCTGGGGTGTGCAGGCGCGCAATATCGAGCAGAACATGGCGATGAACCTGCTGATGGATCCCGAGATCGATATGGTCAATATCCTGGGTCGTGCCGGAAGCGGAAAAACTTTGCTGGCATTGGCATGTGGCCTGCACCAGACGCTCGACCTAGGACTGTACGACCGTATTCTGGTGACCCGAGCCACCGTTCCGATGGGGCAGGATATCGGCTATCTGCCGGGCACCGAGAAGGAGAAGCTGGAGCCCTGGATGGGGGCGATCACCGACAACCTGTCGATACTGCTCGGGGAGGACTACCACGGTCTGAATAACGATCTGGGCCAGTACAAGATCGAGGTGTCGGCCCTCTCCTATGCGCGTGGACGCACCTTTACGCGCACCTGGCTGATCGTCGACGAAGCGCAGAATCTGACGCCGCACCAGATGAAGACCCTGATTACCCGCATGGGGCAGGGCTCGAAGATCCTGATTCTGGGCAATAACGCTCAGATCGATACGCCGTATCTGACCACCTATACCAACGGGCTTTCGATGGCGGTGACGAGCTTTTCCGATTGGCCTTACGCGGGCCATGTGACCCTGCGGGCCAGCGAGCGTTCACGGCTGGCAGCGCGTGCTGCGGAAGTGATGTAGGTGGCGCGAAAGGATGGTATTTCCTTGACCCTATGGGGGGCGGTTCATACACTCCCGGTTTCCTTTACGAGGCTGTTCCGGGACGGGTCTCCTACAGGCAATCCATTTGAAGTTCACATGCGGGAGAGCATCTAAGACATGCGCGAGTTTGAACGTATCAAGCGCCTGCCGCCGTATGTCTTCAGCGTTGTCAATCAGTTGAAGATGGAGCTGCGCCGCAGCGGGCACGACATCATCGATTTCGGCATGGGAAACCCCGATCAGGCGACGCCGCAGCATATTGTCGACAAGCTGTGTGAAGCGGCCAACGATCCGCGCAACCATCGCTACTCGATGTCCCGTGGTATCCCCGGGCTGCGTCGGGCGGTGTGCGGCTGGTACAAGCGCAAATTCGGTATCGAGCTTGACCCCGAGTCCGAGGCGATCGTCAGCATCGGTTCCAAGGAGGGGTTGGCACATCTGGCCGTGGCGATCACCAGCCCCGGTGATCTGGTGCTCTCTCCCAATCCAGCCTATCCGATCCACCCCTACGGTTTCATTATTGCCGGCACCGACATTCGTCATGTGCCGATCGGTCCCGGCATCGACTATTTCGAGGAGCTGACAAAGGCGGTGGAGGAGTCGTGGCCGCGCCCCAAGCTGGTGCTGGTCAATTTCCCCTCCAATCCGACGGCGCAGGTGGTCGATCTCGACTTCTATGCCCGTCTTGTCGATTTCGCCAAAGCGTACGATCTTTTGATCGTCTCCGATATCGCCTATGCGGAGATCACCTTCGACGGCTACCAGTGCCCCTCCATTCTGCAGGTGCCGGGAGCCAAAGAGGTGGCTGTCGAGTTCTATTCGATGTCTAAGAGCTACAATATGCCGGGCTGGCGAATCGGCTTCATGGTCGGCAATCCCGAGGTGGTTGCCGCACTTGCCAAGATCAAGTCCTATCTCGATTACGGCGCTTTCCAGCCGTTGCAGATCGCTGCGGCCGTGGCGCTGAATGGGCCGCAGGATTGTGTCGAGGAGATCCGGTCGACCTATGAACAGCGTCGCAACGTGCTCATCGACGGCATGAACAAGGCGGGATGGCATGTGGAGCCACCGAAGGCAACCATGTTCGTCTGGGCGGAGATTCCTGATGAATTCAAGTCGATGGGTTCACTGGAGTTCTCCAAACGCCTGCTTCAGGAGGCCGGCGTGGCGGTCAGCCCCGGGGTCGGCTTCGGTTCCAACGGCGATGACTATGTGCGAATCGCCCTAATCGAGAATGAGCACCGTACCCGACAGGCGCTCCGCGGTGTGCGTCGGTTTTTGAACGCGGGAGGAGACAGGCATGAGTGATGTTCGGGTGGGCCTGATCGGCTTTGGCACCATCGGCACCGGCGTGGTGCGTAGCTTTGTCGAAAATCGCGATGCGCTGAACCAGCGTCTTGGTCGTACCGTACGGCTGGCCCGCATCTGCGACAGGGATATCGTGAGGGGTCGTGGTGTCGACGTCAGCGGCATCGATCTGACGACCGATATCGAGGACGTGCTCTCCGCCGATGATATCGATATCGTGATTGAACTGATCGGTGGCTATGAGCCGGCCCGAAGCTTTGTCATCCGGGCGATTGAAAACGGCAAGCATGTGGTGACCGCCAACAAGGCGCTGATCGCTAAATACGGCGAGGAGCTATTCGCTTTGGCCGAACAGCGCGGTGTGGCGCTGGCCTTCGAGGCGGCCGTGGGCGGCGGGATTCCCTGCCTGAAGGCGCTGCGCGAGGGGCTGGCCGCCAATCGTATTGAGTCCGTCTACGGTATTCTCAACGGCACCTGCAACTATATCCTGACCAGTATGGAACGGGATGGTTCCACCTTCGACGAGGTGCTGCAGCAGGCCCAAGAACTGGGTTATGCCGAGGCTGATCCAACCTTTGATATCGAGGGGGTCGATACGGCCCACAAACTGTCGATTCTCAGCGCCATGGCCTTCGGAACCCATATTCGCTTCGATGATGTCTATACGGAGGGGGTGACCTCCATTTCGGCCGGCGATATCGAGTCGGCCCGAGAGCTTGGCTATCGCATCAAACTGCTCGGAATCGCCAAGCCGCATGGTGAGCGGGTGGAGATGCGTGTGCACCCCTGTCTGGTGCCGCTCAATGCACAACTGGCCCAGGTTTGGGACTCCTACAACGCTGTCTGGATTCGCGGCAATTTCGTGGAGGATACGCTCTATGTCGGTCGTGGCGCCGGAGAGCGACCGACCGCCAGCGCGGTGATGGCCGACGTACTTGATATCGCCCGCGGGCTTCCGGACTGCGTCACGCATCTGGCTGCACCGATGGCCTTTCCCCAAGCGATGCGGAGGGAAGCCGAGACCCTGCCGGTGGCGGATGTGGAGGGTGAGTACTACCTTCGTCTTATGGTCAAGGATGAGCCGGGTGTGCTGGCTGCTGTGACCGAGATACTGGCTTACCATCGCATCAGTCTCGAGGCACTGATCCAGAAGGAACGTCACAAGACGCAGGCTGTGCCGATTGTCATGACGACGCATAATACCCTAGAGGGAAACCTGCGGGCTGCCGTGGCCCGTATCAGCGAACTCGACAGCGTCGAGGGCGAACCGCTGGTTCTGCACATAGAAAGGTTTGGAGACTGATATGCCGCATTATGAAGGAATCATCGAGCGTTATCGTGCTTTTCTCCCGGTAGGGAAGGACGATGCCATCATCACGTTGTACGAAGGCAATACGCCTCTGCACGAATCCTACAACCTGCGTCAGGCCATCAACCCCGATCTGAATATCTACCTGAAGTTCGAGGGGCTGAATCCGACCGGGTCGTTCAAGGATCGCGGCATGACCATGGCGGTGACGCATGCCTATAACGAGGGCTCCCGTTCAGTCATCTGCGCTTCCACCGGCAACACCTCGGCCTCGGCGGCCGCCTATGCGGCGAACTGTGGCATGCAGGCACATGTACTGATTCCGGACGGCAAGATTGCACTGGGCAAACTGTCGCAGGCGATTCGTTACGGTGCCAAGGTGATCCAGATTCGCGGCAACTTCGATCAGGCACTGCAGATTGTGCGTGATATCTCCGAGGATGGTCTGGTGACACTGGTCAATAGCGTTAATCCCTACCGTCTTCAGGGGCAGAAGACAGCCGCCTTCGAGATCGTCGACGAACTCGGTTTCGCACCCGATTACCACGCCCTTCCGGTCGGCAATGCGGGCAATATCACCGCTTACTGGATGGGGTATAACGAATACCATGACAAGCGGATCGTCGAGGGTATGCCGAAGATGCTCGGCTTCCAGGCAGCCGGCGCGGCCCCGATCGTGAACGGCGCACGGGTGGAGCACCCCGAAACCGTGGCCACCGCCATCCGGATCGGCAACCCCGCATCATGGAAGCAGGCCGAGGCGGCACGCGATGAATCGGGCGGTCTGATCGAGGCGGTGACTGACGAGGAGCTTCTCGAAGCCTACTCCATGCTGGCCAGCCTGGAGGGCGTGTTCTGCGAGCCGGCCTCGGCTGCCAGTGTGGCCGGCGTGATCAAGCTCAATCAGCGTGGCTATTTCAAACCGGGTGATCGTATCGTCTGCACGCTGACCGGTAACGGTCTCAAGGATCCCGACACGGCCATGCGCGATGTGCCCCGGCCGGTGACCATCGATGCGACGGAAGATGCCGT
>DATFLK010000191.1:0-3608 GCA_035267815.1 Mariprofundaceae bacterium | reverse complement strand
TTGGGGGATACAAGTGAATACAACCGGGTTGGATGTTTTTTTTCTCACGATGGGAGCGGCCATGGTGTTGGCGATGCATGCCGGCTTTGCCTTTCTGGAGGCGGGCACGGTGCGCAAGAAGAATCAGGTAAATGCGCTGGTCCGTGTCATTACGGATTTCGGGTTTTCGACGGTGGCCTATTTCTTTGTCGGGTTTGCCGTGGCGTATGGCATCGATTTCTTCGCGCCGGTATCCGAGATCAGCGAGATCGGCGGCCTGTCCAACGGCTATGAGTTGGTTCATTTCTTCTTTCTTCTGACCTTTGCCGCAGCCGTGCCCGCCATTATTTCGGGCGGTGTGACGGAGCGTATCCGTTTCTGGCCCAATGCGATGGCCACGGTGCTGCTGGTGGGGCTGATCTATCCCTTCTATGAAGGGATGATTTGGAACGGGAATCTCGGTTTCCAGTCGTGGCTGCAGAAGGCATTCGGCGCCTCGTTCCACGATTTTGCTGGCTCTGTGGTCGTGCATGCGATGGGCGGGTTTCTGGCCCTTGGCGCCGTAATGATGGTGGGTGCGCGGAGTGGACGCTACGGTCGTGACGGCCGGGTCAATGCGATCCTTCCCTCCAATATCCCGTTTCTGGCGCTGGGCTCGTGGATTCTGTGTGTCGGTTGGTTCGGGTTTAATGTCATGAGTGCCGGCAAGGTGGATGCGGTCTCGGGGCTGGTCGCGGTTAACTCCCTGTTGGCCATGGTGGGCGGCATGCTGGCGGCACTTGTAGCGGGTCGTCAGGATCCGGGATTTGTCCATAACGGTGCGCTTGCCGGTCTGGTGGCGATTTGCGCGGGCTCCGATGTCGTGCATCCGATCGGGGCGCTGACGATCGGTGCGGTGGCCGGCGCGGCGTTTGTATTCGGATTCGAATACCTCCAGAACAGACTCAAGATCGACGATGTGCTGGGCGTGATCCCGCTGCATGGCGTATGCGGTGCATGGGGGGGTATTGCCTGCGGTATTTTCGGTCAGACCGCACTCGGTGGTGCAGGCGGTGTGACGTTCCTCTCGCAGTTGTTGGGTACAGGGCTCGGCGTAGGCATTGCCGTTACCGGCGGTTTCTTGGTCTATGGGCTTATCCGATCGATCTTGGGGCTGCGGCTTTCCGAAGAGGATGAGTACCGCGGTGCCGATCTGTCGATCCACCATATCGCTTCCAATCCGGAAGAGGATATGTCGCGTCACTGATGGCGGAATGTCGGGAAACGGATTGTCGGGGCGATACAGTTCCCTGTCGCGGCTTCCTGCGATTTCATTGTCATGGCGTGTTACACTGCCGCCTTTATGTCGCGTGAGGAGGCCGCGTTTTGAAGGTGATGTTGGCACAAGCTGCGCCGAAGGTGGGCGATATTGCGTACAATACGGTACTGGTGATCGAGGCTGCACGGGAGGCGGAGCGCCGGGCGTGCGACGTGGTGGTCCTGCCGGAACTGGTGATCACTGGCTATCCGCCGGAGGACCTGCTGTTGCGCGCGGCCTTTTTGGACGAGGTGGAGGCTGCGGTGGCCAGGGTGATTGAGGCATCGGGCGATGTGACAGTCGTATTCGGTCATCCAAGGCGCCACGGCGGTCAGTTGCGGAACAGTGCCACCATTGCCCGCTGCGGTCGGGCGATCGGGGTGTACGACAAGCAGTCGCTGCCCAATTACGGCGTGTTCGACGAGCGCCGTTACTTCTCGCCCGGTGACGGTTCGCATGTCTTCGAGGTGGATGGCTGGCGTATCGGTGTCGGCATCTGCGAGGACCTGTGGGATGACGGCGTGGCAGCGAGTGTTGCGACCCAGCCCAGGGACGTGCTTCTCAATCTGAACGCCTCGCCCTTTCATGTCGGTAAACAGGCCGAGCGCGAGGCGCTGATGGCTAAGCGGGCGAAGGAGTTCGGGGCCCCCGTCGTCTATGTTAATTCGGTCGGCGGACAGGATGAGGTCGTGTTCGATGGTGGCAGCCATGTGATGGATCCGGCCGGTGAGCTTTTGGCCCGCGTTCCGTTGTTCGAAGCGGCATCACCGGTGGTTGATCTGGCCGCGATGCGTGAAGCGGTAGCCTCAGTTCCCGCGCCGATCGAGCAGATTCGGAAGGCGCTGGTGCTGGGTGTGCGGGATTATGTCCGGCATAACGGCTGTTCGCAGGTGTTGCTTGGCCTTTCCGGCGGGATCGATTCGGCACTGACGGCAGCGATCGCTGTTGAGGCACTGGGGGCGGAAAACGTACTGGGAGTACTGTTGCCGTCGCGCTATTCCAGTGGCCACTCGCTGGACGATGCCGAGGCGCTGGCGGAGAATCTCGGGATCGAGCGTATCCGTATGCCGATCGAAACGGTAGTGGCTGCGGCCGAATCCCTGTTGTCGGGGCCCTTTGTGGAGTGGGGGCTGACCGGGGCGGATACCACCGAGGAGAATGTTCAGGCGCGTGCCCGTGGCCTGCTGTTGATGGGGCTCAGCAACAAGACCGGGCGGATGCTGCTGTCCACCGGCAACAAAAGCGAAATGGCTGTGGGTTACGCCACGCTCTATGGTGATATGGCCGGCGGATTCGCCGTGTTGAAGGATGTCTACAAGACTCAGGTGTTCGAGCTGTCGCGCCATCTGAATACGGAGGGAGAGATGATCCCCGAGCATACGATTACCAAGCCGCCATCAGCCGAGCTCAGGCCGGACCAGAAGGATTCCGATTCACTGCCCGATTATGCCGAACTGGACGCTATTCTTATGGCATATATTGAATCCCGCCTGAACTTGAAGCAGATTGCGGACAGGGGTTTTAAGATTGAGGAGGTTCGTCGGGTGGTGCGTATGCTGCACCTGGCCGAGTACAAGCGCAGGCAGGCGCCTCCCGGAGTCAAGATTACGCAGAAGGCATTCGGTCGAGATCGCCGCTATCCCATCACACATGGTTTTCGCGAATGGGTGTAGCGGTATGTGGCGTGGATCGCGATCGACGCCCTTGCCGATAGTGAACCGATTCGGGAAAGAGATCCGAACGGGCTGGAGTGAGACGAGATGAAAAAGATTGAAGCCGTGATCAAACCTTTTAAGCTGGATGACGTCAAGGATGCCCTGAATGATCTGGGCATACACGGTATGACAGTCACCGAGGTGAAGGGGTATGGCCAGCAGAAGGGCCACACCGAACTCTATCGCGGTGCCGAATATGTGGTCGATTTCCTTCCCAAGGTCAAGGTCGATCTGGTGGTTCCCACCGAACAGGCGGATGCGGCCGTAGAGGCGATCATGACAGCGGCTCGCACCGGGAAGATCGGTGACGGCAAGATTTTCATTGCGCCTGTGGAACAGGCGATTCGCATTCGGACGGGTGAGCGTGATCAGGATGCGATCTAACAGGATTGTAAAGCGCCGCGGCTATGCGGTGATTTATAAAGGGAAGTTTCGGACCGTTGAGACTTCCCGGTGAAGGCCAGCCATGCGGATGGCCGGCTTTGACTGCGATCCCGTCACGGGCGGCGATCGGCGTCCGGGCCGGTTTGCATGGAGCAGATAAGCGGCCCCCAAGTTGAAGCTGGCGCAGGGATTCAACTTTTTTGATGTGATTCGATATCGTAAAAGGAGAGAAG
>DATFLK010000190.1:0-4243 GCA_035267815.1 Mariprofundaceae bacterium | reverse complement strand
TAGACCAGTTTTCTGATCGCTTCATGGTTTCTCATCGCGACACCTCCTTTCGTGAACGATGATTTGGTGTCGGTATCCACCGACACACCTGCACGATAGGGCGTGGCGATTTTTCTTTCTGTGATTTGGCGCACGACCGATTGGGTAGCCCCCCGGTCGGGGGCGCACCGAACCGGGGAGTCCGCCGATGGACAAAAAAGAAGCCGCCCGCAGGCGGCTTCCGCTCCTCGTTGGCCCTGATGGCGCTTATGCGTAGGGATTGGCGAGGTATCCGGCATAGATGGAGATAATCGTAGCGAACGTGATTGCCGCGACACCCATGGCAACGAGGAGTCCCGTCAGGTCGTTGCTGTTCCTTGCAGTGTATTCGACACGTTTCATGGTACTTCCTCCTTTCCGTTGCATGGAATTGCGGCGGGCCTTCGGCCCGTCCAAGCTCCATCCTACAGGGCAGGGGTGAATACCGGGTGATGTCGACTTTACAGGATCATGAAACGAACATTGATTTCTGGCGCGGGCGTCAGTTCCTTCGTCAGTCTTCAACCTGTTGCAGGATCGCCCGAGCCTGGGCGGCGGCATTGCCGGTGTAGCTGGCGGGTGTCATCTCCATCAGCCGTGCCTTGGCCTCCTGCGGGATCTCCAAGGTCTCGATAAAGGTGCGCAGCGTGTCGCGGTCGATCCCCTTGCCGCGGGTAAGCTCCTTCATCTGCTCGTAGGGGTTGGGCAGCCCGTAGCGGCGCATCACCGTCTGTACCGCCTCGCCGATCACCTCCCACGTAGCATCCAGATCCTCGGCCAGTCGTGCCTCGTTGAGCTCCAGCTTGCCGAGCCCGCGCAACACCGACTGGTAGGCCAGCAGGCTGTAGCCAATGCCGACACCGAGGTTGCGCAGTACGGTGGAGTCGGAGAGATCGCGCTGCCAGCGCGAGATCGGCAGCTTGTCGGCTAGGTGCGTCAGCACAGCGTTGCCGATGCCGAGGTTCCCCTCGGCGTTCTCGAAGTCGATCGGATTGACCTTGTGCGGCATGGTGGATGAGCCCACTTCGCCGGGGATGGTGATCTGCTTGAAGTAGCCGAGCGAGATATAGCCCCAGATGTCGCGGCTGAAATCGATCAGTACGGTGTTGAAGCGATCGATGGCGTTGTTGAGTTCGGCGATATAGTCGTGCGGTTCGATCTGGGTGGTATAGGGGTTCCAGTCCAGTCCCAGCCCCTCGACAAAACGCTGCGCCAGGGCCGGCCAGTCGATGTCCGGATAGCTGGCCAGGTGGGCGTTGTAGTTGCCCACCGCGCCGTTGATCTTGCCGAGGATCGGCGTGGCGGCCACCTGCCGGCGCTGGCGGTGTAGACGGTAGGCGACGTTGGCCCACTCCTTACCCATCGTGGAGGGGCTCGCCGGCTGACCGTGCGTGCGGCTGAGCATCGGGGCCTCGGCCATGGCCTCGGCCGTTTTGGCGATATGATCGATGATCTGCGCCATGACCGGCAGCAGGACCTCGTCGCGCGCATGGTTGAGCATCAGACCATAGGCGAGGTTGTTGATATCCTCCGAGGTGCAGGCGAAGTGGAGGAATTCGGCGACCCCTTCGAGCTCGTCGATATCGCGCGTCCGCTCCTTGAGGAAATACTCCACCGCCTTGACGTCGTGGTTGGTGGAGATCTCGGTGCTCTTCACCCGGGCGGCATCCTCCTCCGAGAAGTCGCGGATGATCGCCTCGAGCGCTTCGTTGGTTGCATCCGAGAAGGGCGGGACCTCAGCGATATCGGGGTGGGCCGAGAGCATCTGAAGCCAGCGTACCTCGACCGTGATGCGGGCGCGGATCAGGCCGTATTCACTGAAGATCGGACGCAGCGGCTCGACCTTTCCGGCGTAGCGTCCGTCCAATGGTGAAAGGGCTGTCAGGCTGGAAACATGCATTCGGAGGGCTCCTGTCTAGATTGCAGGCGCAACATTACACGCCACGTCCCGCTTGCCAAGCCGGAGTTTCAGCGGCTGCCGACCTCGACATGCGGCCACTTTCCCTGCAGGGCGCCCTGCAGGGTTTTCTTCTCGTTGCGGATTCGCACCTGCCCGGAGAGCGTGCCGTCTCCGGTGATGCGGGCCGAGCCGTCGGCGATAGTGTCGCCGGACTCGATCTGCAGGTCGGTCAGCTCGATGGCGTGGTCCCTGATATGGAAGCGCGACGAGGCGCGCGAGAAGCGGTAGCTGTTGCGTCGGATCTCTTTCTCGTTCGGCAGGGCCAGCGTGAAACGGCCGCCGTTCCAGCCGCCCCGCTGAATCTCGATGTCGCCGTTACCCCGCCATGTGGCGAGACCATCAAACGGTAGGTCACCTTCGAGGAAGGCGTTCATGTAGAGGTAGCCGCGCGGAGCGGCGCCGACGATCGCCTTCAGGCCGTGCAATTGCTGTAGCGAGACCAATCCCAGCCGGATCGGGCCGGCCAGATGGATGCTGCCGGGGAGGATAATCAGATCGAGCCGGTTCGAGTTCATGCTGCCGCCGGCCAGCGAGGCATTGAGCTTGCGCAGGGCCAGCCGGTGGCCGCTCAGGCGGTAATCGGTCGTCACCTTCTCCCAGCGGTTGCCCGCCCACCTGAAGCGGTCGGCATGGATATGGCCGTGGATGGCGGCCTGATCGAACCAGCTGGGCAGCGGTTGGCCTTGCGGCCAAGCGAAGTCGGCATGGCGCAGGTCGATTGTGCCGCGACGGGTGGCGAGGTTCAGGGTGCCGCTGACGGCGGCCTGCTGTTTACCGGCGCCGTGCCATGTTATGCGCCCACTGTGCAGTATGCCGTTTCTGATGCGCAGGGCGCCGTCCCAGCCGCTTTTCTCCGTACCGAACCGCCGGAGCCGAAGGGTGGCGTCGAGATCATCGAGCCATGTCGTACGCTTCTCCCTAGCATGGAGGGTATGGCTTCCGATGTTGCCTTTCAGGCTGCCGCGCCATTTGTCGAATTCGCCCGGCAGGTGGATGCCCTTCCCGTGCAGCCCTGAGAAATCCACCGATACTTTCCGGATGCCTAGGGACTGACGCTCCCCGAACCGCTTCCACTGCATCTGGCGCAGGGTGGAGTCGGCCAGCTGTGCCGCGGAGAGCGTTAATCGCTCTCCCTTCGGTCCGGTTTCGAGCTGGCCGGAGACGGAGGCGGAGACTCCTTTCGGCTTGGTGAAGTGCTGGCCGTAGGCGACACGGGCCTGATCGGCATTGATCTCGAACGCGGCGGACTCACGGCCCTTCCGGTGTTCGGTCCGGATGCGTGCGGTCAGCATGCCGCTGCCCTGCAAGGCAGGCCGGTTGCCGCGCAGCGCCAGCAGGCCGTTGGCCATGCTGACCCACCAGCCGTCGATGCCCTCGGTCGTGGCCGAGAAGCGCCAGCCGGAATCGTCCGATGCCACCTTCTCCATCCGAATATGGCCCGCTTTGCCGGGCTGCGCGATGTCGACCGAGGCGATGCCGGTTTGTCCGGCTTCGTGGCGGATTCCCGACCATGTCACGTGCAGATCGGGGAAGTCGATGCCGGCCCAGCGCAGTCCGTTCAGGCTCGTGTCGGCGTCGGCGAGCCAGGTGCCGTCGCGCCATGTCAGGGTGGTCGAGGCCTTCGCATTACCCTGCATGCCGTGTCGCAGGCCGGCCATCGTGCCGACCAGGTCGAGCGGCAGGACGTCCGTTTTGGCGTGCACGGTGCAGCCCTTCTTTCCGGCGCAGGCACCGTCGGTGGTGATGGTGGCGCGGTCACCCAGGCGGATGAAGCCCTCGTCCCAGGCAAGCTGGCGGCCGTTCCCCTTCAGCTTGCCGCGCAGGGTGATAACCGGGCGCTTCTTGTCCGTCGGACGGAGTGTGATGTCCCCGAAGAGCTGCCATTTCCGTTGCTCTGAGATGTCGTAGGTCAGGGCGGTGGCCAGCTCGTCGTAATGGGGCAGCGGCGTGGATTGCATCAACAGTAGGGGGATCGGTACGTGGTCCATGTCGATCTTGCCGAACATCCGGGCAGGGCCGTCGGTATGGCCGCTCAGGTGAATCTCGCCGTCGCCGATAGCGGCCCGGACCTCGAGCAGCAGGTTGTCGCCGCGGCTGGTTTTGCGGATATCGACCTCACCCTGGCCGGCATAGGGCAGCCCGGCGATCGTGATGTTGCCCTGACGCACGATGAGACGCCCGATCCGGGTTTCCGGGATATGCCGCGTCAGCAATGGCAGGGCCGAGAGCTGTTTGGGATCGGTGAGGCTGAGCGTCGGGGCGATC
>DATFLK010000189.1:0-2243 GCA_035267815.1 Mariprofundaceae bacterium | reverse complement strand
CTGGTCATGATGACCTCGTTTACCCGCATTCTTGTGGTGTTCGCCTTTCTCAGACAGGCGCTGGGAACCCAGCAAACTCCACCGAACCAGATTCTGGTCGGATTGGCGTTGTTCATGACCGCCTTCATCATGATGCCGGTGTGGCAGAAGATTGACACCGAAGCGCTCACTCCCTATCTGAACCGGGACATCTCACAGTCGGATGCGATCGACCGGGCCGAGGCACCCTTGCGGGCGTTCATGCTCCGGCAAACCCATGAGGATGATCTGATGCTGTTTCTGCGGGCTGCCCACCTGAAGAAGCCCGAGACACCCTCTGCAACGCCGATGTATGCGCTGATTCCTGCGTTTGTGATCAGCGAGCTCCGGACCGCCTTTGAGATCGGCTTTCTGATCTATATCCCCTTTGTGGTTCTGGATCTGGTGGTGGCATCCGTGCTGATGAGTATGGGTATGATGATGTTGCCGCCGGTGATGATCTCGCTACCGCTGAAGATCATCCTGTTCGTGCTGGTCGACGGGTGGCACCTGATTACCGCCTCGCTGATCGACAGTTTCCACTGATTCGGGTTCAACGCCGGATTTGCTGCTAGTGGGGACGGATGCCGATATGGTGGTCTGACTCTTCCAACACCTGATCCGGATTCGGGCTGTTATAGAGGACGAGACGTTTCAGGTGCTGGAAGCTCTCCATGCCGATGATCTCCGTGAAGCTCAGGGCAACGCCGTTCCCGGCACGCCGTACCACCTCGCCGGCGGCTTCCACATGAACCGGGCCGCTTTGAAGTATCAGTCGGCAGTCTTCCCCTTCGATGCCGGAAACATCGCATTGCACGAATACACCGTTCATGCTCAGGTCGATGGCGTCGCCCTCGATGGCCTTCTCCCCGAGCGAGATGGTGGCCTGCAGCGCCACAGGGGAGCGTGAGCACCTGCGCTGATTGTCGTGGTTTGCACGATTCGGGGCCATTTCCTCTCCCTTTGAGCGAAATCGTTTCGCGCTCGCAGGGCCTCCATTCCCTCGCGCGTCGAACTCAGATGCTTATTCTACCGCATCGGGTGTCAGGACCAGCAGGTGGACCGGCACGTCACCGATCTGGATGTCCGTGACGATGCTTTGCTGATGCTCCATGGCACAGACCTGACCGTTGATGAAGATGGGCAGACCCAGGTGGAAGCTCGGGTCCGATTCGTTGACGAGCTGCTTCACGATGCCGGCGACTACGTTGATGATTTCGCCGTATGCGTCGACCATATCCGCACCGCCGAGCTCATCGATCTCATCGCCCTCCATGCCCAGCAGCATGCCGGCGAGCTGTTTGCAGCCGGTTTGAGTGGAGATGATCCCCATCTGTACCGAACCGGTATCGCCCACGAGCGTGATGTAGGCGCCGGGTCCCGGCTCTGCAGGGCCCGGACCGCTGCCCTGTATGGGGCATTCATCAAGACCGAGCATCTCCTCTGAGAAACTCTTGGTGGCCTGAAGCAGCATGTCTGTCCATGTTCGTGCCGATCTCTTCCCCTCCCCGGCAGCCATGGTCAGGCCCCTTCGATGGAAGACTTGAGCTTGTCGGCGGAGAAGGG
Source organism: Mariprofundaceae bacterium (assembly GCA_035267815.1). Classification (GTDB taxonomy): domain Bacteria; phylum Pseudomonadota; class Zetaproteobacteria; order Mariprofundales; family Mariprofundaceae; genus DATFLK01. The sequence goes on along the minus strand of DATFLK010000189.1, from coordinate 659 downwards.
TTTCCCGATCACGAATGATGCGCCTGCAGCCGTGCCCTCCTCGGTGATTTCAGGCGTGGCGACGGAGGTGATGAAACCGAACTTCACGTCGATTCCCTCGGCTCTGAGCGCCTTGAGGAATTCAATGCCCGACATCTCCGGCATGTTCCAGTCGCACAGCACGATATCCGGCGGTGAAGCCTTGACAGCATCCAGCCCCTCGGCGCCGTTGTTGGCTTCCTGTACCTCGGCATCCCCGAACCCTGCCTGTCGCAAGGTGCGCTTGACGATCATGCGCATGGCCTTGCTGTCATCCACTACAAGAATTTTCATTGGTGTCTCCCCCTCTTGAATAAACAAGCGATTCCTGCAATCTTTTGCGAAAGTTTGCATTAAGATGTATCCAGCGTCCACCTCCGGGAAGGTGCGCGTACAGTTCGACTCGACAGAGGAGATGCTGGATCTGTCTGAAATAGTGTGCGACTCATAGGGAGGGGTATGCGCGTTTCATTGCCGGTGACCGGCCATGTAAATACCGATATGAAAGATGACGAATGGATCTGTTCCAAAACCGATCCAAAAGGCATCATCACCTACATCAACGATGTCTTCTGCCGCGTCTCCGGGTATGCGGAAACTGAGCTGCTGGGACAGTCCCACAATATCATCCGTCATCCGGA
>DATFLK010000188.1:0-5551 GCA_035267815.1 Mariprofundaceae bacterium | reverse complement strand
TGCAGCCACCTATCCCGAGGGGCACCCGGAATCGAAAGGCGGCGTGGCGGACGATATCCGCTATCTAAAGCTGAAGCAGGAGAACGGTGCTGCCTGCGCTATCACGCAGTACTTCTTCGACAACGAGGTTTTCTACCGTTTCCGTGATCAAGCAATCGCTGCCGGCATCACCATCCCCATCATCCCTGGTATCATGCCGGTCACCAATTTCGCGCAGACCGCACGCTTCTCGGCCATGTGCGGCGCCACCATTCCGGACTGGCTACGACAGGAGATGGAGCCGCTGGAAGATGATCAGGCAGCGATGAAAACGAAGGGCATCGCCATCGCGACAAAGCAGTGCAAGGAGCTGCTTCAGAACGGTGTACCGGGTCTTCACTTCTATACGCTGAATCGCTCCGAGGCGACCATCGCCGTCTGCCGGGAGCTCTTCCGCTAAACGAAATCGCTCGGCCTCCCCCACCGGACTAGGAGCCACTTCAGACCCCTATTGGGAAAACAGAAGTTTAAGCTTCTCTAGGTTCGGCGATTTCACGGTCCCCCGCTCGGTGATCAAGCCGCTCACCAGCTCCGCCGGCGTCACGTCGAAAGATGGATTGCGTATCGCCACGCCATCGGGCGCCCAGATGCAGTCACGGTAGCCCCTGACTTCATCTGCCTCGCGCTCCTCGATCGGAATCTCCGACCCGGAGGCGAACTTCATATCAATGGTGGAGAGTGGACAGGCGACATAGAAAGGGATGCGATGCCGGCGCGCCATTACCGCCACCATATAGGTACCGATCTTGTTGGCGACATCGCCGTTGGCCGCCACCCGGTCGGTACCGACCACGACAGCATTGACCTTACCGGACTGCATCATGTGCCCGGCCATGTTGTCGCAGATCAGCGTCACGGGAATATCCTCCTGCACCATCTCCCATGCCGTCAGGCGTGCGCCCTGCAGGAAGGGACGGGTCTCGTCCGCGATCACAGAGATTCGCTTGCCCGCAGCCACGGCGGAGCGAATCACGCCCAATGCTGTGCCGTGACCGGCCGTCGCTAGCGCTCCCGCATTGCAGTGAGTCAGCACGCTGTCACCGTCACGCAATAGCTCGGCACCGTACGCACCCATGCGCCGGTTAACCTCGATATCGTCGCGCGAAATCCGGTGCGCCTCCTCCAGCAGCCGATTCGCGATCTCGATTGGGCCCGATTCCTGTAAGGTGTCATACAGCTTGCGCATGCGCTCCAGCGCCCAGAAGAGGTTCACCGCCGTCGGCCGGCTCGCCGTCAGCACATCGAACCCCCTCTCCATACCGGATGCGAATACATCCCACGTCCCGGACGCAAGACGTAGTGCCTCGAGCGCCACACCATAGGCCGCAGCACAACCGATGGCTGGTGCCCCCCGCACTACCATCTCGCGGATGGCATCCGCTGTGCTCTCCGCCGAATCACAGACGACATACTCGAAGCCTGCAGGAAGCCTGCGTTGATCGATCAGCTCAAGTTTCCCGTCATGCCAGCGCAACGTTTCGACCTTCATAGCTTCTCCTCTCATGATCTCGAACCGAACTCCATCCGCCTCATGCCACAGCCAGCTGGCATCTCCTGGCCTTTTTGTTCAATAAAAAAGCCGCCTGTGAGGCGGCCTAAAGTTGATCTGCGATTATAGTTGTGTCGCAACCCGAGAAATGGTGGGCGATGCTGGGATTGAACCAGCGACCCCTGCCGTGTGAAGGCAGTGCTCTCCCGCTGAGCTAATCGCCCATATCTCGAACCAAACACGATCCCGAACGTTACCGGATAGTGCGGGCGCGGCATTTTACAGGCGCATCTACCGATGACAACCCTCCTTTTCCGAAAACGCGGTCTATAATGCGGAAACATGAATGGAAAATAGGTGGTAATATGGGAATACTGAAGCATATGCCATACTGGATACGCCGATGGGTGCCGGAGGATACGACCGATGTCCTCTACCTAGGACATCACTGTAACCTCAAGCGCATCCATAAGGGGGGCAAACCTTCGCACCATATTCCCTTTCCCGTCTGCCTGGCTGCTCAGCACGATGCGGACCTGCCCATCGTCTATGAGGATTTCTCCCTCAACCTCGAGCAGGGCACTGCCTTCGTCGAGACGGATGACCCCCTGCCGGAGGGAAGTCAGCTTGTACTGCACTTCTACATCCCTCCGGAGAAGATGCTTCTGGCCGAATTCACGGGCGAGGTCATCACCGCAAACCGCGGCGACAACCATCCCCACGGCATGTATATCGAACTCTCTGACGGCACATCGCACAGCTTGGAGATGCTCGGGGAGTATCTCGACGAACACCGCCACCTGCTGGACCGGGTCGCCTGACTATCGTCCCTCGAGCGCCCGAACGAGGACTGACAACGTCCGGTTGACCGGTGCCTCGATACCGTGGCGACCAGAGAGTTCGGTCACGTAGCCGTTCAGCGCATCGATCTCGGTCGGCCTCTGCCGTTCGATGTCCTGCCACATACTGGTCTTGACCGTTCCCATCGCCTGCGTCGTCCGGATATGTCGTTCCGCATCTGCATCACTCAGCGACACGCCCTCGGCCTGCGCCACCTGCACCACCTCCTGCATCGCATCGCGGACAATGACCCGTGTATCGGGATGGGTGGCAATATCCCGTGCATAACGACGGGTCAAAGCCGTGATCGGATTAAAACCGCAGTTCCATACCATCTTCCGCCACATGGTGAGCCGCATATCGCCATCCTCATGTACCGGTATACCGCTCTCTCGCAGCGCCGCCTGAAAGGGGGACAGATACTGCATGCCCGCATCCTGTCGCCACAATCCGAGCTGCACATCCCCTGCCGCCGAATGCACGACGATGCCCGGCGCCTCCAGCCGCACACCGATAAAGGCCGTTCCGGCCGCCACCGCATGTTCGGGAAAGGCCTCGGCCACCATGTCGGGGGCCTGCACACCGTTCTGTAACGTCACCAGCAGCGCATCCGCCGGCACATGCGCCCGAATCTCCTGCAGCATGCCGCCGAGATCGGTCATCTTGCATGTCAGCAGGATCACCTCAGCCTGTTCGAGCAACGACGGGCTGTTACCAGCATTGACCGACAGTACATGCTCCTCGTCCATGCTGACGTGATGCAGTCCATTGACCTGCATGGCGGCGAGATGTTTGCCCCGTGCTAGAAACACCACATCGTGCCCGCCCTGACTGAGAAGGCTGCCGTAATGGCAGCCGACAGCTCCGGCTCCGGCGATCGCAATACGCATGACAACATCCTCCATCAACGGCTGACCCTGCCGTCTCTTGTCGTTAGGATAGCGTATCCAGATCATATTTTCCGTGAAAGAGACGGTACGCTTGCCGGGCGCCCCGCGCCACGCCGGCCCCGTCTGAAGGAGAGGTAGACCATGTCCAAGGAGTCGATGCGCGAGGATGCGCTTGAGTATCACCGCTTGCCGCGACCGGGCAAGATCACGGTCCAGCCAAGCAAGCCCTGCATCACGCAGCGCGATCTCTCGCTGGCCTATACGCCGGGTGTCGCCGTGCCTTGCTTGGAGATCGCCGACAATCCGGACATGGCCGACGAATACACCTCCCGCGCCAACCTTGTCGGTGTCGTGACCAACGGCAGCGCGGTACTGGGGCTGGGCAACATCGGGCCACTTGCCGGCAAACCGGTCATGGAAGGCAAGGGGGTGCTCTTCAAGCGTTTTGCCGATATCGATGTCTTCGATCTGGAGGTCGACGAGTCCGATCCCATGGCCTTAGTCGAGACTATCGCCCGTCTTGAACCGACCTTCGGCGGCATCAACCTCGAGGATATCAAGGCACCCGAGTGCTTTATTATCGAGGAGGAGCTGAAGAAGCGGGTCAACATTCCGGTACTGCACGACGACCAGCACGGGACAGCCGTCATTCTGGCCGCCGGATTGATCAACGCCCTGTATCTGCAGAATAAGCGCATCGAGGATGCCGTCATCGTCTGCCTAGGCGCCGGCGCTGCCGGCATCGCCTGCATGAAACTGGCCGAGGAGCTAGGAGCCAAGCGTGAGAACATTCTGCTGCTCGATCGCAAGGGCGTGATTCATACCGGTCGCGAGAACCTGCCACCGCACAAACAGTACTTCGCCACCGATCGCCCCGAACGGACGCTGGAGGAGGCGATGCACGGTGCCGATGTGTTTGTCGGCCTCTCCAGCGCCGATGTCGTCACACCGGAGATGCTCAAGAGCATGGCCGAACGGCCCGCCGTCTTCGCCATGGCCAATCCGGACCCTGAGATCGCCTACGATCTAGCCATGAGCACCCGCAAGGATCTCGTGATGGCCACCGGCCGCTCCGATCACCCCAATCAGGTCAACAACGTCCTAGGCTTTCCCTTCCTGTTCCGCGGCGCCCTAGATGCCCGTGCCACCACCTTTAACGAGGAGATGAAGGTCGCCGCCGTCCATGCGCTTGCCGATCTGGCACGCCAGGAGGTGCCGGATGTCGTACTCAAGGCCTACGGCAACAACCAGCTCTCCTTCGGTCCGGAGTACATTCTGCCCAAGCCGTTCGATCCCCGCCTGATCGAGATGGTACCCGCCGCCGTGGCCAAGGCCGCCGCCGATAGCGGCGTGGCGCGCCGGCCGATTGCCGATTACGACGCCTACTCCCAAAGCCTTGCCGGACGCATAGATGCCTCGCGCCTATCCATGCGCTGGATCATCGACAAGGCCAAGGCCCACCCCCTGCGCATGGTGCTGCCGGAGGGAGAGGACAGGACCATCATCCGTGCAGCCTCGCTGATGCAGGAACAGGGTGTGGCCATCCCTACCCTCATCGGCAATGCGGATCGCATTCGCACCGCTGCCGCGGAGATGCTGTTGGATGCGGATGCGTTGGAGATCATCGATCCGAAACACGAAGATTCACGCTTCGACAGCCTAGTGGATGCCTACTATTTCGACCGTAAGCGGCACGGCGTGCTGCATCAGGATGCGGTCGACACCCTACGCCGCGATCCGAACGTTCTGGCGGCGATGATTGTCCGACAGGGATTCGCCGACGGCATGCTCTCTGGACGCACAGCGCACTATCCGAATGTCCTCCGCCCCGTCTTGCGCGTGCTGGGCCACGACGAGGGCGGCCGCCACTACCATGTCTACGGTCTCTACATGATGATCATGGAGGAGGGCACCTACTTCCTGGCCGACTGCACCGTCAATGTGGATATGAGTGCTGAGGAGTTGGCAGAGCTGGCAGAGCTGGCCGCCGAGACCGCCCGCTCACTGGGGACGGAACCGCGCGTGGCCATGCTCTCCTTTTCCAACTTCGGCAGCAGCCAGCATGAGGAATCGGCCAAGGTGGCCGAGGCGACCCGCATCCTGCACGGACGCCGCCCCGAGCTAGTGGCGGACGGCGAGATGCAGGCGGACACGGCCGTGAACGCCGACATCCTGGCGCAATACCCCTTCAGCAAACTGAAAGAGAGCGCCAACGTACTTGTGTTCCCCACCATGCAGGCGGGCAATATCGCCTACAAGCTGTTGAGCGAACTCGGCGGCGGCACGGCCATCG
>DATFLK010000187.1:0-2925 GCA_035267815.1 Mariprofundaceae bacterium | reverse complement strand
AGGCGGTGACGTCACCTTCCTGGTCGAGGAGCTCAAGGCGGTCTTCGACCCCAGGGGCGGTTACTACAAGCGTGGCGGCAAGTACATGCCGTCGCTGGTGGCCGAGATCGGTGAAGTGATCCAGCAGCACATGGTCTCCATCGGCATGATGGAGGGCCAGCTCGCCACCCCCGAACTGGAGGCCAAACGTGCCAAGGCGCAGGAGAAGCTGGGCGAGTCCGGCATGCAGAACGCCAACATCTGCCCGAAATGCAATGCCAAGGCACTGGTCCGCATGGACAACTGCGATACATGCCTGGAGTGCGGCCACTCCAAATGCGGATGACAGCATGATCGAGATCGCGAGGCGGCTTGCGGCGCTCAAACGGACCTGGCAGACGCTAGAGGTCGCGCCGCGCAGCCTCGCCCTCCTCGGCCTTCCCGGCAAGGACAGCCGGTTCGTCGAGGAGCTAATCGACGGCCTTGCCTTTATGTCGTCGACGCTCGAAACCGCTCCGCAGGAAAGCCTGACGATGGTGCGCCGATCTTGCGAGGAGCAGCTCAAGCACCTCGAGGCCTTCTTCACCATCCAGAGCCAGGAGGCACCCGCCATCCGAATGCTCGGCTTCATCACGCTGCTGCTACAGATGGAGAGTATCCTGAAGGGTGCCACGGCCCAGATACTGGACATCCATGCCCCGAACCGGAACATTGCCTAAACATCGCGCCCGGCCCGGCCTTCTCCTCTTCCTGCTGATCGTCGCAGCGGTGGCGATGAGTGGCGTCGCCTTTCAGCCCGGTGCATGGTACGCCGGCCTCACCAAACCGCTCTGGACACCGCCCAACTGGCTCTTTCCGCCGGTCTGGACCCTGCTCTATATCATGATCGCCATCGCCGGCTGGCTGATTTTCTCCATGCCGGACACAAGGCTCCGGCTGCTCTGGGTGATCCAGCTGGGTCTTAACGCCCTCTGGTCATGGCTCTTCTTCGGTCTCCACCACTTTGCGGCAGGGCTCGTCGATATTCTGGCGCTTCTGGTCTCGATCGGGGCCATTCTGCTGCTCTCCCGCCCGATATCGAAAACCGTCACCTGGCTGATGCTCCCCTACTTTCTCTGGGTCGCCTACGCCTCGACCCTGAACGCCGGGATTCTGATACTTAACTAATCGGTGTTTGGTGCCCTTTCAATCCAAGCGCCTTGTCCATACCCAATATTGGCCTATGCTTTGAAAGCACAAATCCAACTGAAGGAGGCGAAGGATGAGCAAAGAGGCACAACAGCCCGACTGGGGAAGAATCGCCGAGAAGTTCGATTTGTGGCTGCCCTATATCGCACCGGTGGGCAAGGCGATGCTGGAGGCGCTACCGGTGGCACCGGGCGACAAGGTGCTGGACGTGGCCTGCGGTACCGGCGAGCCGGCCCTCTCCATCGCGCGCAACAATCCGAAGGCGGAAATCACCGCCATCGACGCCGCTCCGCCGATGACGGAGGTGGCGCGGCGCAAGGCGGCCGAGGAGATTCTGGAGAACATCACCTTCGAGGCGATGCCGGCCGAAGCGATACGCTTTGAAGATGCCTCCTTCGACAAGCTCTGCTGTCGCTTCGGGGTCATGCTCTTCGAGGATTCCCAACAGGGACTGAACGAGATGTGCCGCGTGCTGAAACCGGGCGGCCGATTCGTACTGGCGGTATGGAGCACGCCGGAGACGATGACCACGATGGACTGGGCCCGCCGCGCCTTCGCCGGCCGCATTCCGGAGGAGGATTATCCGGCCGTGGAGAAGATCTCCTCGATGGGCGAGCCCGGACGCCTGGAGGCAATGCTCGAGAAAGCCGGTTTCGACGAATTCACGGTGACGCGCCGCACCTTCCACTACCGCTTCCCCTCCTTTGGCGCCTACTGGGACCTGGTCGAGGCCTCGGACATCCTCAAGCAGCAGTTCGACGCCCTGCCGGAAGGGGAGCGCGCCGCGGTACGAGACGATGTGGCCGCCTTCGCCCGCGAGTTCCACGGCGAAGAGGGACTCGCCATTCCGCACGACTACCTGCTGGCCAGCGGCCTCCGGAGGTAGACCCTAGCGGTCCCGTGTCCTGACCCAGGCCTGCAGCGTACCGGGCGATCCGAGCACGTATCCGTCGATTTTGCGGCCGTAGAAATCGTCCCGCGGGTGTTTGTGGAACCGCTTCGCAGTGGTCGCCACATCGCCGGTAAAGCGCGGATCCTGCGGACGCGGATGGCTGTCGACGAAGGCGGCCACATCCCAGGCATCCCGGTTGCTCAGCAAGCCGCCGGCGCCGTAGGGCATGTTGTGGCGGATAAACGAGGCGGCCTTCTTCAGCTTGTGCATACCGGCCCCCCAGTTGAACGAATCAGGCCCCCACAGCGGCGGAAAGAGCCGCTTGCCGCGCACGCTACGGCCCTGGCCGTGCGCCCCGTGGCACATGGCGCAGCGCGCCATATAGACCTGACGGCCGTGCCGGCGGTCGGTCGGGGCCTTTGGCCGCTCGATCTTCGGGAAGCCGGCCGCCTTCGGATGCACTCCCATCGGCATGCCGGTCGCCAGCCAGTCGATATAGGCGGTCAGGGCATTCATGACGCGGCTATTCAGCGGCGGCGGAAGGCCGTTCTCGCTGTAGACGAAGCAACCCTGGATGCGCATCTGGAGCGTGTTGACGCGATGGTTCTTGCCGCGATACATCGGAAAATGAGGTGCGGCTGCCCACATCGGCGCGGCCGTGGCCAGCCGGCCGCGATCGAGATGACAGTTGGCGCAGCTCAGCGCATCGCCGGTAAAGGTTCGGGCGCGGTGCGGTGTATCGACAAAGATCCGCTCCCCCTGGCGGATCATCGCCGCCAGCGGATGATCGGACGGCACCGCCGCCTCGTCCGGCGGTGTGAAGTGATCCGGCTCCTGCCGGGCCGGATGCCAGCGCGACGGCGAAT
>DATFLK010000186.1:0-5744 GCA_035267815.1 Mariprofundaceae bacterium | reverse complement strand
TTCTTCAGGGCGCCGCCAAGTGCCACGCCGACCACATCGGTGCTGGTATAGATACGAAAACCGGTGTCGTCGAACAACGACGCCGCCTCGACCGCAAGCGCCTCGTCGTAGGCCGCCATGGTCGTCGCCGTTGGCATACCTTCGGCAACCTCTCTTGCAAACGACGGACCGGAGAGAAGCGCCATGCGCTCCCTTCCCAAGTGGCGTGAAAAGAGCTCGTCCACACGCTCCAGCGTCTGGGGATGCAGGCCCTTACAGGCTGCAATAACAGGGCCATTCGAACCCGCGGCTGCCACCTCAGGCAACTGCTCATCAGCCGCCTGGAAGGGAAGCGCCACGACCACCCCCGAGGAGGCCTCCAGCCCCTGCATGCCGGCCCGGATACCCAATGAATCCGGAAAACGAATCCCCGGCAGATAGGTGCGGTTTTCGCGCGCCTCCTCCAGCTGGTTTGCCTGCATCTCATGACGTGCATGCAGGTATACCATCCGGCCCTTCCGGGCCATCATCATGGCCAGCGCCGTCCCCCAAGAGCCGGCACCGATGACGCTGACCGCCGGTATTCTGCTCATGCCTGCCTCCTCCGGTATCGCCACACTAGTAGAACCGGAACCAGCAGAGCAAGCAACGGCCAGTCCCCCCATCGCTGATACGGCGTCACCACCGTCGATGTGCGGTAGTTACCGTACAGTACACGCTGCGTGAACCATGGAATCGTTGACGTAATACGACCATCCGGCGCAACGATGGCCGAAACGCCGGTATTCGCCGCCCGGAGAAGATAGCGGCCGGTCTCGACGGCACGCATGCGCGCCGACTGCAGATGCTGCCAGGTCGCCGGCGTATGACCGTACCAGGCATCATTGACCACATTGACCAGCACATTGGCGCCCGCCCTGACCCGGGCCCGGGCTTCGCGGGGGAAAATGGCCTCGTAACAGATCAGCGAACCGAAGTGGTTTTTACCCGCCTGCAACACGCCGCTGTCGTGCCCCGGCGTGAAATCACCGATATTGGGAACCAGAGCGTGCAGGAAGGGGATCCACGTCGGCACATACTCGCCGAAAGGTACCAGATGCTGTTTGGCTGCAAACTCCCTGTCATCATGGCCGGGCATGGAGAGATCGATACCGTTCAGCGCATGCCGTCCGTCCTGCTCCAGTCTCACTGCGCCGAACAATACCGGCACGCTCCACGACTGCATCCGCTGGCGCAGCCATGCATCCCACTCCGGCGAACGGGAGAGGAAGAACGGAACCGCAGCCTCCGGCCAAACGATGACATCGCTTTGGGTCGCCGCCACGGTCGACGCATCGACATAGCGCTGCATCGTCTCATTGAGGAATTCAGGGCGCCACTTCAGTCGTTGCGGAATATCCCCCTGTATCAGGGCGACCCGATACTGCTTTCCGTTGGCAGGAAACGGCGAGGGAGAAAACCAGACAAGCACGGAAAACAGGGCCAGGCCGACAAGTCCGAAACGCCAGTAGCGCCGTTCCAGCGACAACACCAGAAGAGCTGCCAGAGAGGTGGGAAGAAGCGCTGCACCGTATACACCCAACCAGGCCGCCCATCCGATCGTCCGGGTATCCAGCAGCAGATTCCCCAGCGTAGTCCATGGCAGTCCCGTCAGCAGATGGCCGCGCAGCCACTCCTCAGCCACCCCAAGCACCGGAAAAAGCAGGATCACGCGCAACCGGTGGCCCGCAGCCAGCCACTGGCATGCCCATGCCCACAGTGCCGGCATCAGCCCCAGAACGACCCCGACCGGTACTACCGCGAGCACGGCCCATGCATATGCCATCGGACCGAACTGGTGAAACGTCGGCACCAGCCACCAGGCGCCGAATCCGAACCATCCGATACCGAACGCAAGTCCGATGGCAAAGGCCCGCTCACGCATAATCAGCCACAACCAGCCGGCCAGAGCCAGTACGGCCACGATCCTGTAGTCGTAGGGTGAAAAGGCGAAGGGCATGGCCGCACCGCACAACAGCGCCAGCATCAACCGCCAGCGGAAACGAACATATCCCCTGTCAATGAAGATGGTATCGGTTCTTCGAAACACGCCGAACGGCAAGCGCGCCTACCTCTCGGCGGAAGGCGGAACCGGTTCGACGCGAACCTTCATCACGCGGCGCGGGTCGGCATCCATCACATGCATCACCAACCCTGCAATCTCCAGCCGTTCACCCCGACCGGGAATACGGCCGCACTGGCTGATAATCAATCCAGCCACGGTATCGTAATCACCCTCGGGCAATTTCAGGCCGACCGCCTTCTCCAGATCCTCGACATGCATACGACCCTGCACGATACAGCTTCCGTCCGGCTGCTGCACACACTCCTCGGCATCCTCCGATTCGCCGTTGCCATCCAGCGGCCCCACGATCTCGGCCAACAAATCGGAAAGCGTCACAAGCCCGCCGGTACCGCCATACTCATCCATGACGATGGCAAGATGCACTCCCTCCTGCTTCATACGCGTCAGCAGTCCAAGCACCAGTTGCGACTCGGGCACCTTCAGACTGGGGCGAAGCAGCTTGGCCAGCGACTTCCGCTCACCCCGCACTTGGGCGGAGAAGACATCCCACACATGTACAAGACCGCGGATATGATCCAGATCGCCATCGAATACCGGCACTTTGGAAAAATCGTGTTCGGCGATCTGCCTGGCCGCCTCGTTCAGGGAGAGCTTGACGCTCAATGCCCGAATCTCAGATCGCGGCACCATTAACTCGCGCACACGCACATCGTGGAACACCGCCAGACGCTCGAGCATGCGCCGGTGCTCATCCGATTGCACCGCCTCGGCCCGACCGAGAAGCTCCAGCAGCTCCGCCTCGTCACGGCCGGGACGCAACCGCTGCAGCAGATACCGTCGAACGCGTTCCCGCCACTGTTCAAACATGGGTGACACCCTCCGGATATGGATCGTGCAGACCGAGTTGTCGCATGGCACGGCGTTCGAGATTCTGCATCCGCTCCGCCTCGACATCGTTGAGATGATCGTAACCGATCAGATGCAACACCCCGTGCACAATCAGATGCAGGGCATGCGCCTGACCGGTCACGCCGAGACGTTCCGCCTCATGCCGCACGAAGGGCCAGTCCAGTACGATATCCCCCAACGGTTCGCTGACACGATAATCCGGCCCGTCCTGCATGGGGAAGGAGAGCACGTCGGTCACGCGATCCTTCCCTCGCCAGTCGCGATTGAGCTGCCGCACGGTGGCATCATCCGAGAAGCGCACACAGAGAGAGGCGCGACCAGACAACCCGGAGGCATCGAGGGCAGCCGCCACGGCAACATTAACAGCATCACTCCCCGGAGGCTCCTCCTCGGCCACCGTCTCATCCACCATCACCTCAATCATCGCCGCCCGCCTCGACATGTTCATAAGCCGTTACGATTCTTTCAACAAGTGGATGGCGCACCACGTCACCGCCATTCAGCCGACAGATGCCCACATCCTGCACACCCTCCAATACCTGCAGGGCGTGCAACAGGCCGCTCTGCTGCTTGGCCGGCAGGTCAACCTGCGTAATATCACCGGTCACCACCATCCTGGACGAAAAGCCCAAACGGGTCAGGAACATCTTCATCTGTTCGCGCGTCGTATTCTGCGCCTCATCCAGAATCACAAAGGCGTCGTTCAGTGTGCGTCCGCGCATATAGGCGAGCGGTGCCACCTCAATCCGACCCGCCGTCACCATGCCGCCCATTTTCTCCAGGCCGATCATGTCGGCCAATGCATCGAACAGTGGTCTCAGGTAGGGATCCACCTTCTGCTGCATGTCGCCGGGCAGAAAACCCAGACGTTCTCCCGCCTCCACCGCCGGCCGTGTCAGAATCACCCGTTCCACCTGATGAGACTGCAACGCCTCCACCGCCGCAGCCACGGCCAGATAGGTCTTGCCCGTACCCGCCGGACCGACCGCCAGTGTCAGCACATGTTTGCGGATACTCTCGACATAGCGACGCTGATTACTGGTTTTGCCCTGAACACGGCGACGGCCGGCCACCAACACATCGCCACCTGCCTCCGGCGGTATCGGCGCCTCATCCTCCTCCCACGTATCACGGTCGCGCAGTACGCCTTCCACCACAACATCCTCCAGCGGCCCCTTCTCGGCCCACGGCAGCAGCGCACGCAACACCCGGGCGGCGCTCACGGCCTCATCGCCCTCGATGCGCCACTCACCGGGCTGACCCAGAAAACGCACATCGAACCGCTCCTCTATGCGGTGTAGCACACGGTTGCCGGCACCGCACAGATCGCGCAGCACATGCGGCGACACCTCACGCAGATCAAGCTGTGTATCGGTCATTCGGAAATCATCAGTTCGCCGCGCAACGACTGACCGTAGGCCTGCGTCACGCGCACCGGCATGATCTGTCCGACCAGCCGTTCCCTGCCACGGAAATGGACAATACGGAAATCGGGAGTGCGCGCCTGCATGTCACCCTCGGTGCGGCTCTTCCCTTCGACCAGCACATCCACCTCGCGACCAACCTGAGCCTGGTGGCTCTCGGCATTGCATTGGCGCATCAGTCCCAGTAATCGCTGAAGCCGCTCATCCTTGACCGGTTCCGGCACGCTGTCCGACACCTTCGAGGCCGGTGTGCCCGGTCGGGGCGAATACTTGAAGCAAAAGGCGGAATCGAAACGGACCTCCCGAACCAAATCGAGAGTCGCCTCGAAATCCTCGTCCGATTCACCGGGGAACCCAACGATAAAGTCCGAGGAGAGTGCGATCTCCGGGCAGGCTGTGCGGAGCCGTTCGATAATATCGAGATAGTGTGCACGAGTATGACCGCGATGCATCGCCTTGAGGATACGATCCGAACCGCTCTGCACCGGAAGATGAAGATAGGGCATGAGCTGGGGAATCTCGGCAAACGCCTCGATCAGTCCGTCATTCATCTCCATCGGATGGCTGGTGGTAAAACGCAGCCGCTTGAGACCGTCGAGTTCCGCCACGGCATAAAGGAGCATGGCAAAGTCCCACTCCTCCCTGTCCGGCCCTTTGCCCAAATAACCGTTGACGTTCTGGCCGAGCAGTGTGATCTCCACCGCGCCGCGCTCGAGGTGCCCCCGGCACTCCGCCAGCACATCGGCCACGGAACGGGAAATCTCGGGACCACGCGTATAGGGCACCACGCAAAAGGTGCAGAACTTGTCGCAACCCTCCATGATCGTGACAAAGGCGGAATGGCCCGCGGTACCGGCCACCGGCAGATGATCGAATTTCTCGATCTCCGGCATATCCGTCTGCATCACCTGCACCCGGTCCCGACGAATCTCCTTCACCAGTTCGGGAAGCCGATGATAGGTCTGCGGACCAAAGACAATATCGACAAAGGGGGCGCGCTTCTGGATGCGTTCACCCTCCTGCTGCGCCACACAGCCGCCGACACCGATCACCAGATCTGGCCGTTCATCCTTGATCTGACGGTAACGCCCCAGTTCGGAATAGACCTTCTCCTCGGCCTTCTCACGTACGGAGCAGGTGTTCATCAGAATCACGTCTGCGTCTTGAGGATCGGCCACCAGACGCAGACCGTACGCCTCGCGCATCAGATCAACCATGCGCGAGGAGTCGTACTCGTTCATCTGGCAACCGTAGGTTTTGATATAGAGCGTATCCAGCGGAAATAATCCTCTAGCGAGCGGAAAGCGATATCGTTGACGAATGCGTTGTATCCATGATCAGACAAACAACGATAAATGCTTGCGCCC
>DATFLK010000185.1:0-2272 GCA_035267815.1 Mariprofundaceae bacterium | reverse complement strand
CCTGAATGCCAATCCGCTGTTTCTGAAAGTGGTCGGTTTCGATCTGGAGGCACTGAAGGGTCACCATCACCGCATGCTCTGCGACCCCGCCTATGCCGCAACCCCTGAATACCGTGCTTTCTGGCAGGACATGGCGCGGGGCAAGTCACGTCAAGGCACCTTCGAGCGGCGCAACAGCGACGGTGAAAAGATTTGGCTCGAGGCCACCTACTTCCCGATCAAGGATGCATCGGGTCGGGTTCAGCGCATCTTCAAAATCGCCTCCGATGTCACCGAGGAGACCGACCGCCTGAACGACCAGAAGGCCGTTCTCCAGGCCCTCGACCGTTCTCAGGCGACGATCATCTTCACACCCGAAGGCGAAATCGTCACGGCCAACGATAACTTTCTCAATGCCATCGGCTACAGCATTGAACAGATTCGCGGCCAGCATCACAGGATGTTCTGCTTCGATGCGTTCTACGAGGAGAACCCGAATTTCTGGGAAGAGCTGGGCTCAGGCGTGTTCAAGTCCGGGCTTTTCGAACGACGCACTGCCCGCGGTGAGAGCCTCTGGCTCGAGGCAAGCTATAACCCGATCATGGATGCCCGCGGCAACGTCACGAAGGTCGTCAAGTTCGCCAGTGATGTCACCCGGCGTGTTGAAGACAATATCGCTACCAACAAGGCGGCCGAACTGGCGCGCGGAATCGCCGAGGAGACCGTTCGCAATGCGATCGAGGGCAGTCGACTGCTCGAGTTATCAGTGCAGACCTCCTCGGAGATTCACGGCAAGGTCGAACATGCTGTGGAGCTGATCAACAACCTGAACGAGCATGCCAAGAATATCGGCAAGATCGTGGCGACCATCAGCGCCATTGCCAAAAAGACCAACCTTCTGGCCCTGAATGCCGCCATTGAGGCCATGCGGGCCGGCGAACACGGGCGCGGTTTTGCCGTGGTGGCGGATGAGGTGCGTCAGCTGGCCGGCCTGACCAGTCAGTCCACCACCGAGATCGATCATGTGGTCCAGGAGAACCAGGAGATGATCGCCACCACCGCACAGAGCATGACCTCGGTAGCCGACAGCGCCGAACAGGGCAGCCAGCAGATTGCACCGGCCTCGGAGATGATGGAGAAGATCGAGCAGGGCGCACGCACGGCTTCGGACACCATTGCCAAGCTCTCGGTGCAGAACCTCTAGAAAGAATCGACGCCGGTCACCTCAGCGCCACCCCACCCGCTGATCCACCACATCCCCGACGATGACGATGGCCGGTGAGGTAGCGGTCAGCGCCCCCTTCGCGGCCGCATCGAGCGAACCGGTCACGCAGGACTCCTCCGGACAGGTGGCGGCGTAAATCACTGCCACCGGCGTGGCGCCATCCAGTCCCGCCTTGAGAAGGCAGTCCGCGATCTTCGGCAGGTTTCTCGCGCCCATATAGAAGACCAGTACCGGAAAGGCCGCCACCAGTGCGGGCCAGTCGATGCGGCTTTCGGGACTCGCCTCGTGCCCCGTCAAAAAGGCCAGCGTGCTGTTGACCGCACGATCGGTGACCGGAATGCCGGCCATCGCCGGCGCCGCCACACCAGCCGTAATACCGGGAATGACACGAAACGAGATACCGGCGGCAGCCAGGGCACGCACCTCCTCGCCACCGCGGCCGAACACAAAAGGATCACCGCCCTTCAAGCGCACCACGCGTTTACCTCGCGACGCGAGCCGTACCAGTGTCTCGGAGATATCGCCCTGGGTAGCCGAGGGCCGGCCACCGCGCTTGCCGGCAAAGATACGTTCAGCCCCGTCATCCCCCAGCGCCAGAATCGCATCGCCCACTAAGGCATCGTAGACGATGGCATCGCAAGACTGAAGCAGACGCAGGGCCGCCACAGTCAGCAGATCGGGATCGCCCGGTCCGGCTCCGACAAGGGCTACCTCCCCGGACTTCAGGGGTTCGGAAAGCGCCTTCATTTCCCCTCCAGGCATTCCTGCACGCGCTTCTCAATCAGGGCGAAGATGGCCGGATGCTCGCCCAGGGCATCTGCGATCGCGATGCTTTGGAAACCGTGCCGCAATTTCAAGAGGGCTGCACTCTCCTCCAGCCTCTGACGCCAACGTCCATGGAACAGGAAGTGCGGGACAATGGTGACGGATGTGGCACCCGCGTGTCTGGCCTGCCGGAGCACCTCATCCAGACGCCGTTCGCCGTCGCTGGCCAGAACCACATTGACCGGCCATTCGAGCCGTACCCGCAACACCTCGGCCAGCCGCTCCACCGTCTGGTGATCGTCG
>DATFLK010000184.1:0-6913 GCA_035267815.1 Mariprofundaceae bacterium | reverse complement strand
GACACGGGCTCGTCGCATGAGCGCGCAATAGTAGTGAAGGTTGTGCACAGTATTCAACCGGGAACTTAACATCTCCCGACTGATATATAAATGGCGCAGATAGGCGCGCGAGAAGTGGCGGCAGGTGTAGCAGTCGCAGTCGTCCATCAGCGGGCGGTCATCCTCGCGATATCGGGCCTGCTTGATGTTGAGTGTGCCGTTGTCGGTGAACAGCGTGCCGTTGCGCGCGTTGCGCGTCGGCATGACGCAGTCGAACATGTCGATGCCGCGGTCGATCCCCTCGATCAGGTCCTCGGGCGTACCCACTCCCATTAGGTAGTGCGGCTGGGCATTCGGCAGGTGCGGCGCCAGCACATCAAGCGTGGCGACCATCTCCTGTTTAGGTTCGCCGACCGAAAGTCCGCCGATGGCGATGCCTTCGAAGCCGATCCCTTGAAGTGCCTCCAGACTCTCCAGCCGGAGATCGCCGTACATGCCGCCCTGCACGATGCCGAAGAGTGCCTGGCGATCGTTGGCGGGCATATGCTCCCGGCACTCGGCGGCCCAGTGCATCGACATCTGCATCGATTCGCGCGCCTGATTCAAGCTGGCGGGGTAAGGGGTGCACTCGTCGAAGGCCATGACAATGTCGCTGCCGAGCTGCCGCTGGATTCGCATGCTCTCCGCCGGCCCCAGAAAGACCGGTGAGCCGTCGATATGGGAGCGGAAGGCGACACCGTGCGCCTCGATCTTGCGCAACTGGCCGAGCGACCAGACCTGGAAGCCGCCCGAATCGGTCAGGATAGGGCGATCCCAGCCCATGAAATGGTGCAGACCACCGAGCCGTTCGATAGTATCGCCACCGGGGCGCAGCATCAGGTGGTAGGTGTTGCCGAGGATGATCTCGGCACCGATCTCGTCGAGATCGCGCGGTGTCATCGCCTTGACCGTCGCCTGGGTGCCGACCGGCATGAAGACCGGCGTCTCGACCACACCGTGCGGCAGCGTCATGCGCCCCCGGCGGGCAAAGCCGGCCGGGTCCCGGTGCAGCAGTTCAAAGCTCAGGGCGCTCATGGCGGCGCAGCCTGCCCTGCGCCTTCCGGTGCGGCAATAGCCTTGCGGCGGGGCGTTCAGGTTGGTTTCAGCTTATTGGCGATAGGGTCATACCCGGCGCGTAAGGGGCGCACGGAAATATGCCGGCATGCACGCAGGGATGCTGCTATATACATGGAAGTGACATGCCGGCATGTTTTCTGTCGGGTCCGCATGGCGACCAAGGCCGTGGAAAGGAAAGGGGACGCATGATTATCGATGCCTTCGAACCGGACAGCCCGGGCCGCGCGCAAGCGGAGCGTTTCATCCACGATCGCTTCAATATCGAATACGACGCCGATATCCACAACTACATGCCCTATCTCGTTCAGCTTAAGACCCGTGACGAGGAGATGGTCGCCGCGGTCGGCTATTGTGATGCGGCGCGCCACAAGCTCTTCGTCGAGCACTACTTCGACGAACCGATCGAGGTGGTGATGAGTCGCAAGCTGGGACAGGAGGTCGTGCGCGGCGATATCGTCGAGGTTGGCAACCTCGCCGATGCCCATCCCGGCGGTGCGCGGGCCGCTATCACGGCGCTGACCGCCTACCTCTATGGTGCCAATTTCCGCTGGGTCGTCTTCACCGGCGTGACCAAGCTGCGCAACGCCTTCTTTCGTCTCGGGCTCGATCCGGTCTATATCGGCATCGCCGATCCCGTCCGGTTGGGCGGCGACGTGCAGAGAGAGTGGGGGCGCTACTACCAGGCCGATCCGAAGATCATGATCGGCGATATCCACGAGGGCTACTGGTCGCTGGAGTTCACCCGCGAGGTGCTGCAGCCACTCTGGGTCAGCGCGCTGGTCGAGGGCATGCAGCAGGGCAAGAAGAGGGTCGCTTGAGCCGTATCATTGCATCGATTCTGGAGCACGCCGCCAAGCAGCCCGCCCATCCCGCGCTGGAGGGCGCGGCACCGCCGCATCTCTCCTATGCCGCGCTGGTCGACGAGATCGACTATCTGGCTGGCCATCTGAAGGGACGCGGCGCGGGCGTGCTCGGCCTGATGATGGACAACACTCCCGCCTGGGCCGTCGCCGATCTGGCCGCGCTGCACGGCCGCATGCCGCTGGTGCCGGTGCCGCTCTTCTTCTCGCCGTCGCAGGTGCGCCACCTGCTCGACAACGCCGGCGTCGATACACTCCTGAGTGATCAGCCGCAGCAGCTCGAGGCGATGCTCGAGGCGGCCGGCGTGGCGGTGACCGAGCGCGAGATCGTCATGGTGGCGGGCACGCCGGTGCAGATGGTGCGGCTGGTCTATCCCGCCGAGGTGCGTATCGATCCGGCCATCGCCAAGATCACCTACACCTCCGGCACCACCGGCGATCCCAAGGGTGTCTGTCTGACCGAAGCGGCGATGGAGCAGGTGGCCACGTCGATCCTCTCATGTGCCGGTGCGAACCCTGATGATCGCCATCTCTGCCTGCTGCCTCTGGCCACATTGCTGGAAAATATCGGTGGCATATACGTCTCGCTGATGGCGGGTGCCACCTGTGTGTTGCCGGGGTTGGCGGGGGTCGGCCTGCGCGGCGCCACCGAGCTCGAGCCGGCCCGGTTGCTCGGGGCGATGGTGGAACATCGGGTCACCACCTGCATCATGATCCCGCAGATGCTGCTGGCGCTGGTCTCGGCCGTCGAGGCGGGCGGACCGAAGCCGGGAACGATGCGCTACGCGGCGGTCGGCGGCGCGCCGGTCTCGCCCATGCTTCTGGAGCGGGCCGAGTGCCTCGATCTGCCGGTCTACGAGGGCTACGGCCTCTCCGAGGCGGCCAGCGTCGTCGCCGTCAACAGCCCCGGCGCCCACAATTTGGGCACGGTCGGCAGGCCGCTGCCGCATGTGAAGCTCCGCTTTGCCGACGATGGCGAGATTCTCGTCGCCGGCAGTCTCTTCTCCGGTTACCTCGGTCGCGGTGAACCGGAACTGGCTGGCAGCTACTGGCCGACGGGCGATACCGGCTATCTCGACGACGACGGCTTCCTGCGCATCACCGGTCGCAAGAAGCATATCTTCATCACCGCCTTCGGGCGCAACGTGGCGCCGGAGTGGGTGGAGCGCGAGCTGACCGTGCAGCGGCTGATTGCCCAAGCGGTCGTTTTCGGCGAGGCGCGGCCCTACAATGTGGCGGTACTTGTCCTGCGCGCACCCGCTGATCAGCATGCCGTGCAGCAGGCGGTGGATGCCGCCAATGCGCGCCTGCCGGACTACGCCCGTGTGCGCCGCTGGCTGCTGGCCGAGGCGCCCTTCTCGCTTGGGAACGACATGTTTACCGGCACAGGACGCCCCCGGCGCGAGGCCATCTGGCACGCCTACGGGGCCGAGATCGAACGAATCTATGACGAGGCTGACTGACCGGCACCGACCGGGCATCAGCCAGAGACAATGAGGAGGATGAACCGAGATGGCCTTTTACGATGAACTGATTGCCGAGACCGAGGATGCCCGGAACGAGCTGTTGTCGATTCCATTTATCCAGCAGGGGGCAGCGGGCAAGCTGACCTTGGAGAGCTATATCGCCTTCCTCTCCCAAGCCTACCACCACGTCAAGCACACCACGCCGCTGTTGATGGCCACTGGTGGCCGGCTGACCGAGCGGCTGGAGTGGCTGCGCGAGGCGGTCGGCGAGTATATTGAGGAGGAGATGGGCCACCAGGAGTGGATTCTCAACGACATCGCGGCCTGTGGTGGCGACAAGGAGGCGGTGCGTCGTGCGGTGCCGCATGTCACCACCGAGGTAATGGTCGCCTACGCCTACGACACCGTCCACCGCCGCAATCCGGTCGGCTTCTTCGGCATGGTGCTGGTGCTGGAGGGGACGAGCGTGGCGCTGGCCAGTCATGCGGCCGAAAACATTGCCAAAAGCCTGAATCTGCCCAAGCAGGCCTTCTCCTATCTGAACTCGCACGGCTCGCTCGATGTCGGCCATGTCGATTTCTACAAGAATCTGATGAACCGGCTGGAGAACGAGGCGGACAAGCAGGCGGTAGTGCATTGCGCCAAGGTGTTTTACAAGCTCTATGGCGATATCTTTCGTGCGCTTCCGTTGATTCCCGTCGAGGAGGAGGGAGCATGAGCAGATTCGATTCGCAGCGCATTATCTTGACCGGCGGCGCCGGCGGCATGGGCAAGCTGCTGGCTAAAAGCCTCAGCGAGCGCGGCGCTAGGCTGGTACTGGTCGATATCAACCAAGAGGCGCTCGATGCGGTCTGTGACGAGATCAACGCGACTGGCGGACAGGCGCACGGCATTGTGGCCGATCTTTCCACGCGCGAGGGGTGTGATGCGGTGGTCAGTGGCGCGATCAAGGCCAACGGCGGCATCGATACGCTGATCAACTTGGCCGGACTGATGAGCTTTCGCGCCTTCGAGGATGAGCCGCCGGAGCACCTAGAGACGCTGATCCGCGTCAACCTGATCGCGCCGATGATGCTGACCCGCGAGGTGCTGCCGCACCTGTTGGCCGAAGAGAGCGGCCATATCGTCAATGTCGGCTCGATCTTCGGTTCCATCGCCTTTGCCTACTTCGCCTCCTACTCGGCCAGCAAGTTTGGGCTCAGGGGCTTCTCCGAGGCGCTGCGCCGGGAGTTGGCCGACACCGGCGTCGAGGTTACCTTTATCGCGCCGCGCGCCGTGCGCACGCCGATCAATACCGGCCCGATCATGCGCATGAACGAGGCAACCGGGACGAATATGGACGATCCGGAGGATGTGGTCCGCCGTATTGTGGCCGCCATCGAGGGACGCCGGAAGGATGTCTACCTAGGTTGGCCGGAGTCGCTTTTTGTGCGGATCAATGCCATTCTGCCGCGTATCGTGGACAAGGCGCTGGCGGCCCAGAATCGCATCGCTCGCCGTTTTGCCAAGGGCGAGGAGTGAGCCGCCGGGTATGACACGGCACAATTGTAGATCGAAGGAGGATGGATGATGGTTGCACGTTGGTTGATGGCCGTGACGACGGCGACGGTGATGCTGTTTGCCTCGATGGCGCCAGCACAGGCTGATGTGGTCGGCGATGCCGTGCTGAAGCTCCAGCACGAGTGGGCGAAGGTGAACTACCAGATGCCGGAGGATCGCCAGGAGGCAGCTTTCAAGAAGCTGGTGGGTGAGGCCTCGGCATTGGCGGCCAAGTATCCGGACCGTGCCGAACCTAAGATCTGGGAGGCTATCATCCGCGCCGGCTATGCCGGGGCGATGGGCGGTCTCTCGTCGATGTTCAAGGCGATGCCGGAGATGAAGAAGGGGCGCGATCTGCTACTGGCGGCCGAGAAGATCAATCCGGACGCCATGCACGGCTCCATCTATACGACGCTGGGCAGTTTCTACTACATGGTGCCGGGCGGTTTCATCGGCTACGGCGACGACGACAAGGCTAAGGCCTATCTGGAGAAGGCGCTGAAGATGGCGCCGGACGATATGGACGCCAACTACTTCATGGGCGATTTCTGGCTCGACCAGAAGCGCTACCGAAAGGCGGAGCCCTATTTCCGCAAGGTGCTGTCGCTGCCAGATGTGCCCGGCCGCCCGGTCTACTCCAAGGGGCGTAAGGGTGAGGCCCAGAAGAAGCTGACCGAGGTGGAGAAACATATCCATTAGGATCAACAGGCGTACCTGCGCTTGTTCAAGTTGTGAGATACGGAGGGCCCTCGGAAGGGGGCCTCTTTTTTTGTTCAGGCGTGGGCCACGGGGCGGATATTCGCAAGGATATCGGCCAGATCGGTCCGGGTTCTGGCCATGTCGTAATCGGCCTGTAGCCCGATCCAAAAGCCGTCGCTCATGCCGAAGAAGCGCGAAAGCCTGAGTCCGGTATCCGTCGTGACGGCACGCTTTCCAGCCACGATTTCGCCGATGCGGCGCTGGGGTACGCCGATCTCCTTGGCTAGGCGATACTGGGTAATGCCCATGGGCTTCAGGAAGTCCTCAAGAAGAATCTCTCCGGGGTGAACCGGTGAAAGCAGGCCGTCCGATACATCGGAGAAGTCGGTATTGGGGAGATCATTGATATGGATCATCTCGTCACCTCCATTCGTGGTAATCGATGATCTCGACGTTCCATGCATGCCCGTCGCGCCATTCGAAACAGATGCACCGTTGGGCATTGATCCGGATACTCCACTGGCCAGCGCTTCCCGGCCGAAACGGCGTACTCGACTGTTGGCAAAGAGGGCGGTGGCCTCTTTGTCGGCGAACGTTTTGATCATAAAGAATAGTAACGAGTTGAGTTACTAACGTCAAACGATACTATGTGATATTCTCCATGAATTCACCCTTGTTCGGGCATTCCTACGGGGCGGATGCTGGTGTAGCGTGCGCGCGACGCGAAGAGGTGGCTATGTCGAAGTCGAAGCGCAAGAAGCATAAGCCGGAGTTGTCGCCGGAAGCGGCGATGCGCATGGCCGCCGAGCGTCCGCGCGCCCTTCGCCACCGCCTGAAGAAGATGCACGCCAGCGAGCTGGTGCGTCTGCTCCTCCACACCAAATTCGACGAGGATCGCCTCGTGCTGCTGCGGCTCGTTCCCGAGGCGATGCGCGGCAATGTGCTGCTCGAGCTGCCGGAAGGGATGCAGGGCGATTTGCTCGCCACCCTCTCCCCGAGCGATATCGGCGCCGTCGTCGGTCATCTCGTTTCCGACGATGCGGCGGATATCCTGCAGGTGGTCGACAGGGAGGTCGCCGACCAGGTGATCGCCGCGCTCGAGCCCGAGGAACGGCGCGAGATCGAGCCGCTGCTGGAGCACAGCGAGGAGTCGGCCGGCGGCCTGATGCAGACGGAGCTCTTCAAGGTGCGCGCCAACTGGACGGTGGCGCGCGTCATGGAGGTGCTGCGCCGCTGGGGCCGCGACATCGAGAA
>DATFLK010000183.1:0-23277 GCA_035267815.1 Mariprofundaceae bacterium | reverse complement strand
GTATCCGTTCTCACCGTCACCATCTTTACGCGCTTTGTATTGCGCAAAAGGAGCAGACATTGACCGCAACGATTGCACAGCTGGAAGGCGCACCGACCACCCCGGGCGATGCAGAGGTCCAAAGCAAAAGCCCTGAACTTGAGACGAAAATCTCGGTCCGCCATCTCGATTTCTACTACGGCGACAAACAGGTCCTGTTCGACAACACCCTCGATATTGCCAAGAACAGAGTGACCGCGTTCATCGGCCCCTCCGGCTGCGGAAAATCGACCCATATCCGCACCTACAACCGTATGTTCGATCTCTACAAGGGTCACCGGGCCGGCGGCGAGATCCTGATGGACGATGTGAACATTCTTGATCCGAAGGTGCCGGCGCTCGAGCTGCGTCACAAGATCGGTATGATCTTCCAGAAACCGACCCCTTTCCCCATGAGCATCTTCGACAACATCGCCTACGGCCTGAAACTGCACGGTCGCATGAGCAAAAGCGAACTCGAGGGACGTGTGGAAAAGGCGTTGCGGGATGCGGCACTGTGGAATGAGGTCAAGGACAAGCTCAAACAGCACGGCACAGCCCTTTCGGGCGGACAGCAACAACGCCTATGCATCGCGCGTGCACTGGCCGTACAGCCGGAGGTACTGCTGATGGACGAGCCCTGTTCGGCACTCGATCCGATCGCTACCACCAAGATCGAGGAGCTGATCGATGAACTGAAGAACCGCTTCACGATCGTCATCGTCACCCACAACATGCAGCAAGCGGCCCGTGTGTCCGACTTTACCGCTTTCTTCTACCTCGGAAAGCTCGTGGAGTTCGACGATACGGACATCATGTTCACCTCTCCCTCCAAACAGGAGACGGAAGACTATATTACCGGACGATTTGGCTAAGGGAGAAGAGGATGGCTGATCACACCTTCAAACGTTTCGACATCGAGCTCGACGAGCTCGATGCGCTGATCATGTCGATGTTCAAGGTGGTGCGCAAAAACGTCAAAAAGGGGCTGCGCGCCCTGTTCGAGGGCGATGTCGAGATCGCGAAATCCGTCATCAGCCAAGATGAGGCGGCCAATGCCCTCGAGGTTCAGGTGGATGAACTGGCTCGCAGTGTCATTGTACGCCATCAACCTGCGGCCTCCGATCTCCGGCAGGTATTCGCCGCCACCAAAATCGTCACCGACCTCGAACGCATCAGCGATCTGGCTGCCAGCATCGCCAACAACACGATTGAGCTGAACGGATACGTGCCGTCGCAACTTGCATCGCTGCCCGACATGCAGGAGATGGTGTTGCGACAGCTGAAGGATGCACGACGAGCCTACAAACGGCAGGACGTTCAGCTTGCCCAGGAGGTCATCGAACACGATCAGGCGATCAACGCGACATTCGCCGACAGCCAGCGCTCGCTCTTCTCCTCCATGACCGAACATCCCTCCGAGATCGGTCACTATATGGCTCTGGCCAATATCGCCAAACAGATCGAGCGTATCGGCGATCACACTAAAAACATCGCGGAGATGACGATCTATCTGGTGGTTGGCCACGAGGTGCGCCACATCAATCGCGAGCATCTGGCCGAACTGCTTGAGGGAGATGACGACGAGGAAGAATGAACAGCGCTGACACCGCCCCGCCGCTGCTGGCCGCCGTCATCGACATCGGCTCCAATGCGATCCGGCTGCGCATCGGTGGCGCCGACTCGAACGGTGGGATCGAGGCGATTCACTATCATCGCGAACCGGTCCGGCTGGGTAGCGATGCCTTCTCCCAGGGCACCCTCTCCGACGACACCATCGATCGTGCCGTGGAGGCCTTCCACACATTCCGGAGCATGATCGACCAGTATCCGGTCAAGGCAATACGAGCCACCGGCACCAGTGCTCTTCGCAGCGCCTCCAATGCCGCCCGTCTGGTGAAACGGGTCAAGAAAGAGACGGACATTCGGATCGAGGTCATCTCGGGAGAGGAGGAAGCACGGCTCATTCATGCCGCCGTGCGCAAAAATATCGACAATTTTGACCGGCTTAATGCCATCCTGATCGATATCGGTGGTGGCAGTGTCGAGATCACCCTTTCCCGGGAGGGCGAGATCGTCGCACTGGAGACCCTGAAGATGGGAACGGTGCGTCTGCTGGAGATGTTCAACAACGTCTCGCATGACGACTTCACCCAGCTCCTTAACGAATACATCCTATCAATGCACCAGAAACTGGGGGAAGAGATTCACAACTCCGATATCGATCTCTGCATCGGAACAGGTGGCAATATCGAAAGCCTCGGCGGTCTGTCCGTCTCCGAGCTCGACTACCCGAATGCGAACCGGCTCGACTACAAGGGGATCAAGAAGCTGTGCCAGAGGCTCTCCACCCTCTCTTACTCGGAACGGGTCGAACAGCTTCAACTACGTCCCGACCGTGCTGACGTTGTGGTACCGGCGGCGCTGGTGCTAAAATCCCTGATGAAGCGGTTTCGTCCGGCGGATCTTATCATTCCCGGCACCGATCTGGCGACCGGTGTCCTCATCGATCTACTCTACGGGGATCAGGACGAATTGGAGCACCCCGGTCACCAGGCGCTGGCATGGGGTGCGAGTCTGGCACGACGGTTCCATGCCGATCTGAGACATGCCGAACATGTGCGCTTCATCGCCACGGAGCTCTGCCGGCAACTGGCCCCGCATCACGGGTTAACATCCAGGGACGATCTGCTGCTGCAGATGGCCGCCCTACTCCATGAGGTGGGCATGTCCATTCGGCCGGCCGGCCATCACCGGCACGCCCACTATATCATCCATGCATCGCCGATGATCGGCATCTCGTCTGAAGAGAAAGCGCTTCTCGCCACCATCGTCCGCTACCACCGCAAGCGCTTTCCCGACGAAAAACATACCCCTTTCAGCCAGCTTGATCCGGATCAGCAGAAGCGGGCGGAGAAGCTGATCGTCATACTTCGGATGGCCATCGCACTGAACAAAGAACGCCGGGGGAATGTGCGCACGCTAAGACTCCTCAACCTGAAGTCGTGCGCGGAGCTTCGTATCGAGGGAGAAGGTGATCTGTTACTAGAGGTATGGGCGGCCAGAAAATCGGCTTCGCTCTACAAACGGATATTCGGTCAACATTTGCAAGTAACGACGGAAGAGGGCTGAACTAGGCACGATCATGTCCCTTTCCTCTTCGGATAGTCGCAGAGCCGGCATGTCACATAACCGCCCATGACCTCGCACCAACGTTCGATATTGATCGATAGATCCACGATTCCGCAAGTGGGGAGGTTGTCGATGACATGTCCCGCCAATGCATTGGCGAGGAGGGTCATCGCGGGGTTGTGGCCGACCAGCATGACACACGACTGTTCATCATCGAGATTCTCGATCACCTTCAGCAGCGTAGTCGTGCTGGCCTCGTACACTGATCTGTCGTATATCAGCCGCTGCGTCGGCACCTTCAGACTGGAAGCCAGCGCCTCCGCCGTCTGCACAGCCCGTTTGGCCGGACTGCTGACGATCATATCCGGATGAATGTGCCGCTTCGTCAGCCGAGCGCCCATCATCGGCGCATCGTGCCCCCCCCGCTTGTTCAGCGGTCGGTCGAAATCATCGAGCCCGGCATCCTTCCAGCTCGATTTGGCATGACGCACCAGTAACAGCCGTTTCATTCCCTTCTCCCTATCTCCTAGAAGATCCGGTCCTGAATCTCGTCCCATAGATCGATATAGGCCGCTGCAGCACGCCCGTTCGGCAGAAAGCGGCATACCGGTTCCCGCCGCTCGGCCATCTGCTCCACCTCGCTGGCGTAGGGAACCACTGACTCCAGCATCCAGGACCCCATACGGTCGCGGGCTCCGACGATCTGGTTGTGCAACTTCTTACGACGATCCACCATGGTCAGAAAGGCGAGCGGCAGCAACTGTTGCAGCCCCTTCTCCTGCCTGAAGGCGAGAAGCTGCTGCAGCGTTCGCAGGGAAAGAATCGACGGCAGCGTTGGAATCACCAGCGCATTTGCAGCACGGAACACCGCCTCGGACAACAGCGAGATACCTGGCGGGCAGTCAAGAAAGATAAAATCGTAATCGTCGCGCAACGGCTCCAGCACCCTGTTGAGACGCTGCTTCGAATGTTTTGCATCGTGCAGCTCCAGATCAAAATGACGATAAGAGAAGTCGGCCGGTAGCAGGTCGAGATTCTCGTAATCGCTTCCCTTAATGGCACCGCCTGAGGCGGACTTCTTGCGCAGCAGCTTCCTGCTCCCACCCTTGACGCCAGGTTTCACACGTAAGCAGTAACTGGCCGCTGCCTGCGGATCGAGATCCCATATTAGCGTCCGCGCTCCGCTTCCGGCCGCGAGATAGGCCAGATTTACGGCGGTGGAGGTCTTTCCGACACCACCCTTGATATTGTAGGAAGCCAGCACCTTCACCCGTCTACCTCGCAAGCATCTGTTTGAAACGATGCCGATTCTTGGGCGACACAAACATTCTAAACTGTACGGCAAAATCGGCACAGACTGCATCATGACGCCGCTGAAGGTACTGTACCAGCGTTTCCATGGCCTGACGCGAAGTTTCTTCGGCGTCCCCCATTGTTGTCAGTTCTTCACTCAGCGTGCGCAAAGTGGACGCCTGAACGGCTAGATCCTGCAGCTCTCCCAGATTGTCCTGCAGCCTCTTCAATGCTCCTATCAGACGGCGCATTTCCTCTTTCGGATAGAGATGGCGGAAAAGCTCCATCAGATAGCGCAGCTTCTTGCAGCTCTTGCGCAATTTGTGCAGTGCCTCCGGCGGCGAATGGCGATCGATTGCCTTCCCCTCCTTGAGAACACGCCGCAGCATCTTTTCGATGCGGACATCGGCAATGCACCGGATCGGTTTCTCGGCCTCGAGAGCGAGTGGCTCACCCATTGCAAGCTGCTCAAGAAAACGCCGCCCCTCTCGCTTCAACGACCGATAGCGTTCCGAGTTGAGATATTCTGCCAGTTGGCGCTTCTCTCGCACTGCTCTCTGTTCCAACAGTCGCCGCAGCGGTAGCAATCCCTCACACAGTCTTGCAGACAACAGCGCTTCATAGTCGGGAAACTGTAACAGGTAGACATCCAGATCCCGGGCCGTGCCGGTCATTCTCCCCAGCCATCCGAATTCATTCAGAAAGCATCCTGTGGCTTGCGAGGGAAGCACATGCCTGAGTTGACGCAATACGCAGCGGATGCGACGTATCGCCACGCGAAAGTCATGCAAAAACTCGGGATCAATATCGTTGATCAGACCGTGTTCGTTGGCCTCCATGGTGTCGAAGAGTTGGCGCAGGACACGACCGACCGCCACATATGCCGGAATCTCTCCGTCCAGCGGGATATCCAGCTTGGAAGAATAATCCATCGGTGCCCGGCCGATCACATCGAGTGCTTGCCAGATCACTGGCCGCGCCGGTACGCGCAGATTCAGATGGCGTTTCAGATGCCGCTTGATATGCCGGAACTCATCCCTGTATCCGCGAATCGGTTCGATAAGGAGACAGTTGGCAAACGACGCCACATCGGTACGGGGTCTGCCTGCCAGATGGTGTTCTAGAAAAATACGTACAATGGTCTTGTCGTCTTCGTTTAAGGCATGGATTTCATGGAGATGGCTCTCGATATCGACCACGGGAACCAAGGCACGGACGCCAAGTACGGAGAGCATATACTGCCGCAGCGGCCCGGCCGGATATTCGCTGGCAAAGCGAGGAGCGGCGCCCGGCAATAGGGGTTTGGTCAGTTTATCGCGCTCGATCTCCCGCCATCCGGTCCCGGTACGCGAGCCCTGATGGATTTCCTCGATCACGCCACCTTTCCGGAAGAGACGCCAGTCAAAACTGTCCATCACCCGCCGTTTCATGACCACCGGCGCAACGATCCGGGATATCCGAATCCGGGAGAGGCACTGCCGGATATCCTGCGAGCTACAGTGCTCGGCCAGTAGGAACCGGACACCTTGGTCGCTCATATCTCCTCAGGAGTTCTCATATCGGCCTACTCTTCTCCTCCATTGACCACACTCAGCTCGTGTAGCAGGAATTCCTGAGCGCTGACCGCATCACCGGAACGCGATACGATGCGGTTGTAACCGCCGTCGGTATGTAGACGCCATGCAAAACGCTTGTCCTCTAGATAGATGCGTAGACCGTGCCGGACGATCTTTCGTTTCAGAGCGCGATCCTCGATAGGAAAGCAAGCTTCCACCCGCTTGAGCAGATTACGACTCATCCAATCAGCACTAGAGCAATAAACATCCGGTGTACCACCGTTTCCGAAATAGAAGATCCGCGTATGCTCGAGAAAACGCCCGAGAATAGAACGGACCCGGATATTCTCGGACAGGCCGGGCACCCCCGGCCTGAGGCAACAGATGCCACGGACGATCAGGTCGATCTTCACACCCGCCTGTGAGGCCCGGTACAACGCACTGATCACCTCCCGTTCCTCCAAACCGTTCATCTTGGCGATAATCCGTCCCCGCTTTCCATCCTTGGCCATCTCCGCTTCACGGTCGATCCAGGAGATCAACCGCTTGTGAAGATCAAAGGGGGACTGGACCACCTTCTTCAGACGGGACGCCTGCCCCAGTCCAGTCAACTGATGGAACAGCTTGTGCACATCGTCGCCGATCTTCGGATCGCTGGAGAGCAAGCCGATATCCGTATAGGCCTGAGCGGTGACATTATGGTAATTGCCAGTGCCGAGATGCACATACCGTTTCAGCCGTCGCCCCTCACGGCGCACGACCAGCAGCATCTTGGCGTGGGTCTTGTAGCCGACCACACCATAGACGACATGCGCACCTGCCTCCTGAAGGCGTTCGGCCAACTGGATGTTCTCTTCCTCGTCGAAACGCGCCCGCAGTTCGATGGCCACCGTCACCTCCTTGCCATTGCGCGCCGCCTTCACCAACGAATCGACGACCGGAGACGAAGCACCAGTGCGATAGAGCGTCTGCTTTATGGCTAACACATTGGGGTCCTCCGCCGCCTGCTGGAGCATGCTGATCACTGGCTGGAATGACTGGTATGGATGGTGCAGAAGGATATCCCGCTGCGATAGCGCTCCGAACACATCATCGACATGAACAAGTTCCTCGGGCATGCCAGGCATAAAGGATGGGAACTTAAGATCTTTTCTCTCCACCTGACCGTACACGGAAGCCAGACGATAGAGGTTGACGGGGCCGTTGGCCTGATACAGATCGTCCTGTCCGAGCTGGAACTTCTCCAGCAGGAAATGGACAACATCCGGTGGACAGTTGTCAGCCACCTCCAGGCGTACCGCCCGGCCATACTTGCGCTCCTTCTGAAGCCCCCCCTCAAGAGCCAGCTTGAGATCGTCCATCTCCTCCTCGTCCAGATAGAGCTCACTGTCCCGCGTGACCCGGAACTGGTAACAGCCAGTCACCTTCATACCCTGAAATAGATCGTCGACGAAGGCGTGCATGATCGAGGAGAGAAAGACGAACGTGTGCGAAAAACCGGAGGACTCCTCGGGTAGACGGATCAAGCGAGGCAACGAACGCGGCACTGGGATAATGGCCAGCCGATGCTCCCGACCAAAAGCGTCCTTGCCCTCCAGAGAGGCGATGAAGTGGAGGTTCTTGTTGGCCACGCGCGGAAAAGGGTGCGCCGGATCAATACCGAGCGGGCTGATCAGCGGCATCAGCTCGGTGCGGAAAAAACGGCGTAGCCATATGCGCTGATCCTCATTCCAGTGATTCCGGCGCAGAAAGCGGACACCCTCGGTCTCCAGCACCGGAATCAGACGTTCGTTCAGCAGTTCGTACTGCGCACCCACCATAGCCGAGACGCGTTCACGAATCTGGCGCAACAATCCGGCCGGATTCATGCCGTCAGGTTCAGTCCGCTGCACACCAAACGAGAGCTTGTGCTTCACGGAGGCAACGCGCACCTCGAAAAACTCATCCAGATTGGAACTTGAGATGCAGAGATAGCGAAGGCGTTCCAGCATCGGCACGGATTCATCCGCCGCCATCTCGTATACCCGCCGGTGGAAGGCGAGCAGGCTCAGCTCACGGTTGAGGAAAAGTTCGGGGTCATCAAGTTCTTGGTGGGTCGTCAATGCATCAACCTTTCAGTGCCGATTGTGATCCCGGCCGGGAATCAGGTCATTAAATACCGTAACATACTATCACAAATATAGAATATCCCTCATGACATCGCGATGACACCTTCGTACTTCGTACTGAGGCAACGCGACTTAACGGCATGTCATCCAATTGTCACCAAACCGACTTACTTTTCCTGCATCATTTCGCTAGATCGCAATATCGGGAGGTATCCATGCTGGAAATCGGTGAAAACCGCGTGAAAAGAAACTCGCGCATGATGGCCGTTCACATCGAGGAACAGAGCGACTCCAATCTCTCGGAACTGAAACATATCATCAAGAACAAGCAGATCACCCCGTTCTACCAGCCTTTGATTGACCTCCGCACCAACCATGTATTCGGATACGAATCACTGGCTCGCGCTCCCAAAACCTCTCCGCTTCACATGCCCGACCAGCTTTTCGGCGTGGCGCGCGAACATCAGATGTTGTTCGAAACAGAGCGTGTCTGCCGGGAGAGGGCAATCCAGCATTTCAGCGAACAAAACCTGCGGGGCAAACTCTTCCTTAACGTCGATCCCTACTGCCTAATGGATCCCACCTTCCGGGAAGGCACCACGCTTGGTATGCTCGAACGCGCCCACATCAAGGGCAGCCGTGTCGTTATCGAGCTAACGGAGCACTCTCCCGTCGACGACATCACCGAACTCAAAAAGGCAGTCAGACACTATCGGGAGATGGGCTTCTCCATTGCACTCGATGACCTGAGCGCTGGCTACTCCAATCTGCAGCTCATGGCCGAGCTTCGTCCGGAGTACATCAAACTCGACAAATATTTCATCCGCAAGCTTCCCGACAATCGGGTCGCCCAAGAGTTCGTGCGCACCATCGTCAATCTGGCGAAGCATATCGACTGCACTATTATTGCCGAGGGCATCGAGACGGATGAGATTCTTTGCGAAACCCGAAAGCTCGGCATTCACCTCGGTCAGGGCTACCTGATCGGCAGGCCCGAGGCCCGGCCCGATGACATTCCGGTCAGAGAGGTCGGCGAACCGCTTTGCACCCACGGCCAGACATCACACTGCGCCGGGGAGGCGTGCATCACCAACCTGATTCACAAGACCCCCCCCTGTAACCCCGGCGATCCGTCGGAGCAGGTGCTCTCCCGCTTCCAGAAGGACGCCAGGCTTCTGGCCCTTCCGGTGGTCGAGAAACGCCGCACGGTCGGCATGGTATTGCGCGAGGATATCCTGATGCACTTCTCCCTACCCTTCACGAGGGAACTGCATGGCAAGCGCCCCATTCGGCAGATCATGCAGCGCAATCCGCTGATTGTGCCAGCCAGCACACCGATCGAGGAACTGAGTGAACTGACCACGAATCGACCATTCAAGAATCTCTACTCACCTATCATCGTCGATAAAGAAAATGAATATAGTGGTCTAATCTTTGTGCACGATCTGCTCGAACGCATCACGCGCATGAAAGTTGATCTGGCAATGGAGTCGAACCCGCTGACGCGCCTGCCGGGTAATACTGCCATTGAGAAGGAGGTGACCAGACGTCTTCAGGGCACCTCCCCTTTCATCCTGAGCTACTTCGATATCGACCATTTCAAGGCCTTCAATGACCATTACGGTTACAAACGCGGGGATGCCATGATCGGCCTTCTGGCCAATGTCCTGAAAGAGAGCAAAAGCGGGAGCTGTTTCATCGGCCACATCGGCGGCGATGATTTCATCATGATGTGCGAGAAGCAGGATGGATGGGAAGCACGGATCCGGCACCTGATGGAGACTTTCTCCGGCCGGGCGAAAGAGCTCTACGACGAGGAAGATATCAAGGCGGGCGGTATCACCACGAAGAATCGGGCCGGCGAACTCTGTTGTTTTCCAGTGGTCTCCCTATCCATCGGCGCACTTCCCTGCCTCCCCGAATGCTTCTCATCACATCTGGAGGCGGCCGAAATCGCGGTGGAGATGAAGCGAAAGGCAAAAAAGACCATAGGCAACCGTCTGGAGATCGACCGCCGTTCGCATACACCAAAAAAGGCGCTGCCGGAGACTGCATAACCCCTGTCACTTCGCTGTCATGATGCTGTCAACAGGATGTCATACGTAGGCTGTAGCATGCCACCTCATCAGAGGCACGCCCTCGACGGAGGAATGTATCATGGAACCCGACAATGCACTGATTCTTTCCAATAATGTCATAGTTGCCCATCAGATCGCCTGTCTTCTCGGCAACCTCAACCTGAATGTCAGAGTCGTCTACAATCGCATGGATGCCTATGCCGCGCTGGACCGGTCCACCACCGGGGAATCGGACCGCATCGGCGTCCTGGTTACCGACATTGAGACACCCGAACTTGAGGGCAATACCATTGCCGGCTGGTACAGGGCTGTCACCCCAAATGTCAGCTGGTACGCCATCTGCAGCCCAGACTGCCAGGATACTCCCATGCTGATCGCCCAGGCACAGAAGGTGGATGGTCTGTTCTATCTCAACCACACAGGCCACAGCCTAGATCCGAACCTCGGCCTGACGCGGGAGATCCTCAGCATCCGTCCGGCCCCGAAGAAGGCGTGGAACATGCCCTCGCTGCTTCCCGCCCCATCCGGATGGTTCGATTCAGGCCTGATTGCCGGCGCCTGAGGCGCTCATCCCTACAAGGCCCGGGCATTCTACCCGGGCTTTTTTATTGAATCCTCATCGGACCGGCACGATCACGGCAATCACGAAGCCGGTATGATGCGGCCACCAAAACATCTATAATAGGGCGCCATGTGGTCCTATACGCACCCGCACTTTACCGTTCATCAACTCCCGGCCCTGAGCGACAACTACATCTATCTGCTCGATATACCCGAGAACGGCATCCTGGCGGCCATCGACCCCGCCGAGGCTGCTCCCGTCGAGCACGCCTGCAATGAGTTCGGCCGCAGGCTGACGCACATCCTAAACACTCACCATCACTGGGATCATGTTGGTGCCAATGCTGAACTGAAGCAGCGGTACGACTGCATCATCGCCGGGGCGAAGACGGATGCCTCGCGCATTCCGGGTATCGATATACTGGTTGAGGAGAACAAAGCGTTTCTGCCGGAGACCGGCATGCGTGTGATCGCCGTACCGGGCCATACAAGCGGCCACATCGCCTTTCTGATCGATGACGCGCTTTTCTGCGGCGACACCCTCTTCGCCGCAGGCTGCGGCCGACTATTCGAAGGGACACCGGCTCAGATGTGGCAAAGCCTCGGAAAACTTGCCCGACTGCCGGGTCACACGCGCTTCTACTGCGCCCATGAATACACGCTCAACAACCTCAAATTCGCCCTCCATGTCGATCCGGAAAACATCGACCTGAAAGAGCGGCTCGAACGGGACAGCGCCCTTCGGAAGCGCGGCAAACCGACTATTCCGGGCACCATCGGGGAGGAACTCGCCACCAACCCCTTCCTGCGACCGCTGAACGAGGATTTCCGCCGCACTTATGCACAGGCGCACGGTATCGGGGAAGATCCGGTGAGCGTATTCACGCACATCCGCACCGCCAAGGATCATTGGTAAGCACCCCCCGCAAGGGAGGTCAGGCCTCCGGCTAATCCGTGCCGGCAGCTGCCCTGTCGACGAACCATTCACTCGCGGCAAGTCGTGCCACCGGCAGCATCTCGCCGCCCCTGACCCGCTGCAGCGCCTCCCGCTTGCCCCGTCCCGAGACGAGGATCATGCGCCGTCGCGCCCGATTCAGTGCCCTGTAGCCCATGGAGACCCGATCGGGCGGGGGTTTCGGTGCACCGTGAACCGGTATGGCAAACCGGTCGTCTCGCAAGGCGGGATGCTCCGGAAACAGGCTGGCGGTATGGCCGTCCCCCCCCATTCCCAGCAGTACCAGATCCATCGGCGGCGCCCCCTCAAGCAGTGTTGCATAGGATTCGGCTGCGGCCTCGGCGCCAAGTTCCGCATCAATCCGATGAATCTGCAACGCCGGTATGGACACGTGATCGCATAGGCTCGTATCGGCCATGACGTCGTTCCGCTCTCCATCACCTGCCGGCAGGCAGCGCTCGTCGCCGAAATAGATGTGCACGCCGGCCCAATCCACCGCCATATCGCGCAGAAGCTCGTAGCAGCGCTGAGGCGTATGGCCTCCGGCCAGCACCAGATGGCACGCCCCTCTCGCCGCAATGGCTTCGGCAACGGTATCGGCGACGCTATCTGCCGCCGCCCGCGCCAGCGCCTCACCGTCATCAAACAGTTGCATTCTCACGATATCCACCATCCCGCAGTACATGGATTTGCGATTTCCTTCCATAGTAGCACAATCACGGCTTGCCGAATCCTCGTCATCTCCCACAATACACCGCATGACGTTTCGCCTCGCCGTGATCCTTCTCGCCTGGCTCTGCACCGCCTGCAGCAGCCCGCCCGAAGATATCCATGAAACCCGCTTCATGATGGGCACGCTGGTCAAGTTCACCATCAGCGATGTGCCGAGGGCGAAGGCGATGGAGGCGATCCGGGCGGCAACCGGTGCGATGCAGCGGGTCTCGGACGAATTCACGATCTACGGCGACGTGCATAATGCAGTCAAACGCTTCAACGCCTCGCCCCCGGACACCCCCGTACGGTTGCCGAAAGAGATTGCCGCGCTACTGAAGGAGTCCCTGCGTATCTCAAGGCAAAGCCACGGCAGTTTTACCCCAGCGATCGGCACGCTGAGCCTGCTGTGGGGCTTCTCTCTTCCCGATCCGCCCCACAAGCCCCCCGCCCCGGCAGCCATCCGCAAGGCACTGGCCGGCGTCCACGATGCCGATATCCGTCGTACCCCCCGGGGCTGGGCCCGGCTGAACCCCGAGACCCGGCTCGACTTCGGCGGTATCGCCAAGGGTTATGCCATCGATCGCGGCGTCGAGGCCCTGCAGCAGCATGGCATCGCCAATGCGATCCTCGATGCAGGAGGGGATCTGCGTGTGCTGGGAAGCCATCACGGCAAGCCGTGGCGCATCGGCATCCGGCATCCGCGCGACCCCGAAAAGGTACTCGGATGGCTGGCCATAAAGGGAGATAAAAGTATTGTAACTTCAGGCGATTACGAGCGCTTCTTCATCTATCATGGAAGGCGTTATCACCACATCCTGAACCCTGGCACGGGGCGGCCGGCCCGCCTTTCCATGAGCACCACCGTCATCGCCCCGGATGCGACGCGCGCCGATGCATGGAGCACCGCGCTGTTCGTCATGGGAGCACAGGGCCTGCCCCTTATTCGCCGGCACGGCATGCAGGCCATCCTGATGGATGCCGATGGCCATCTGCACCTGCAGCTTACCGGCACGCGTTTTCACTCCGACCTGCCGAAGGCGGATACCGCCTCGCGACGGTTTGTGCAACAGAAGCACTCCATTTAAGATCGCTCCATGCGCTACCAACCCGTTCCCGACTACCACATGCATACGCCCCGATGCCATCACGCCATCGGCACCGTACGGGAGTATGCGGAGGCCGCAGTACTGGCCGGTCTGACCGAGATCGGTATGTCCGATCACTCCCCGATGCCCGGCGCCATGCACGACGGATGGCGCATGGATCGCGAAGAGCTCTCCGACTACCTGAAGGAGGTAGAACGGGTGCGGGATACCTTCTCCGATCGACTGACCGTCCGCATCGGCCTAGAAGCCGACTTCCGGCCCGGCAGCGAGTCCTATATCGAAGCGCTGATCGATGCCTATGAGTGGGACTATGTCATTGGTTCGGTGCACTACATTAATGACTGGGGATTCGACAATCCCGACGACATGTCCCGCTGGGAGCAGTGCGATATCGAGGCCACCTACTGCGATTACTTCGACCTAGTCGGTCGCTCCGCCGCCACCGGCATGTTCGACATCATCGGTCATCCGGACCTGATCAAGAAATTCGGCCACCGCCCGCCGGCGGGAAGTGAATCCGTGCAGACCGCGATGGAGGCGATGCTGCAGCAGGTGAAGAGGGCCGGCTGCGCGCTCGAAATCAGCTCGGCAGGGCTTCGCAAACCGGTGGGAGAGGCCTACCCGCACGGACGCATGCTGGTCCGGGCCGGCGAACTCGGCATCCCCTTTGCCTTCGGTTCGGATGCCCACTCCCCAGGCGAGGTCGGACACGCCATGGACGCCTGCCTGACGATGCTTGAATTTTGCGGTATCCACGAGGTGTCGGGATTCTCCGGCAGACAGAGAACCCGCCTGCCGATCCGACCGCTCCGCCATGCAGCCTAGTGTCCTGATCACCGGTGCCTCCGGCGGATTCGGCTATGAGTTCGCCCGCCGCATCGAACCGCTGGGTTACCGGCTCATTCTGCACGGGCGCGACCTGCCGCGCCTGCAGCTCACCCTGAACGCCCTGAAGCAGCCGGCCAAACACCGCTGTATCACGGCCGATCTGACCAGCGACGACGAACTCAACCGGCTGATCGACAAGATCCGGCAGGAGACGGGCCTGGAGGGGGTGGTCAACAATGCAGGCTTCGGCCTGTGGGGCCTCTTCCATCACCGCGAGATCATCGCCCAGCTCGACGTGCTGTGCACCGATCTGAACGCGCCGGTAGCGCTGACGCATGCATTGCTGCCTCAGCTGATCCGGCACAATGGGTTCCTCATCAATGTCTCATCGCTGGCGGGCGAGAGCCCCCTACCCTATATGAGCACCTACGCGGCCGCCAAGGCCGGCCTGACCTACTGGAGCGAGGCCCTGCGCGCCGAGCTGACCGGACAGGTACGGGTGGTGACCTTAGCGCCCGGCCCCTCGCCGACCGGTTTCCGCGATATCTCCGGCATGCCGAAGGGCACCGGCAGCTTTTTCCGAACACCGTCGTCCGTGGTCGTTCAAGCGGCGCTCGACAGGCTCGAAAAAGGCGGTGGCTACTGCGTGCCCGGTATGCGCCACAAACTTCTCTACACCCTGCAGCGGATCGTCCCCAGAAGGTTGGCCCTACGCATCATGCATCGCCAGATGGGGGCCTCGAATCGGCGTTATCCGGGCAGCTTCTCCTCCTGACCTTCCCAAACACTCACTGAAATTTTCAGAAGTTCTCTACGATTCCCTCTCCGAATGAGCGGCATCGGCCGATTCAACCGCCTGCCAGACACGCTCGACCGTCGCATCCGTCATCCGAATCCCGTCGTACACCGCCACCGGCGGATAGTCGCACCCCCCCTGACAGTGCACCGGCTCCACGCGAATCTCGCTTCCCGTCGCCGCCTGACGCAAGCCCTCCAGAAGCTTCTCGACGCCGTGCTGTCGGCAGACCGGGCCGGTGCAGACAGCGATGCGACGGACCGCGGGCGGCGAGGTGCGGAACACCCCCTGCATCTCGAGCAGGGATGCCAGCACCGCGGGCGCGGCTCCGAAGGCATGTGCCAGATCCCGGGCCAAGGACTCGGACACCCACCCCTCCTCGGCCTGGACATCCTCCAGCGCCGCCAGAAGATAGGCGGGCTCGGCCGGATAACGCTCCATCAGTCGCTCGGGCCAAGGGTATTTACTTGATACGGTCATCGGCACACACTAGCAAAACATGACTGCCGATGTCCTCTCTCACCTTCCACACGCGGGGTGGAGCATGGCGCACGATTTCGATATATTTCGCACCCCTTGCGCGGGACTCCTCAATCATCCCATCGTGCACTGCCGGAACCGGCGAGGCAGATGTATCGGAAGCGGCAAGGCGATGTTCGGCACAAACACCGGTCATGCAGCAACACGAATCGAGGTGACATGATGAAACAGTTGACGCTGCCATTGCGGCAAGGCCTGTACGACCCCAGGAATGAACACGATGCCTGCGGTGTCGGTTTCATTGCCCATATCAGAAACCGGAAGAGCCATGCGATCGTGCAACAGGGCCTGGAGATTCTGCTGCGCCTGACCCATCGCGGCGCTGCCGGCGCCGATCCGCGCGAGGGCGACGGGGCCGGCATCCTGATTCAGATTCCGGATGGCTTCTTCCGTGCCGTCACGCCCGAGCTCGGCATCGAGCTTCCCGCCGAAGGCGCCTATGGCGTCGGCATGGTCTTCCTGCCGCGCAATAAGGCACATCGCAAGGCCTGCGAAGCCACCATCGAAGAGACCGTCAAGGCCGAAGGCCAGACCCTGTTGGGCTGGCGCGACGTGCCGACCGACGCGGTCCGTGCCGATCTGCCCGAGAGCGTCACCGAGTGCGAGCCGGTGATCCGCCAGGTCTTCATCGGCAAGGGCGACAACTGTGCCGATCAGGATGCCTTCGAGCGCAAGCTCTTCGTCATCCGCAAGGTGGCGGAGCACGGTGTCGCCGCCAAAGAATTCGACGATCCGGCCAAGTTCTACTTCTCCTCGCTCTCCAGCCGCACCATCGTCTACAAGGGGATGTTCCTCTCCCATCAGGTGGGCGCCTACTACGACGATTTACATGACGAACGCCTGACCTCGGCGCTGGCATTGGTGCATCAGCGCTTCTCTACCAACACCTTCCCGGCCTGGGAGCTGGCCCACCCGTTCCGCATGATCGCCCACAATGGCGAGATCAATACCGTGCGCGGCAACATCAACTGGATGAACGCCCGCCGCCACTCGATGAAATCCGAACTACTGGGTGACGACCTGGACAAGATCTGGCCGCTGATCCCGGAGGGGCAGAGCGATACCGCCTGCTTCGACAACGCGCTGGAGCTGCTGGTCGCCGGCGGCTACAGCCTGGCGCACGCCGCCATGATCCTGATTCCGGAGGCGTGGGCCGGTAACAACCTGATGGATGCCGAGCGCAAGGCCTTCTACGAGTATCATGCCGCCCTGATGGAACCGTGGGACGGACCCGCTGCCGTTGCCTTCACCGACGGTCGTCAGATCGGTGCCACGCTCGACCGCAACGGCCTGCGTCCGGCCCGCTATCTGATCACCGACGATGACCTGGTGGTCATGGGCTCGGAAATGGGCGTGCTGCCGATTCCCGAGGAGAAGATCGTCCGCAAATGGCGACTGCAGCCAGGCAAGATGTTCCTGATCGACCTTGAGGCCGGCCGAATCATCGACGGCAAGGAGATGAAGGAGGAGCTGGCCCGCGCCCGTCCCTACGAGAAGATCCTGGCCGAGACCCAGATCCAGCTCGAATCGCTGCCGCAGGAGGTCGCACCGATGGCGCCCGACCACAACACCCTGCTCGACCGGCAACAGGCCTTCGGCTATTCACAGGAGGACCTGAGATTCCTGATGTCACCGATGGCGCTGACCGGCCAGGAGGCGATCGGTTCGATGGGTAACGACAACCCGCTGGCAGTGCTCTCCAACCGTGCCAAGCCGCTCTACAACTACTTCCGCCAGCTCTTCGCGCAGGTCACCAACCCGCCGATCGATCCGATCCGCGAGGAGATGGTGATGAGTCTAACCTCGATCATCGGTCCGCGTCCGAATCTTCTGGGGCTGGATCAGGGCGAGCCGACGCTGCGCCTGGAAGCGCATCAGCCGATCCTGACCAACGGCGACCTCGAGAAGGTGCGCCATATCGACCAGTACACCGGTGGCAAGTTCCGCACCATCACGCTCTCCATGTGCTACGCGGCCGAGAAGGGTGCTGCCGGCATGGAGGCCGCCTTGGAGCATCTCTGCAAGCAGGCTGAAGAGGCAGTACGCGAGCACTACAACATCGTCATCCTCTCCGACCGCGAGATGGATGCCGACCATATCGCCATCCCCGCCCTGCTCGCCACCAGTGCCGTGCACCAGCATCTGATTCGCGAAGGATTGAGGACCGAGACGGGCCTCGTCGTCGAGACCGGCAGCGCCCGCGAGGTGCAGCACTACACGACACTGGCCGGTTACGGCGCCGAGGCGATCAACCCCTATCTCGCCTTCGAGACACTGTTCGACATGCAGCGCCAGAGCCATATCCAGGCCAAACTCACAGCGCACGAGATCGAGACCCGCTACATCAAGGCGGTCGACAAGGGCATCATGAAGGTGATGTCCAAGATGGGCATCTCCACCTACCAGTCCTACTGCGGCGCGCAGATCTACGAGGCGATCGGGCTCGCAAGCGACTTTGTCGAGCGCTATTTCACCGGCACCGCCACCCAGATCGAGGGGATCGGCATGACCGAGGTCGCCGAGGAGGCGGTGAAGCGTCACCGCGATGCCTACGGCAATGCCCAGATCTACCGCGACGCGCTCGACGTCGGCGGCGAGTATGCCTGGCGCATCCGCGGCGAGGAGCACACGCTGACACCGGAGAACGTCGCCAAGCTTCAGCATGCCGTGCGCTCCGGGAACTACGACCTCTACAAGCAGTACGCGGACTCCATCAACGACCAGAACGGACGCCTGATGACGCTGCGCGGGCTCTTCAAGTTCAGGGGCGGGAAGTCGATCCCGCTCGACGAGGTCGAGCCGGCCACCGCCATCGCCAAGCGCTTTGCCACCGGCGCGATGAGCTTCGGCTCCATCTCGCACGAGGCGCACTCCACGCTCGCCATCGCCATGAACCGCCTGGGCGGCAAGTCCAACACCGGCGAGGGCGGTGAGGAGCCGGAGCGCTTCAAGCCGATGGAGAACGGCGATTCCATGCGTTCGGCGATCAAGCAAGTCGCCTCCGGCCGCTTCGGTGTCACCACCGAATACTTGGCCAACTCCGACCAGATTCAGATAAAGGTCGCGCAGGGCGCCAAGCCCGGCGAAGGCGGCCAGCTGCCCGGTCACAAGGTCGATGCGCGCATCGGCCGCGTGCGCCACTCCACTCCGGGGGTCGGCCTGATCTCGCCGCCGCCGCACCACGACATCTACTCGATCGAGGATCTGGCACAGCTGATCTTCGACCTGAAGAACACCAATCCGAGCGCCGATGTCAGCGTCAAGCTGGTCTCCGAGGTCGGTGTCGGCACTATCGCCGCGGGCGTGGTCAAGGCGCATGCCGACCATGTTGTCATCGCCGGCCACGACGGCGGCACCGGGGCCTCACCGCTGACCTCGATCAAGCATGCCGGCTCTCCGTGGGAGCTGGGGCTGGCCGAAACACAGCAGACCCTGGTACTGAACCGCCTGAGGGGACGCACCCGTCTGCAGGCGGACGGCCAGATGCGCACCGGCCGCGACGTCGTCATCGCAGCCCTTCTGGGTGCCGACGAGGTCGCATTCGGCACCATCGCGCTGATCGCCGAGGGCTGCATCATGATGCGCAAGTGCCACCTGAACACCTGTCCCGTGGGCGTAGCCACGCAGGATCCCGAACTGCGCCGCAAGTTCGTCGGCAAGCCTGAGGATGTGGTCAACTTCTTCCTCTATGTGGCCGAGGAGGCACGCGAGATCATGGCCGAGCTCGGCTTCAGGACCTACGACGAGATGGTCGGACGTGTCGACATGCTCGACGCCAACGACGCCATCCGTCACTGGAAGTCGGAGGGACTCGATCTGGCACCGCTGCTGCACGCCGTCGACCCGAAGGGATCGGCTATCCTGCACTGCGAGAAGCAGGACCACGGCCTGGAGAAGCTGATCGACAACAAGCTTATCGAACAGGCCAGGCCGGCGCTCGAGGAGAAGAAGCCGGTGGTGATCGAGACCGAGGTCCACAACGTCGACCGCAGCTTCGGCACCATGCTCTCGGGTGAGGTGGCCAAGCGCCACGGCCATGCCGGTCTGCCGGAGGACACCATCGTCATCAAGGCGAAGGGCACGGCCGGCCAGAGCCTCGGGGCCTGGCTGACGCGCGGCGTGACCATCGATCTCGCCGGCGAAGGCAACGACTACGTCGGCAAGGGCCTCTCCGGCGGCCGTATCTGCATCTATCCGCCGCGTGAGACACCGATCGTGGCCGAGGAGAACATCATCGTCGGCAACACGGTGCTGTTCGGCGCCATCGACGGCGAATGCTACTTCCGCGGTATCGGCGGCGAGCGCTTCGCCGTGCGCAACTCCGGCGCCGTGGCGGTAGTCGAGGGCGTCGGCGATCACGGCTGCGAGTACATGACCGGCGGTA
This sequence comes from Mariprofundaceae bacterium, assembly GCA_035267815.1. Lineage (GTDB taxonomy): Bacteria > Pseudomonadota > Zetaproteobacteria > Mariprofundales > Mariprofundaceae > DATFLK01. Next base: position 3,208 of record DATFLK010000183.1, on the reverse strand, counting down.
CCATCGTCGTGCTGGGTGAGACCGGCCGCAACTTCGCCGCCGGCATGAGCGGCGGCATTGCCTACGTGCTGGACGAATCCGACGATTTCGAAACACGCTGCAACATGGCGCAGGTCGAGCTCGAGCCGGTCGCGGCCGAGGCCGATGCGCTGGAGAAGCTGGAGCACCAAGGTGCCGATCTGGAGACGCACGGTCGCGTCGATATCCAGCACTCGATGAACCAGAACGACCAAATCATCCTGCGCACGCTGATCGAGCGCCACATGCACTACACCGACTCGTCCCGCGCCCGCGCCATTCTGGAAAACTGGCAGACCTATCTGCCGAAGTTCGTCAAGGTGATGCCGGTCGACTACCGCCGTGCCCTGAGCGAGATGGAGGCGAAGCGCAACGCGGGATCGAACAAGGAGCAGGCCCATGGGTAAGCCAACAGGATTCAAGGAGTACGATCGCGAGGGGCTGCACTACGCCCCGGTTGCCGACCGTATCACCCACTTCAACGAGTTCGCCGAGCTGCCAAAGGACATGGCCACGCAGGGGGCGCGCTGCATGGATTGTGGCATCCCCTTCTGCCATCAGGGCTGCCCGGTCAACAACATCATCCCGGACTGGAACGACCTGGTCTATCGCGGCAACTGGAAGCGTGCGATTGAGGTGCTGCACTCCACCAACAACTTTCCGGAGTTCACCGGCCGCATCTGCCCTGCCCCCTGTGAAGAGGCCTGCACGGTCAACCTGATCGGCGATCCCGTCGCCATCAAGAGCATCGAGCTGGCCATCGCCGAGAAGGCGTGGGAAGAGGAGTGGATCGAGCCCCAGATCCCCGAGCACAAGACCGGCAAGCGCATCGCCGTGGTCGGCTCCGGCCCGGCGGGCCTGGCCGCTGCACAGCAGTTGGCGCGCGCCGGCCACGACGTGGTGGTCCACGAGAAGGCGGACCGCATCGGCGGGCTGATGCGCTACGGCATCCCCAACTTCAAGTTCGACAAGAAATTCATCGACCGCCGCCTGGCTCAGATGCGCGCCGAGGGGGTCGAGTTCCGCGTCAACGCCCACATCGGCGTCGATATCCCGGCCAGAAAGCTGATCGACGAATTCGACGCCGTGGTGCTGGCGGGCGGATCCGAGAAACCGCGCGATCTGCCGGTGCCGGGGCGCGAGCTCGAAGGCATCCACTTCGCCATGGAATTCCTGACCAAGCAGACCAAGATCGTCCACGGCGACAACATCCCGGAGTCTGAGCGGATCTCCGCCGCCGGCAAGCATGTCATCGTCATCGGCGGTGGCGACACCGGCTCCGACTGCATCGGCACCTCCAACCGCCACGGCGCCGCATCGGTCACGCAGCTCGAGATCATGCCGAAGCCGCCCGAGGTGCCGAACAAGCTGCTGACCTGGCCGGACTGGCCGATGAAGCTGCGCACCTCCTCGTCGCAGGAAGAGGGCTGTGAGCGCGATTTCGCCGTCGCCACCAAGCGTTTCCTGGGCGAGGACGGCCATGTCACCGGCATCGAGTGCGTCCGCGTCGAGTGGGAGCAGGAAGATGGCCAGTGGAAGATGAAGGAGGTCGAGGGCAGCGAGTTCACGCTCAAGGCGGACCTTGTCCTGCTGGCCATGGGCTTCGTGCATCCGGTGCACGAGGGCATGCTCGAGGAGCTGGGCGTCGATCAGGATCCGCGCGGTAACGTCGCGGCCAACACCGAGGACTACAGGACCAGCCTCGATAAGGTGTTCGCCGCCGGCGACATGCGGCGTGGCCAGTCGCTGGTCGTCTGGGCCATCCGCGAGGGTCGCCAATGCGCCCGTGCCGTGGACGAATACCTGATGGGCTCGACCACCCTGCCCCGCTGAGCGGGCACTTCGGCCAGAGGAAACCGGCGCCCCTTCGAGGGGGCGCCGGTTTTTTTATACCCTGCTCCGGCCTGAATCGGCTAACGACACCCTCCTCCCACACCGGCGGCATCGCATGTTCATTCAGCAATTCCAGTCAAGATAGCGCCTCTTTGGTTGGACAGTATTTCCTTCGAATTGAGGAGGCATGACGGTGAACAAAGCAACGGCAGCGATGTACGCACGGCGGTTCGAGCTGGTGTTCGATTATATCCATCGGCATTTGACTGAGCCGCTGGATGTCGAGCGGCTCAGCCGTGTAGCCAATTTCTCGAAATTCCATTTCCATCGGCAGTTCTAGATATTTGTCGGCATCACCGTTTCGGCCTATGTCCGCATGGTACGGCTCAAGCACGCCTCCTACCGGCTGGCATTCCGCAGGGATGAACGGATTATCGATATCGCCCTGGATAGTCCCGAGGCATTTTCACGCGCTTTCCGCCAAGCATTCGGCCAATCACCTTCCCAATTCAGAAAAAATCCGCAGTGGCAAACTTGGAACCAACAGTTTCATATGCCGAAACAGACAAGGAGCAAGAGGATGGATGTAAATATTGTCGATTTTGAGAAGACTCGGGTGGCGATAATGGTGCATCGGGGCACACCGGAACAGGTCAATAACTCGGTTATGCGCTTTATCGAATGACGGAAATCGAGCGGGCTTTCGCCGGTAAAGATAAAACGGACATTCGGCCTAGTTTATGAGGACCCGGCATGCGTGGAACCGGAGAAGTTCCGTTTCGATATTTGCGGAGAGGTGGATGCCCGAGTGCCGTACAATCCGCAAAAGGTAAAAAATGGCGTGATTCCCGGTGGGCGCTGCGCGATGGTGCGGCATCGCGGTCCGCACGAGCGGATCGATGAGAAAGTGTACTATCTATACAGGGACTGGTTGCCGGCGAGTGGCAAGGAGCTTCGCGATGCGAATCTCTTTTTCCATTATCTGAACCTGCGCACGGAAGTGGCCGATTACGAGTTGATGACCGACATCTATCTTCCGCTGAAATAGCCGCCATCCAAAAGACCGGGCCGGGGCATGGATGCATGCCTCATCCTGCCCGGTCAAACGGGAAAACGCATAGCTTCAAACCCCGTGGCAGCCGGTCCGAAAGAGCGTCGGTTTTTCATATCCATATCACATACAGCCCGGGCTAAAGACCATATATTCCAACGAAACCGGCCGCTCCGCACGTGGTGGAAAAGAAATCCCATCTATGTGACCGATGACACAGCCCCGGCCCCCGCTTCCCGGAATGATACGGGATATGCGAAACGTGACTCATATCCCGTTACTGCTCGCCCTGCTGTTCCTGCCGGG
>DATFLK010000182.1:0-9742 GCA_035267815.1 Mariprofundaceae bacterium | reverse complement strand
TCTATAGCGAGGCCTACCAGGCCACCGGCAGGCAGCGATACGCCGATACGGCGCGCCGGATCATCGATTACGTAAAACGCGACCTGACCGCCCCCGACGGCGCCTTCTACTCGGCCGAGGATGCCGACAGCGAGGGCGAGGAGGGGAAGTTCTACGTCTGGACGAAGGCGGAGGTCGAGCAGCTGCTGAATAAGGACGACGCCGAATTCGCCGAGCGCGTTTTCCATATCGAGGCGGCCGGCAACGTGCACGACGAGGCGACCGGCCAGCTCACCGGCGCCAACGTGCTCTACGTCGACGAGGACAAGTCGGAAACCGCCCGATCGCTGGGCCTTGGCGAGGCCGAGTTCGACCGACGGTTCGAATCGGTACGCAAGAAGCTGCTGGCCGCACGCGATAAACGCATCCGCCCCTTCCTCGACGACAAGATTCTCGCCGACTGGAACGGCATGATGATCGCCGCGCTCGCAACCGCAGCCAGGGCGCTGCACGAGCCTGCCTACGCCGAGGATGCCCGCCGGGCCGCCGATTTCATCCTCCACACCATGCGCACCAGGGATGGCGGCCTGCTACATCGTTTCAGGGATGGCCAAGTCGGCATCGAGGGGCAGCTGGACGACTACGCCTTCCTCTCTTGGGGGCTGATCGAGCTCTACGAGACCGACTTTAATGTGCGCGACCTACAGGCAGCGCTCGATCTGAACGCGCACATGCTCGAACACTTCGGCGCCGAATCGGGCGGTCTCTACTCCACCTCGGATGATGCCGAGAAGCTGCCGGTGCGGCCGATCGACCCGGCCGACGGTGCACTTCCCTCCGGCAACGCGATCGCCATGATGAACATGCTGCGGCTGTCCCTCCTGACCGGCGATGCGACGCTTGAAGCACGTGCCGCGAAGATTGCTCACGCCTTCGCCGGCGAGATCAACGGCATGCCATCGGCCTTCTGCGCCATGCTCTCGGCCCTCGATTTCGCCGAGGGAACAGGCTTCGAGGTGGTGCTGGCCGGCGACCGCGATTCGGCGGACGGACAGGCCATGCTGAAGGCGGTTCGAAGCCGCTTTCTGCCCGACAAGGTGGTGCTGTGGCGGCCGGAAGGGAAAGATGCCGGCGCAGTCGTGAAGCTCGCTCCCTTTACGGCGGAGCAGAAGGCGATCGACGGCAAGGCCACCGCCTACGTCTGCCGCAACTTCCAGTGCAACCTGCCGACCACCGATCCGAAGAGGGTGCTGGCGCTACTGGAGGAGTCCGCGAAGTAGGTTTAAAACTGCATTCCCCGGGATTGGGAGCCCGAAGGGCAGGCTGGTCCCGGGGCACGCTTCTTTGGTTCTATCTAATGGTTCGGGGTCTACCGCCTCCGACGACCTCCGGCAGATCGAGCCCTACGGGAGGGATTCGATTTGACGGGAGCCTTCCGCATCGTACGGCCCACCGGAGGGATCAGGCACTCCGCACCACGACCGATCAGATCACTCCGGCCCATCCGCTGCAATGCCTGCCTCAACTGCGGCCAGTTCTTCGGATCATGGTAGCGCAGGAAGGCCTTGTGCAGCCGCCTCTGTTTCAGCCCGCGGATCACGCCGACCCGCTCCCCCTTGCGGAGCGACACCTTCCTCAGCGTATTGAATCCGCTGTGGTACATCGATGTGGCCACCGCCATGGGCGAGGGCAGGAAAGCCTGCACCTGATCAAGCTTGAAACCGTTGTGCTTCAACCACAGCGCGAGGTTCAGCATGTCCTCATCCGAAGTGCCCGGGTGGGCGGCGATGAAGTAGGGGATCAGGTACTGCTTCTTGCCCGCCTCCCTAGAGAAGCGTTCGAACATCTGTTTAAAACGGTCGTATGTCCCGATGCCGGGTTTCATCATCTTCGAGAGTGGTCCATCCTCGGTATGCTCCGGCGCAATCTTCAGGTAACCGCCGACATGGTGGGTCACCAGCTCCTTCACATACTCCGGCGAGCGCACGGCCAGGTCGTAGCGCAGCCCCGAAGCGATCAACACCTTCTTGATGCCGGGAAGCCCCCGAGCCTTCCGGTAGAGGTGGATCAGCGGCGCATGGTCGGTGTTCAGGTTGGCGCAGATGTCGGGATAGACGCAGGAGGGTCTGCGGCAGGCCGCCTCGATCTCCTTCGACTTGCAAGCCAGCCGGTACATGTTGGCCGTCGGCCCGCCGAGATCGGAGATGACGCCGGTGAAGCCGGGCGTTGTATCCCGGATCGCCTTGACCTCTCGCAGGATGGAGTCCTCGGACCGGCTCTGAATGATGCGCCCCTCGTGCTCGGTGATCGAACAGAAGGTACAGCCGCCGAAACAGCCGCGCATGATGTTGACCGAGAAGCGGATCATCTCGTAGGCGGGGATGCGGCGATCGCCATAAGTTGGATGGGGCACACGCGCATAGGGTAGATCGAAGACACGATCGATCTCGGGCGTCGCCAGCGGGATCGGCGGCGGATTAATCCAGACATCGCGCTCGCCGTGGCGCTGCACCAGCGCCCGCGCATTGCCGGGGTTCGTTTCAAGGTGCATGACCCGCGAGGCGTGGGCATAGAGCACCGCATCGTCCCGCACCGCCTCGAAGGCCGGCAGTCGAATCACCGTGCGCGCCCGGTCCAGCCTCGGCCGGCGATGCAGCGTCACCACCTTCTCATTCGCATCGGGCTTGGCCGACTCGCAACCGGGTGGTGTCATCGCATAGGGGTCGGGGTGCTGGATGATCTCGCCGGGAGTGTCCACTTCGGTCGAGTCGACCTCCGTCCAGCCGCCGGGGACCTGTTTGCGCATGAAAGCGGTGCCGCGGATGTCGGTCATCGTCTCGAAGCCTTCGCCGCAATCCAGACGCTGCGCGATCTCGACGATCTGCCGCTCGCCGTTGCCGTAGACCAGCATCTCCGCCTTGGCATCGGGCAGCACGGAACGGCGCACGTTGTCGGACCAGTAGTCATAGTGGGCAATGCGACGAAGCGATGCCTCGATGCCACCAATGACGACCGGCACCCCCTTGAAGGCCTCGCGGCAGCGCTGGGCGTAGACGAGTACGGCCCGGTCCGGCCGCCTGCCTCCCTCTCCGTCCGGCGTGTAGGCGTCGTCCGAGCGGATGCGCCGATCGGCCGTATACCGGTTGACCATCGAATCCATGTTGCCGCTGGTGACCCCGAAGAAGAGGCGCGGCGTCCCGAGCGCCCGGAATGGCTCGGCTGAGTGCCAGTCCGGCTGCGCGATGATGCCGACGCGAAAGCCTTCGGATTCGAGCACGCGCCCGACTACCGCCATGCCGAAGCTCGGATGATCCACATAGGCGTCGCCGGTGACGAGGATGATGTCGCACTGCTCCCAGCCGAGCTTATCCATCTCGGCCTTCGACATCGGCAGGAAAGGCGCCGCAGGAGCGTCCATTTTGCGGGCGGTGTTCATTCCGACAGCCTAGCGCCTTTTGCCCCTGCCCGTCTCATACGCTTTTCATGGTTATAATTATCATTCTCCAAAGAGACAACTATAACCGCCTTATTGTCTAATAATTTCACCTTTACGAATTAGGATGATTATCCTAATTGGCGCTTGTAGGACGTTTGTCCTATATTGGTGGAATCAGTCTGGGGAGGCCCTTCATGAGCGACAGGAAAACCCGCGATCAAATTATTGAGGCCGCTGATCAACTCTTTTACCGACAGGGCTTTGAGCACACCTCGTTCACCGATATCGCGAACGCGATGAAAATCTCGCGCGGCAACTTCTACTACCACTTCAAAACCAAGGACGAGATACTGGATGCCGTGCTCGGCCTGCGCCTAGTCAACACGCGGAAGATGCTGGCGCAGTGGGAGCTTGAATCGGAGAGCCCCGCCGAGCGCATCCGCAGCTTTATCCATGCATTGATCACCGATCGGAAGAAGATCATGCGGCACGGTTGCCCAGTCGGCACTCTCTGTCTGGAGCTCGCGAAGCTGGAGCACGGCTCGCAGGGCGGGGCAAACCGCCTCTTCACGCTGTTTCGCACCTGGCTGCGCCGACAGTTCGAGCGGCTCGGCCGCGAGAAGGATGCCGACGATCTGGCAATGCACCTTCTCGCCCGCAGCCAGGGCGTGGCCGTGCTGATGAACACCTTCCACGACAAACGCTTCGTCGAGCAGGAGGTGGGGCGGATGGATGCCTGGCTGGGCTCAGTCGCGGCAGCCGCTGCACGTTAAGGGGAATTTGATGAACGCAACAATCACAGGGCCGGACGGCAAGGAGCGCTGCAAATGGTGCACCGCCACACCGGAATACCTCGACTATCACGACAGGGAGTGGGGCTTCCCGGTCGATGACGATCATCGCCTGTTCGAGAAGCTAAGCCTGGAGGGTTTCCAGTCGGGGCTGAGCTGGCGCACGATTCTGGCCAAAAGGAAGAACTTCCGCGCTGCCTTCCACGGATTCGACTTCAACAAGGTCGCCCGCTTCACCGAAAGCGATGTCGAGCGGTTGCTCGGGGATACGGGCATCGTCCGTCACCGCGGAAAAGTCGAGGCGGTGATCAACAACGCGCAAAGGGCGCAGGAGTTGGTCGCGCAAGAGGGCTCGCTCGCCGCCTTCGTCTGGCAATACGAACCGGAGCATCCGGCAGAACCTCAAACCGCATCGACCTCCCCGGAGTCGATCGCCCTCTCCAAGGCACTGAAAAAGCTGGGCTGGAAATTCGTCGGACCGACCACGGCCTACGCCTTCATGCAGGCGATGGGACTGATCAACGACCATGTCGGGGATTGCACGATTCGCGCCGAAGTGGAGAAAGCACGCGAAGGCTTCAAGCGGCCGGGACACTGACGAAACGGTGACTGCAGAAAAGAACAGGGCGGCCTTTTGGCCTAGCCGTTCAGGAAAAGTGTTGATAAATGGAGGCGAACATGTCCGAGCATGAATCTGAGGTAGAGCTTCTACGCCGCCGATATGACCATGCTTTGGCGATGACTGAGCATGATCAGGGTGTGATCTGTGAGCTTCTGGAACATCGTGGGAAGCTCAAGATCGCATTGCTCAACATCATGAACGCCGGAAACGCCAATCCGGAGAGCATCCGGAAGATCATTGCCGATGCAATCAAGGCGACTGACTGCAAGGAATATGATGAACATGGTGGCGTTCTCGGTTTCATCGACGTGAATCATGCATCAACACTTTAACGGAACGGCTAGGCCTTTTGGCCGCCCTGTTTTCAGCACACAGAAGTGCTGCTTTAGTGAGCAATTGAACATCGCACTTTTCAAGTGCGTTCAAGGCCGAGAGCAAGATGCCCCGAGGCCGTCTCTGACACATCACACGCCCGAGTACTGGGCGTGCACCTCCTTGGCCTCCATCTTCGGAAGCTTGTTCAGCGCCGAGATCAGCGCCTTGGCCGAGGCCACGACGATGTCGGTATCCGAACCTTGGCCGTTGACGATACGGGAATCGCTCTGCAGCCGTACCGTCACCTCGCCTTGGGCATCGGTACCCGAGGTGATCGAGTTGACCGAATAGAGCAGCAGACGCCCATTGAAGCCGGTCAGCTCGTAGATCGCCTTGAACGCGGCATCGACCGGGCCATCGCCCTCACCAGTGGTCTTGTTCGACTCACCGTCGATCGACAGCTCCACCGCCGCCACCGGCGTATCCTTGGTGCCGGAGGCAACATGCAGGCTGGCCAGCTTGATACGCTCGGAATCAACCGCCCCCTCCTCGGAGAGCAGCGCCAGCAGGTCCTCGTCGAAGACCTCCTTCTTCTTGTCCGCCAGAATCTTGAAACGCTCGAAGGCAGCGTCGAGCTGCGCCTGCTCCAGCTCGACTCCCAGCTCGGCATAGCGTGCCTTCAGCGCGGCGCGGCCCGAATGTTTGCCCAACACCATGCGGTTGGTCGTCCAGCCGACCGACTCCGGCGTCATGATCTCGTAGGTCTTCTGGTGTTTAAGCACCCCATCCTGATGGATACCGGACTCGTGCGCGAAGGCGTTGGCGCCGACGATCGCCTTGTTCGGCTGCACCGACATGCCGGTGATCTGACTGACCAGCCGTGAGGTCGGCACGATGCGGGTGGAGTCGACACCGGTCTCGATATGATACCGATCCTCGCGCGTCTTCAGGATCATGACGATCTCCTCCAGCGCGGCGTTGCCGGCGCGTTCGCCCAGACCGTTGATGGTGCACTCCACCTGGCGGGCACCGTTCTCGACCGCCGCCAGCGAATTGGCCACGGCCAGCCCCAGATCGTTGTGGCAGTGCACCGAGAAGATCGCCTTGTCCGAGTTGGGCACGCGCTCAATCAGCTCACGGATGCGGCCGCCGAACTCGTGCGGCGTCATGTAACCGACCGTATCCGGGATGTTGATCACGCTGGCGCCAGCGTCGATCGTCGCCTCGACGATACGACAGAGGAAATCCATGTCCGAGCGGCCGGCATCCTCGGCGGAGAACTCCACCTCGCCGCACAGGCTGCGGGCCAGCTTCACCGAATCGGCAGCCAACTCCAGCACCTGATCGGGCTGCATACGCAGCTTCGCCTCCATGTGGATCGGGCTGGTGGCGATGAAGGTGTGGATACGCCCCTTCTCGGCCGCCCTGACCGCCTCGGCGGCACTCTCGATGTCCTGCGGACGGGCACGGGCCAGGCCCGCGATGGTCGAGCCCTTGACCTCCTTGGCGATGCGGTTCACCGCCTTGAAGTCGCCCGGCGAGGCGACCGGGAAGCCCGCCTCGATGACATCCACGCCGAGGGCCGCCAGCGCATGGGCGACACGGAGCTTTTCATCCATGTCCATCGAACAGCCGGGGGACTGCTCGCCATCACGCAGCGTCGTATCGAAAATGTACAGGCGATCGGTCATCGTCTTATCTCCTTAATTTAATCCCATCACAGGGAAAGTATGACAAAAAAAAGGCCGCAAGGAATAAACCTGCGGCCTGTGCAACATCAACCCGAAATAACTAGTCGATACACAGACCGGTGCCGAGCGCTAGATCAAGCGCCAGCAGTCCATCGAGGTTGAGGTTGAACAGTGTTGTCATGGCCCGGATTAGAGACCATGCGGACGGATGTGTCAATGCCTCCGGCCGCCAACCCCCGGAATAAGCGCATTTTTTTGCACCGGTTCGTGCCTGTTTCGGCGCACGGATCATCAAAAAGATCCGGTCATCAGCCTGATCCTTTTGTGCATAACCATGAATACAGATCCTCTCAATCATCAAGATTCTGTAAACAATGCGGTCAGTTCCTACATATGAGATATATCGACATACGCTTCGCCGTGATCATGGCGTGCTCTTTTCGTCATGCACGCCGGGGCTTCCGGTGATGCACTACCATGGCATAACATGCGCCGCCGTTCGAAGGCGGAGACCACGGAAAAGACAGGATGGAACGATGAGCAGCGACTGGGATATCGAACAGGCCACCGACCTCTATCAGGTGGGCCGCTGGGGCAAGGGCTTCTTCAGCGTCAACGAGGCGGGCCACATGCAGGTGCATGTCAACGGCGACCAGGCGATTGACCTGAAAACGCTCTGCGAGGATCTGGCCGAGCGGGGCCTGCACGCCCCCGTGCTGCTGCGCTTCTCCGATATCCTCAAGGGGCGGATGCGGCAGCTCTTCGATACCTTCGCCCGCGCCCGGCAGGAGGCCGGATACGAGGGACGCTACTACGGCGTCTACCCGATCAAGGTGAACCAGCAGTGTCAGGTGGTGGAGGAGATCATCGACTTCGGCGCCGAGCTCAACTGGGGGCTGGAGGCCGGCTCCAAGCCGGAGCTGCACGCCACGCTGGCAATGCTGGAGGATGTCGAGGGACTGATCGTCTGCAACGGCTACAAGGATCGCGAGTTCATCTACCTGGCGCTGCTGGGTCAGAAGATGGGTAAGCAGGTCTTCATCGTTATCGAGAAACTGAACGAACTGCAGCTGATCATTGAGGTGGCCCGCGAACTCGATGTGACGCCGCTGATCGGCCTGCGCTGCCGGCTCTCCTCCTCGGGCAAGGGCAAGTGGGAGGAGTCCGGCGGCGACAACTCGAAGTTCGGACTGTCGACTCGCGAAATCCTCGATGCCACCGCACTGTTGGAAAAGGAGGGGATGCTCGAGGCACTAAAACTGCTGCACTTCCACATCGGCAGCCAGGTGCCGCAGATACGCTTCATCAAGCAGGCGCTGCAGGAGGCGGGGCGCTTCTTTGTCGAGCTGAGGCGACTCGGCGCACCGATCGAGTTCATTGACGTCGGCGGCGGCCTCGGCGTCGACTACGACGGCTCCATCTCCGGCTCGCACTCCTCGGTCGACTACTCGCTGAAAGAGTACGCCAATGACATCGTCTGGGCGCTGAAAAGCGTCTGCGACGAGGAGGAGATGCCGCATCCGCACATCATCTCGGAGTCGGGACGGGCGCTGGTCGCCCACCACGCGGTGCTGGTCATGAACGTGCTCGGCGTCAGCGAGCGCAGCTTCGCCGACGAGGCGGACGCGCCGGAGGATTCGGCCCCACCCCAACTACGCCAGCTCCACGACACGCTCGTCTCGCTGCCGGAGACCAGCATCCGCGAGAGCTACCACGACGCCGTGGCGCTGCGTGAGGATCTGCACCGGCTGTTCATGCTCGGCCACTGCACGCTGGCCGACCGCGCTGCCGGCGACGGCATCTACTGGCGCATCATGCACGAGGTGCAGCGCATGGCGGTCAACGGTGAGCTGCCCGAACAGGACATGGAGCAGATCAGACAGCTGCTGGCCGACCGCTACTTCTGCAACCTCTCGGTCTTCCAGTCACTACCCGATGCTTGGGCCATCCAGCAGGTCTTCCCGGTGGTGCCGCTGCATCGACTGGAAGAGGCACCGACACGCCAGGCCATGCTGGAGGATATCACCTGCGACTCCGACGGCAGACTGCAGCGCTTCCCGACCGGGGGCGGCATCGTCAGCACGCTGCCGCTGCACCCCTTCGATGGAGAGCCCTACCTGCTCGGCGTCTTCCTCGTCGGCGCCTACCAGGAGATATTGGGCGACCTGCACAACCTCTTCGGCGACACCCATGCGGTGCACGTGCGCATGGACGGCGATCACTACGAACTGGAGCAGGTGGTGGAGGGCGAGAGCGTCTCGGAGGTGCTCGATTACGTGCAGTTCCACGAGAAGGTGCTGATCGACCGCATGCGCCGCCAAATCCAGGGCGCCCGCAGCCGAGGACTGCTCTCCGCCCGCGAGGCCAACCGTTTCCTGCGCTTCTACCAGGCGGGGCTGCGCGGCTACACTTACCTCGAAGAGCATGCGCCGCCGCTGTGATGTTATAGTTGAAGCCGGTGATTCGACTCGCAGCATCCTGCCGCTCGCCTGCCGGCGGCAAGGGCCATCCCATTCGGCAGGATAGCCGAATTGTGGCGTGGCACCGGACAGGATGATGTTGAGCCAATCATCGATCAGGAGGTCCTAGCATGTGAGATGAACGATACAGCCAGAAGGCCTTCGCCTTCGGCACCGAACCGAACGATTTTCTGGCCACCATGGCCGAACGGATTCCGCAAGGGCGCGTGCTGTCGCTGGCCGAAGGGGAGGGACGCAACGGCACCTTCCTGGCCGGGCTCGGTTACGACGTCGTCGGTGTCGACAGCTCCCCGGTCGGGCTGGCCAAGGCGGCCAGACTGGCCGAAGAGCACCGTGTCGACCTCACCACGATCGTCGCCGATCTGGCCCGCTTCCCGATTGAGCCGGAGAGCTGGGAGGGGATCGTCTCGATCTTTTGCCACCTGCCA
>DATFLK010000181.1:0-11001 GCA_035267815.1 Mariprofundaceae bacterium | reverse complement strand
GCTTGCCGTAGTGATACTCGAGCGTCTCCTGCGAGATATGGGGTTCGAGTGCACTCTTGTCGTAAGGAAGCGGAGGTAATTCAAAAGCCATTGTTGGTCACTCCTTTCAAAATGTGTCGGTTTTTGCAAACAACGTATATTTGATCGTAGATGCGTTGCCCATCATATGCAATTAACAGCAGGGCAAACACCCCTTGTTTATTATGAGTAATAAGCGATTTATTCAGCTTTTAGCTTGAGATATGCTATGTTGGCCGAATCGTTCCCCGAACCCAGTGAAAGGAGAGCCCCCTGCCCTCGAAACTGAAACAGTGGATCCGGCATGTGCTGGACATGGATGTGGCCGATATCGCCAGCCTCCCGGCACTGAAACGCCATACCATGCATATGCTGCGCTTTATCCATCGTGCAGGCTCCCGTTTTGTGGAGGACAAATGTATCCAGCGTGCCTCGGCACTCGCCTATGCCTCCCTGCTGGCCACTGTCCCGCTCGTTGCCCTGGGCTTCTCGATCTTCACCAGTTTTCATGCCTTCGATGTCCTGACCGACAAAGTCAGGGATGTGCTGCTCCATTACCTGCTGCCGACCAGTCAAGATGTGGTACAACAGTATCTGGGTAACATCACCGCCAAGACAGCGGCGCTCTCCGTCTTCGGCATCCTCGGCCTGCTTGTCACGGCCACGGCCCTGCTCAACACCACTGAGGAGGCGTTTAACCATATCTGGCGTATCAGCCACGCCCGGTCATGGCTCTCCAAGTTCACCACCTTCTGGGCCACCTTCACGCTGGCACCGGCGCTGGTCGCGGCATCCATTACCATTACCTCCTATTTCACCGCGCTGCCCATTCTACGCGACGTCAGCGTGCATGCCGGATTGATCCCGTTTCTGGTACCATGGGCCATGTCGTCAGTGGCACTGACCACGCTGTATATGGTGCTTCCGAACATGCGCATCCCGTTCCGCCCCGCCCTGATCGGTGGGCTCGTTGCCGGCGCGCTGTTCGAACTCTCCAAATTCGGGTTTGCCTTCTATGTCACCAAATTGGCCCACTACGAGAAGATCTACGGTGCTCTGGGCGCACTGCCGGTCTTCCTCGTCTGGCTCTACCTCACATGGGTCGTGGTGCTGTTCGGTGCGGAGATGGTCTACTGTCTCCAGCACCCCAGAGCGGGACGTCGTCGGAGAGATCCCTTTCTTCGACCCGGTGTACCGCAATTCTTCGCCCACATCATCCTCGTACGCGCTGCCCAAGCCCTGGAGCGGGGCCGCACGCTGAGCATAGACAGCCTGATGACGGAGACCGGCGCGCCGGATCATCTCATACAGGCATGGCTCGACCTGCTCTGCGAGAAAAAGCTGTTACGCCACATCTCGGAGAACGATACCGACCGATGGGCCCTAGGGGTCGATGCACACAGGCTCCACCTGAACGACATCCACGCCGCGCTCAACCATGAATCGATGTACATTCCAGCCGCATGGCGCGACAGTCCCTTGGCCACCATACTCGCAGGACTCTACTTCCGGCTCGAACGCGAACGCAGCACACTGCTGGAGAACGTCAGCCTGATCGATCTCGTCCAATCCGAAGAGGAGAGTACATGACACGAAAAGCCCGACTCATCATCGCCGGCTCAGAGCACCACGCCGACATGCTCTATGTCTCGGGGATGTTTGTACCCGACCCTTTCGTTGCGATCGAGATCGATGATCAGTGGCATGGCCTTCTTTCACCGTTGGAGGTCGATCGTGCCCGCAAATCCTCCCGCCTGAACCATATTCATCTCGACACCCCCTGGCGCGAACGGGCTTCCAGTCACGGCTGGTCGGAGGGACTCGCAGGCGCAGCCGCCGCTTTCCTGAAAGAGCATGATATCCGGCATATCACCGTGCCGGGTGATTTCCCGCTGATGCATGCCGAACGACTGCGCCATTGGGGATTTGAGGTGGAGCCGTCTGCCGGCACCCTATTCCCGGAACGGGCCGTCAAGTCGGAACAAGAGATCGCCCAACTCGAGCGAGCGGAACAACTGACCCGGAAATCCATGCGCGCTGCCGAAAGATTTTTGGCCCGTTCCAGCATCGGGGATGACGAAATTCTCCGCCATCCAGAAACAGGCAAGCGCTTAAAATCGAAACACCTGCGCAGCGTCATCGAAACCTTTCTGGTGGCACATGGCGCCATGCCGGCGCACACTATTGTTGCCTGTGGACGCGAAGGTGCTGACCCGCACAACGTCGGCCACGGCCATCTGCGGGCGCACCAGCCTATCATCATCGACATCTTCCCCCGTCTGCTGGATTGCGGCTACTGGGGCGACATGACCCGAACCTACGTCAAGGGCCGTGCCAGCAGCGAGGTGCGGAAGCTCTACCGCACCGTGCGGGAGGGACAGGACATCGGGCTCGAAATGGTGACCGCAGGCGTTCACGGCGCCGATATCCACCGCGCCATCAGCCGTCATTTCGATGCGGTCGGTTTCACCACCGGCATGCAGCGTGGCAAACAGACCGGCTTTTTCCACGGCACCGGGCATGGCGTCGGCCTGGATATCCATGAAGCCCCACGCATCTCCGTCAGGGACGACATCCTGCAGGAGAATCAGGTTGTCACGGTGGAGCCTGGGCTATACTACCCCGCTCTCGGCGGTGTGCGGCTGGAGGATCTGGTCGTGGTACGAAAGCAGGGATGCGACAACCTGACCCGACATCCGCGCAGACTTGAGATTGCCTGACAAAACCGGACTGACATCACACCCGATCTACCCTTATAGTCAGGACCAACAGAATCAGCCAAAGGAGAAATGGTGAGCGAAAGAGATATGGAATTTCTCGATCTTTCCGGTGTACATGAACCGCAGGCCAAGCCGGAGCAACTCGATGCCACGCGGTTTCCCGTCCTAGAGGGGATGACCGCCATTCATCTGCGCATCCTCAACAGTACCAGTCGCGTCATGCATGTCTCTGAGGGGGTGGAACTGCTACATGAGGGCGACACCCCGCATGATCTTTATTTCGTATACAGCGGCAAACTGGAGATCGGCAAACATATCGACGGCGAACTCAAGATTCTAGCCAGCCTGAAACCGGGCGATGTCTACGGCGAATTCGGTATATTACGGAAAAAATCCCGCTACGCTTCCGTATTCACCGTCGAACCGAGCCGCATCATCCGGGTCGAGTTATCGACCATCTACCAGATCATGGAGGCCGACACGACGCTAAAAAAACGTCTGGAGACACTGCTGTACCAACGCATACTGGACAGCTTCTTTTTCAGCCACCCCGCATTCAGGCACATGCCGACCGACATCAGGGCCACCCTGACCCGGGAACTGAAGACAAAGTATGTCGAACGCAACACTCGACTGTTCTCGCAGGGGGATACACCGACCGGCGTCTACCTGATCCTGTCGGGAGAAGCGGAGGTCCGCCACCTGAATCGGTCACAGAAGGAAACGCTGCTCGAGGTGCGGCGTGACGGTGACATCCTGGGTGAACTGACACAGAACCATGGCAAGGCTCTGGCTTACTCCGCCATTGCCTCCGGCAATCTGGATCTTCTTCCGCTTAACAGGCAGACCATGCAGGCCATCCGGGAGCTGCACCCGGAAACGGCGAAGGCGTTGGAAACGTACATCAACGATCGAGCCGCCCGGACCGTCGAACGCATCAAGAAGAACCTCGGCTAGGCCTGGCCACCCTCCTCCGATTTCGCCGCAGTCAGCGCGCCGAGTCCTCCGAGCCGCCACAGGACAATGCCGCCCGGCAAGGCCGACAGCGTCAGAACAACAATCCAGAGTGTCGCCATGGCGGCCGCCGCATCGTGCCCGCCACCGAAATAGCCGGCGATGCCGATATAACCTGCCTCCCGGACCCCGAAACCATTGAACGACACCGGCACGGCGGAGGCGAGCGCCACCAGGCAGACCATGAAACCGTAGGCGGCCCAGGAGAGATGCAGGCCGACCGCATGGCCAAGCAGCATATGCGCCACCACCACCATAAGCTGAAACACGACCGACAGCGGCAACCCCTTCCACCAGGCGCGCCGGAATCCCGCCGACATCAGGGGAAGCGCCTTCCAGAAAGCCAGGAACCGCGGCAGGAGAGCGTGCCAAAGACCATAGGTGAACATCGCCATCCACAACAGGATCGCCGTTCCCATCCAGATCACCATCCAGGTGCCGGGAATCGGTAGGAACAACATGCACACCGTCACGATGATCGTCATGGCATAGATGCCGTTGATCCTTTCCAGCACCACGCTGGCCGCCGCAGCCCATCCCTGTCCCTGGCGTCCCTTCGCCAGAAGGTAGCCTCGTGCCACATCGCCGCCGATAATGGAGGGAAGGAACAGGCTCAGGAACATACCCAGAAAATAGAGCTGAACCTTGCGTGAGAGGCGCACCTGCATCCCCAGCCCACGGGCCAGCCATGACCACCGGAGCGCACAGAGCGTTTGGCCGGCGATCATGCAGAGGCAGGACAGTACCACCCATACGGGATTGACCTGCCTGAGATGGGCGAACACGGCACCCAGATCGAGATACCAGAGCAACCCTCCAAGGATCAGAGAGGAGACAACGATTTTGAGGACGGTTTTCACGACGATGCGGAATCGTCCTCGTCCATGTCGACAGTACGGCGGACACTATAGTGTCTTCTTCCCGACGACTCATAGTAAGTGCGCACCTGAATCTCCAGTATCAAGCCGATACCGAACAACAGCAGTCCGGCGATAATCAGTAATGAACCGAACTGCAACAAGGGACGGCCGGCCAGATCGGCGCCGAAAAAGAGCTTCTCAATGCTTAACCACACATCGATCAACACCCCGGAGAAGAAGCTGACCAGCCCGCCTGTTCCAAACAGCTGCAGAGGCCGATCGGTAAAGCGCTGGAAAAACATCACCAGAAGCAGATCGACCAATACCCGGGTCGTGCGACCGATACCGTATTTGCTTTCGCCAAAGCGGCGCGGCCGATGGGTCACCACCTCCTCGCCGATGCGGGCCCCGTAGAGCGCTGCCATGGCCGGAAGAAAACGGTGCTGTTCGCCATACAACCGGAGATTCTTGGCCACCTCGGCGCGCATCACCTTCATCGGACAGCCGTAATCGTGCAGAAAAACCTTGGTGGAACGACGGATCAGCGCATTGGCCAGTTTCGACGGCAGATTGCGCGAGAGCCCGTCATCCTGACGGTCCTTGCGCCAGCCGTTGACCAGGTCGAGATCATCCCGCTCCAGCCGATCCCGCAAACGAATAATGTCGGCCGAATCCGTCTGCAGATCGCCGTCCATGTAGACCACATAGCGTCCGCGCGCCGCGTCGAAACCGGCATTCATGGCTGCCGTCTGACCGAAGTTGCGCCGCAACTGGATCCCCCGTACGCGGGCGTCACTGCTGCCCGCCTCCTCGATGCGAGCGAAGGTGCTATCGTCGGAGCCGTCATCGACGAGGATCAATTCGTAAGCCTCATCCGCCAGCGCCTCGCCGACCTCCCTCACCAGCAAGGGGATATTCTCCTCCTCCCGATACACCGGCACGACAATGGAAATCACGACTTCTTTTTCCACGACAACCCCTCCAGTGGTTTCAGACTGACAAGAATAAGCCATTTTCGGGCATAAAGCCCATAGGCTCGGCGGTGAATGACCAGATAGGGAAGAATCGCCGGCGGGAAGGACTTCAGCGCCTCCTGCGGCATCACCACCGCCTTGCCATCGGTCAGCCAGGACTCCAGCTTCGGCATCGAACGCAGAAGCGGCAGACGTCCACCATGGTAAAATAACAGCGACGGCTGGAAGTAATGGTAAGTCGCCAACTCCCTGCCCGAGAAGCCGGCCTGATCAGCCGCCTGCGCAAACGGCTTGGCTACCTTGTGCTGATCCAGCGCCGGCAGGGTCCAGCTGGCCAGGATCAGTACGGAGACCATCATCCCGCCCCCAATCACCGGCAGCGTCGTAGCGCGCCGCCACATGCTCCAGAGCACCGTCAGGGCAACCGGCAGGAAGCAGAGTCCGTAGACCCACTCCCCCGGCCACTGATGCTGAAGGGCGAAGATGCCCCCACCCAACACGCCGACGGCAAGCACAGCTGCGGTATAGAGCAGCCAGCGCTCTGCACGTAACGTTTCGGCATCCTCCAGCCATCGCGCCATCAACAGTGCAGCCGCGGGGAAAGCAGGCAGCATATAGTTCGGCAACCGAGTTCCGGCGATGCTGAAAAAGATGAAGAAGGCCCCGATCCAGACCAGAAGATGCAGACGCAACGGATCCTGCCTCAGGGCTATCAGACGCCATGAGCCGAGAGCAATCGAGGCCACCAGTAACCCGCTCCACGGAAACCACCCCAGAAAGAAGGTCACCAGATAGAATCCGGGGAATCCCCTATGGCCCTGAAGCGCATGCGTAAAACGATCGATATTGTGGTGCAGCAGGAATCCCTTCAGCCAGAGGCCGTCAGTCAACACTCCCACCGTGATATACCAAGGCAGAGCGATCGCCAGCACGATCGCCAGCCCCATCCAGGGCCGAAACTGCCATACCCGACGCCACTGACCCATCAGAAGCAGGAAGGCTCCCCATGTGAGCACAGGCATCGCCACCGCCACAGGCCCCTTGGCCAGCACACCAAAGCCCATCGCAATATAGGCGACATAGAGCAGCAAGCTCTTCCTCATCCCCTCCAGATAGAAGCAAAGCAGCGCGAACATGGCGGTGCAGAGACAGAGCATGAAGACAGGGTCGGGGGTAGCTGCACGGCTGATCACAATGATATGCAGACAGGTGGCAAACAGCCCGGCTGCAATCAGCCCGGCCCGGGCATTCACCATCCGTCTGGCAAAGTACCAGACCACGAAGGTCAGGGCGGTCATGGAAAGTGCCGAAGGGAGGCGAGCGGAGAACTCGTTGACCCCGAACAGGGCGTAGGCCGGCATCATCAGCCAATAGAGAAGAATCGGCTTGTCGAAACGCAGTCCCCCGTTGAACACCGGCACCCACCAGTTGCCCACCTCCAGCATCTCACGGGCACAGACGGCGTTATTGGGTTCATCCACATCCCACAGGGTATGGCCGCCCAGCATGAACATAAAATTGACCGCACAGAGCAGCAACAGCCAGAGCCATGGCCTCTGGCTCATGCTATCCAGAATAGGATACCGTGACGGGTCAGCCGGCATCATCAAGCCATTCTGCGACGGCTGCCCGAATCTCCTGCACATCGCCCGACAAGAAAAGACGTTTCTTGCGTGATGTGTGGCCGGAAGCCAGCGAAACGCACTGTTTGGCAAGCCCGACCGCATCGGCCACAAAGGAGATGATCGCCTCGTTGGCCTTGCCGTCCTGGGCCGGCTCCCGTACCGACACCTTGATGGCGTCGCCGTGCAGACCGCGCAGCTGCATCTGCCTCGCACCGGGCTGGGCGTGGATGTTCAGGTAGATGCCGCCCTTCCCTTCGGTCAGCACCACAGCCCACTTCCGCATTCACAAAAGATGGAGTGCGATACGCTGCAGGCTGGGCACCAGAAAGTTGTCCAGAAATATCGCTGCCAGAATAACCAGCATGGGGGAGAGATCCAGACCGCCTAGAAACGGCAACCTTCTGCGCACCGGATAGAGCATCGGCTCCGAGAGCTGGATAATGATCCGGACGATGGGATTGTAGGGGTCCGGCGACACCCAGGAGAGCACCGCCCTGGCGATCACCACCAGCATCGCCGCCATCAACACGACGTGCAGCACACCCGCCAGTGCCTGCAGAAAATACCCCAGCATAAACATCGACTAGCCCAGCTCGCGCGAACGCTTGGCCGCGGCGGCGATCGCTGCCCGCACCGTTTTGGGGAGATCAGCCTCAAACATCGTCTCCATTGCCGCCTGCGTGGTACCACCGGGGCTGATGACCTGCTGTCGCAGCTCCTCGGGCGTCTTGCCGCTATCCACCAGCATGCGGCCGGCACCCAGAGCGGTGTACTTAACCAGCGTCTGGGCCAGGTCCTTCGGCAATCCGAGGCTGTGGGCGGCCACCTGCATCAACTCGGCCAGCAGGAAGAAGTAGGCCGGGCCACTGCCCGATATAGCCGTCACGGCATGCAGCAGGTTTTCGTCATCGACCCATGCCGTTTTACCCGAAGAGGTCAGGATATACTCGGCCCGCCGCCGATGCGTCTCGTCCTCCTTGCTGAACAGTACGGACATCCCTTCATTGACCAGACATGGTGTATTCGGCATCACCCGAACCAGCGACACCTGATCCTTGAACCACTGCTCCAGTGTCTCGGTGGAGATACCCGCAGCGATACTGATCACCGTCGTGCCGGCGTCGACATGGCCCACCATCTCCTTGACCACCTGCTGCATCTGCTGCGGCTTTACCGCCAGCACCAGCACATCGCTGTCTACCGACAGCACCGCATTGGACGGCACTGTCTGCACGCCATAGGTCTGTCGGAGCTGCTGTAGGCGTTCCTCACGAATGTCCGTTACAAGGATATGGCTGGACTGGTGCCCCGCCCGAATCAGCCCCGCAATCAGAGCCTCGGCCATGTTACCGGCGCCGGCAAATCCGATCTTCATCTCTTGCATACCACCTCTTCCTTTTCGCCTACGGGAGAGATCTCTGCTCTCCATCTCGATACGAAGTTCCGAACAGCAATGTCCCCAGCCGCACCATGGTCGCACCCTCTTCCACGGCAGTCCGGTAATCCCCGCTCATCCCCATACAGAGCCCCAACCGGGCTTCATGACGGGTCCAATCCGACGGGGGGCGCAGGCTCCCATTCGCAAGGGCGTCCCGCAAGTGCCGCAGCTTCGCAAAATAGGCGCGAGCATCCCCCTCTTTCGGTGCCATGCACATCAGGCCCGCAACGCTGAGTTGCGGCATGGCGTCCACCGCCTCGTACAGGGCCGGCAACAACTGCGGTACCACGCCGTGCTGGTGAGCGGCCCCGGCAACATTGACCTGCAACAGCACCGGCAACACGCGCCCCTCGACATGTCGAGCCACCGCCGCGGCCGTGTCGACATCCTCCACACTGTGCCACATGGCCGCGTGGCGGGCGACATATTTGGCCTTGTTCTTCTGCAGCGGCCCAATCATATGCCACTCCACATCCGGGAATGCGAGCGCCCGGTCGCGCAGGGCCTGTGGACGCGACTCGGCAAAATCCCTCTGCCCCGCCGATGCCAGCGACGCGACGGCACGATCCGGCGCATATTTCGATACGGCCAGCAGGCGCACCCCGGACGCATCCAACTCCTCCCTCAGGCGCCTCCATCGCGCCAGAAGTGCCTCTGCCTCATCCACGCCTGGCGGCATCCCCTTTTTGAGACATCACCATCACCAGACTCAGCAGGGAGTAGATCACCACGGCCTGCAACAGCAGCAGCCATACATACAGCGAGGTATTGGTCACCAAGGCGAGCGCTCCCAGGCCCGAAATCAGGGTGAGCGCCACAATCGCCACCACCGCCTGTAACGGGGAGAGCCCGAGATGCATCAATCGGTGGTGCAGATGATCACGCCCGACATAGGCCACCCACTGCCGCAAGCTCTTCACATCGCCCCGCCGGATCCTAGAGATCGTGGTATAGACCATGTCGAATATCATCACCGAGAAGATCAGCACGGGAGCAGCATAGGCCCTCACCGGTCCCTCGGAAGACCACCCCCCCATCAATGCGATGCCGGCCATCATCCAACCGAGATAGGTGCTGCCGACATCGCCCAGAAAAATCCGTGCAGGTCGGGTATAGCGGGCGTTGTCCGGAAGAAACCCGAACGCGGCCCCAGCCACCGAAAGGGTCAGCAGAAGCATGTAGGTCTGACCGGTATGCCAGGCCAGCACGCCCATCAAAAGACTGACGGCCGTAGCCAGCGAGGCGGCCAGACCATTCACGCCATCGAGAAAATTAAATGCATTGGTGACGCCGACCATCCACAAGGCTGTTACCGTCACCTCCAGAAGCGCGCCCCACCAGCTATCCGACACCAGTTCGGCATGCACGCCGAACACCATCAACACGAACAGGGCGAACAGCTGCACCAACAGTTTGACCGTGGCCGGAATCTCCCGGACATCGTCCCATAACGATAGCAGCGCCACCATGATGGCCGAGATACAGACGCCCTTCAGGCCCAGCGAGAAATCGAAATTCAGCAACAGTGTCAGGTTCGTGGCCAGGAATACCGCCACGCCGCCGACCCTCGGTGTCGACTCCCGATGGATACGCCGGTCCCCATCCGGATGGTCGAGCGCTCCAATCATATGCGCCAAACGGATGACCGCTGGCAGAAGTGCATATGTCATCAGCGCACTGGAAAGGAACAGCTTGAAGCCGAGCACAAAGAGATGCCCGCGTACCTGGACAAACATCAGTAGCAACGAAATCAGGAACGCCAGCAGGCGGGAAAGCCAGTGATCAAGAATCATATGCATGCAAGCACCGCCTCCCGAATCTGTGCCACCTCGCCATCGTCCAGACCGGCATACAGCGGAATCGACACGCAGTCGTGCCATGCCGCCTCGGCGCCGTGGCAATCCTTGTCGTCCAGCAGTGACGAGAGCGTCCTGTCTACGGGTCGCGCCGCTCCGACACCTTGCCGGCGCAGCATCTCGACCACCTCGCCGGCCCGGCCCGGGGTGCGCAAAATATAACGATAGCCGTTGTCGCAAGAATCATGTGCCACCGGTCGTGACGAGCAGTCACCGAACCAACCGTCATAGGCTGCGACCAGTTCCCGCCGTCGCTTCGTCTCCTCCTCAGCCCCCGCCATGCGGGTCCGGGCCAGCGCGGCATGCACATCGGAGAGTTGATGGTTACCGGCATAAGGCAGGGAGAAGGGTGCCGCATCGGCAAATCGCATCTGACGTACCACGTCGCAGAGTGGAGAAAAATCGTTGGAACCGAGCACCATTCCGCCATATGCGCCGCCCCAAGGCTTGTTGGCATAGAACGAGGTGACCGCCATGTCGCCATAGCCACCCACTG
>DATFLK010000180.1:0-6420 GCA_035267815.1 Mariprofundaceae bacterium | reverse complement strand
CGAGGATGCGATGACGATGGCCCGGCGGCTTTCTGACGAGGAAGGAATCGCCGGCGGTATCTCCTCCGGCGCGGCGGTGACCGCAGCGCTGCGTATTGCGGCCCGCGAGGAAATGAAGGGCAAGCGCATCGTCGCCGTGATTCCGTCGATGGCGGAGCGCTACATGTCCACCGACCTGTTCAAGGGGATCGAGGTCTGATTTTGGCGGGCTCTCCGTAGCCCGCGAGAGATAACGGCCCGTTTCTTGCGGGACTAGGAAAGGGATTCGAGGTTACGTGATGGATTTTACCGAAGAACAGATCGAGCGCTATTCGCGCCATATCATCCTGCCCGAGGTGGGCGGTGAAGGGCAGGCCAAGCTGCTGAATTCCAAGGTGTTCATGATCGGCGCCGGCGGGCTCGGTTCGCCCGTGGCCTACTATCTGGCTGCAGCCGGCGTCGGCACCATCGGCATCGCCGATGCCGATGTCGTCGACATGTCCAACCTACAGCGCCAGATCATTCATCATCAGGGGCGCGTCGGCATGCCGAAGGTAGAGAGTGCGCGTGAAACGATCCGCGAACTCAATCCGGACGTGGAGGTCAAGACCTACAATTATCGTGTCGAGGCCGACAATATCCGCGAGATCATCCGCGACTACGA
This sequence comes from Mariprofundaceae bacterium, assembly GCA_035267815.1. Taxonomy (GTDB): domain Bacteria; phylum Pseudomonadota; class Zetaproteobacteria; order Mariprofundales; family Mariprofundaceae; genus DATFLK01. The sequence continues at coordinate 5,777 of DATFLK010000180.1, read as the reverse complement.
TCTGATCATCGACGGTTGCGACAACTTCCCGACCCGTTTCCTGGTCAACGACGCTTGTTTCTTCGAGGACAAACCTCTGGTTTCCGGTGCGATGTTCCGTTTCGAGGGACAGGTGGCGACTTTCAAGCCGACACGGGATGCTGAAGGGCCGTGCTACCGCTGCCTTTATCCCGAGCCGCCGCCGGCCGGCCTCGTCCCCTCCTGCTCGGAAGCGGGCATCCTCGGTGCGCTGGCCGGTGCGGTCGGCACCATCCAGGCGGTCGAGGCGATCAAGGAGCTGCTGGGCATCGGTGATTCGCTCTCCGGCCGGCTGATGACCTTCGATGCACTGCGTATGGAGTGGAAGAAGCTGCGCCTGCGCAAGGATCCGGGCTGCCCGCTCTGTTCGGAGAAGCCGACGATCACCGATCTGGTGACCTACGAGCAGGCATGTGACCTGCAGTTCGGACACTGAAGGCAACGGAGAGAGCATTATGGTAACCGAGTTTTCATTCGCCAGAACCGCGGACGTCGACGAGTACGAGGCCGGTCTGAAGGCATTCCTGGATGGCCGCATGCCGGAGGAGCGCTTCACGCCGTTCCGCCTGCAGATGGGGGTCTACGGCCAGCGTCAGGAGGGCGTGCAGATGATTCGCGTCAAGCTGCCGGGTGGCAGTCTGACACCGGATCAGTTGGATGTGATCGGCGATTGTGTCGAGGCCCATGCCGGCCAGCTGCCGACCGACGGTACGCTCTCCGAGCATCCGCCGAAGTTCGCACACGTCACGACCCGTCAGGATATCCAGGCCAACTTCGTCAAGCTGGAGGATACGGCGGCATTCCTGCGCAAGCTGGATGCGGCCGGTCTGACGACGCGCGAGGCGTGCGGCAATACGGTGCGCAACGTCACCTCATGCTTTTTGGCAGGTGTCTGTCCGGCCGAGCATGCCGATGTCTCCGTACATGCACGCCGCTTCGCCGAGTATTTCCTGCGTCACCCGCTGGCGCAGCAGTTCCCGCGCAAATTCAAGGTGACCTTCTCCGGTTGTGCCACCGACTGCTCGCTCTCCGGCATGCACGACATCGGCTTCATCGCCAAGACGCAGGATGGCAAGCAGGGTTTCGAGGTATGGGCCGCCGGCGGGCTCTCCAGCCAGCCGGCCTCGGCCATCCAGCTCGAGTCGTTTATCGAGGAGCGCGAGCTGTTCGTGGTGGGTGAGGCCTTGATGCGTATCCATTTCAAGTACTCCGATCGCAAGCGTCGTGCCCGTGCACGCATGAAGTACGTGATGTTGAAGCTGGGCGAGGAGGGCTTCATCGAGGAGTATCGCAAGCAGCGCGCTGTCATCGAGAAGACGCACGCGGACGATACCGGTTTCCCCGAGGCGAACTGGCGTACGCCGTCCGCGGAGTTGCCGCACTCGGCCATCGGTGTCATCGACCAGCATGACGGCCGGCAGGCGGTGCTGATCAATCTGTTCCGTGGCGACCTGACGCCCTCGCAGTGCCATGCCGTGGCCGAAGCCGCCCGCAATGGCGGCACCGACAGTCTCCGTGTCACCGCCGAACAGGGCGTTGTCATCGCCGATGTACCGTCTGACAAGGTGGTCGATGTGCTGGACGCGCTGAAGGCGGCCGGGCTGCACACCGAGCATGCACGCGGTATTGCCGATATCGTCGCTTGCCCGGGCACCGAGACCTGCCGACTGGGAATCACCTCCTCAAGAGGGCTGGCCGAGGCACTGCAGCCGATGATGGCCGACATGAAGAAGGACACCACGCTGGCCGGTATCAGCGTCAAGGCATCCGGCTGTCAGCACTCCTGTGGTCGGCATCACATCGCCGATCTCGGCTTCCACGGTCTGGCCAAGAAGGTGGCCGGCCAGTCGGTACCGCACTACCAGTTGCATGTCGGTGGTTCGGGCAGGGCAGGTGAGCACTTCGCTTTCGCCACCGACGCGGTGCCGGCGAAGAATGCCCCCGAGGCCGGAATCGCCGTCCTGTCTGCCTACAAGGCGCAGCGGCAGGATAGTGAGAGCGTGCACGACTGGGCTTCTAGGCTCGGGAAAGAGGGAATCAACGCGATCTTGGCGCCGTTTGCTGCCGACGAGGGCGAAATTGATGGCCTAGTCTACGACTGGAGCGAGAACGAGGCCTTCTCGACCAAGGGGAACAAGAAAGGTGAATGTGCCGGTGCAGTGCTCTCGATGACCGATGCATTGCTCTCGGAAGCGGAGTACGAGCTGCTGCTGGCCCGGGCCCACATCGATGCGATGTTCTGGGCCGAGGCCTCGATGTGCTTGCGTCGCGCTGCCTTCTCGACAGCACGGGCGTTCCTGGTGCCTTTCGGCGAGGCGCCGGAGCATGATGCCGAGGTGTTCGGATTGCTGATGGGCCATCTGACAGGCAGCTCCGATGCGGAGACGCTGGATGGATTCAACAAGGTGCAGCAGGCATTGATGAACATCGACTTGGGCGATCCCGCACCGGGTGTGACGCATCTGCGCGATGCCGTGTCCGGCTGGATCGATCTGGCGGAGAAGCGTTTCGCCGCGGTGCCGGAAGAGGGCGCTGCCGTGACGGAAACGGCACAGAATGAGCCTGCCTCCACGGCACAGGGCGACGATGCGAAGGCATCGGAGCTCGATCTCTCCGGTGTCGCCTGCCCGATGAATTTCGTCAAGACCAAGCTGAAGCTGGAGACTCTGCCAACGGGGGCGCAGCTTTCGGTGATCCTCGACGACGGTGCTCCGATCGAGAACGTGCCGCGTTCGCTGGAGGAGCAGGGGCAGAAGGTACTGGCCCAGGAGCGTATCTCTGATGCGCAGTGGAAGATCGTCGTGGAGAAGGCAGCATAGACTGCCGATGAGCGATCTCCACCCGTTTGCGAATCCCGGTCGGACCAAGCTGGCATTGGTCAGCCGCGGGGTGGCGTTGCCCGATGGCTTTGCACAGCCGTCGAAATACGTTTCGCAGACCAATGCCGTGGAGGCTGTCGTCGATATCCGTCTGCCGAGCGGCCAGTTTGCATCGGTGCCGATCGCCCAGCCCTATACGGCCCGAAGCCCTTTCGCACTACGCGAAAAAGCGGATAACACCTACCTGCTCGAGTGCGGTGGAGAGGAGCAGGTGGTGGAGCTGGTCAAGGCGCCCTCGTTCTATCGCCGGACCACCCGCAGCGGCGCCCGTATGGGGAGTTTCGCAGCGCTTCACGACAAGCTGTTGATGCTGCATCCGTCGATGGGTTGCGGGTTCTTCGCCCGGGAGGATACGGCCTGCCGGTACTGCCAGTACGACTCGGTGTTGAACGAGGAAGAGCCGCCGTTGCGCGATCCGCTGGAGCTGGTGGAGGTGGTGCGTGCCGCGCTCGAGGAGCGCGATATTGATACCGTCTATCTCTACAACGGCTATGCGCCCGGCGATGACGCCGGCCTGGGGCGCCTTGTGCCGCTGATCGCCCTGCTGCGCCGGCATCTGGGACACCGTCAGATTGCGCTGGAGACAGTGGCGCCGCTTGACCTCTCCGTGGTGGACGAACTCTACGCCTCCGGGCTGGATATCTTCGTGTGCAATCTCGAGGTGCACGATGCGCAGGCCTTCTCCGACATCTGTCCAGGCAAGGCGGAGCACGGTGGCCAGGCGGCGATTTGGGAGGCGCTGTCGCATGCCCGGCAGGTATTTCGCAGCGGGGCAGTGGTCAGCCATCTGATCGTCGGCCTCGAGCCGCTGACCTCGACCGTGGCCGGTATGGAGGCGCTGGTGTCGCACAAGATCGTACCGCTTCTGGTCCCGTTCCGTCCGTTACCGGGGACCCCGCTGGGGGAGAGGCCGCTGCCGAGCCTCGACGATGTCGAGCAGGCGTTGCTGGAGCAGTATAGGTTACTGGAGGCGTCGGGATTGCCGACGCATCGTCTGCGTGATATGGGCCGGGTGATGACACCGATGGAGACGCGTGTGCTGGTCGGCAAAAGCGTCAGCCTGCGCGAACGGGCCAGACGCTGGGAGGTCTCCGGCGCCGGGCGCCGGCTGGCAGGCTGGATGGACAAGCTGCACCGAACACTTCGGGTCCAGCATGTCGACACCCCGTCGGATAAATAGGGTCTACCGATGGCCGTGATCATCGACCAGCGCCCGCTGCATGTGTTGCTGGCGCGAAAGGGTTTTCCCTTTGTCGCCCTGGCCCTGCTGGTGTTGCTTTTCAACTGGGCGCTCCACTGGCAGGTGCCTGCGGGATTGAGCTTCCAGGGTTGGCAGGCGCTTCTGGTCTTCCTGCTCTGTCTGGTGTTGTGGGTGACACAGCTTCTGCCGCTGCCGGTGACCTCCATTCTTGGGCTGGCACTGCTGCCGTCACTGGGGGTGTTGCCGGCCAGTAATGTGTATGCCCTGTTCGGAAATCAGGCGGTTTTCTTCATCCTGGGCGCCTTCATTCTGGCGGCAGGCATTATGAAGTCGGGGCTCTCCGAGCACCTGGCGCTGGCGGTGTTCCGCCGTTTTGGCGACAGTCCGCGGCGGTTGCTGCTGAGCATGTTGCTGTTGCCGGCGGTGATGTCCTTCTTCATGCCTGAGCACGCCGTGGCGGCGGTGCTGTTGCCGATTGTCTGGGCCATTGTGCGTGGGCTCGACCTGCCGAAGGGGGATGCGTTTGCGGCCTCGATCTTCATGGCACTGGCGTGGGGTGCGATCATCGGTGGCGTCATGACCCTGCTGGGCGGAGCTCGCGGTCCGTTGGCCATGGCCATCGTGGACGAGATGACCGGACATGCCTTTTCGTTCGGGGAGTGGACGGTCGCGGCGGCACCGCTGGTGGTCGGCATGCTGGTGGTCGCCGGGTTGCTTCTGCTGGTGGCGACGCCGGTCGGTTCGGTCGATATGCATGGCGCCCGGGCACGTATCGAGGAACGCCGGCTTGAACTTGGCCAGTTGAGCCTCTCCGGAGCAATGATGGCGGTGCTGATGCTACTGACCATGGCGGCCTGGATCTGGCTGGGCGAGTCGATGGGGCTGGCGGCGGTGGCACTGCTCAGCGTCGTGGCGATGTTCGCACTGCGTATCGTGGCATGGCGCGACATCCAGTCGCATGTCGACTGGGGCGTGGTGTTGATGTACGGCGGTGCGATCGCGGTGGCTAAGGCGCTGGAGAAGAGCGGTGCTGCGGCTTGGCTCGCCACCATGCTCTGGCCCGGTTCCCTCTCCGGCTGGATGCTGCTGGTAGTGCTGGGTCTTCTGACGATCCTGCTGACCGAGGCGATCAGCAATTCCGCCGCCGTGGCGATCGTGTTGCCGATCGCCATATCGATGGCGGGCACGGCCCATGTCAGCCCGGTCCTGACGGCGCTCGGCGTGGGTATCGTCTCCGGTTTTGCGTTTATGCTGCCGATGGGAACGCCGGCCAACGCGATGGTGTTCGGCACCGGTTATGTGCACTTGGGACGGATGATACGACTGGGCGCTCTGCTGATGGGCGCGGCTCTCCTGCTGTTTGCGCTGGTGAGCCGCTACTGGTGGCCATATTTGAATATTGGAGTCGGATTGTGAAAGAGAAGATTGAGAGCGCCCTGACGTTGTTGCGTGAGGCTAAGGCACGTCATGGAGACAAGCTGGCTTACTCCTGCAGCCTGGGTATGGAGGGATCGGTCCTGATCGATCTCATTGCCCGCCATCGGCTGGAGATTCCGGTCATGACGCTCGATACGGGCCGGCTTCCGCAGGCGACCTACGATGCCATTGCCGAGATCGAGGCGCATTACGGCATGCGGATCCAGGTGCTCTTTCCCGACTGTCGGGAGGTCGAGGCGATG
>DATFLK010000179.1:0-11056 GCA_035267815.1 Mariprofundaceae bacterium | reverse complement strand
AAGACCGGCGGCAATGTGGAGGTCGAAAGTCAGGTGGGAAAGGGCTCGACGCTGCGCATGCGTATCCCGCTGACGCTAGCGATTATCCCGGCATTGGTAGTGGAGACGAGCGAGCAGCAGTTCGCCGTACCGCAGATGAATGTGCAGGAGCTGATCGGTATCGACCGCAACGATGCGGAGTGGGAGGAGTATGCGGGGAGCCACTTCTACCGACTGCGCGATAAGCTCCTGCCGGTGATCTCGCTTTCCAGTCTGCTGCATCTGACGCCGAGTAATCGGGATGAGTTCGTGGTGGTGGTGATCAACGCGGGTCAGGCCAGCTTCGGTCTGGCCATGGACGATATCGCCGGCGCCGAGGAGATCGTGGTCAAGCCGCTTGGGGCGCACTTCCAGAATCTCGATATCTATGCCGGTTGCAGCATTCTGGGCGACGGCAGCGTGGTGCCGATCCTCGATTGCAACGGCATTATGGCAGTTGCGGATCTGACGGACAGCGCTGCCGAGGCCATGGCGGAGAACAAGAGCGAGCTTCAGTCACGCGCCAAGCGTAATCTGCAGCATATCGTGTTGTTCCAGCAGGGTGATGGCCGCTATGCCATTCCCATGTCGCTGGTCCAGCGCCTTGAAACGATCTCCAGCACGCATGTTGAGATCTCGGCCGATCGCGAGGTGTTGCAGTATCGCAACGAGATTATCCCCTTCAAACGCTGGGGCAGCTTGATCGGTTCCGGCAACGGGCCGGTCATGGACGGGGAGTACGAGATGCCCTGCATCATCCTGTCGAATGGCAGCGATCACCTCTGCCTCGAGGTGCAGCGCATCCTGGATGTCGCCGAAGTGCCGCTCGAGGTGGAGCTCGATTCCGAGCGATCCTTCTTTCTCGGTACGGCTTCGATCTACGGGCAGGCCACCGAGGTGGTCGATGTCTATGAGTTGGCCAAGACCGTGGCGCCCGAGTGGTTCGGTAGCCAGAATCGGGCGACGGCGGAGCAGCGCCAGGACCAAACCGATCTGTTGCTGATGGAAGGCTCGGCCTTTTTCCGTGATCTAATGAAGCCGACGCTCGAATCGATGGGCTATCGCGTATGGGCAGCGGATGACGTCCTGCAGGCCAGGGAGATTCTCGACCAGCAGCCGCCCCGGGTCATCCTAGCTGACCTCGATATGGAGGATCAGCAGGGCATGGAGCTTGTGCGCTGGGTGAAGAAACAGGAGCCGCTTCGGAGTATTCCGGTCGTGGCTTTGGCATCGTTCGTGCCGAAGCGTGACGAGGATGCCGAGCTCTTTATCGGCAGCGTGCTCAAGACCGAGTCGGCAAGCCTTCGCATACGCCTGAAGGAGCTGCTTGCATCAGAAGAGACAGTCTGATGGGCGAGGGTCCCGTGCATGAAAGGAGTATCCGGTGAATGATGCGCAAGAACTATTAACCTGCAGTCTGCACGGTCAAAGCCTTGGCCTTCCGGTGCGTAACGTACAGGAGGTGGTCACCCCGCTTCGCTGTACCCCTATCCCGCTGGCACATGATGTGGTATCCGGACTGATCAATCTCCGCGGTCATGTCATCACGCAACTGGATATGCGCAAGGCGCTTGGGCTTCCGGATCGTGAAGAGAGCGATCCCTTCCGTGTCGTGATTATCGAAACCGATGACGGGGAGGATTTCGGCCTGATCGTCGATCAGGTCGGCGAGGTCATGAGACCGGAAACCAGCACGCTTGAAAAAACGCCGAAATCGCTTCCCCCCTGCTGGCAGGATGTCGGAAGCGGCGTGCTGAAGCTTGAGGAGCGTCTTCTGGTTGTGCTTGATATCGAGCGGTTTATTCGCCGCACGCTTGAGATGTCGGACAGCAACCAGCTCTCATCCGCCATGACGGGTATTCAGGAGGCTGTCGAATGAAATCCCTGATCGTGGATGATGCCCGTGTTGTCCGTCTGGCATTGAGGGGAATCATGCAGCAACTCGGTTGGCAGGTTGTGGAGGCCGAGAATGGTAAACAGGCGATGGAACAGCTGCAGCGCAATCACGATATCGGACTGATTCTTCTTGATTGGCATATGCCGGTGATGAACGGCTATGATTTTCTGGTCAGCCTGCGTGCAAGCCCGGAGTATGTCGAAGAGCCGAAGGTCATTATGGTGACCACCGAGGCCAGTATGCCTTCGATCCTGAAGGCCATCTCTGCAGGAGCGAACGAATATATTATGAAGCCCTTTGATGCCGACATGATACAGGAGAAACTCGGTATGCTGGGTCTTCCGGTCTGATTCCGAAGCGCGGATAAACATGAAAACAAGACTGCTGATTGTGGATGATTCCGTTGCCTTCCGCATGTTCCTGCGGAAGTGCTTGATGGGGCTTGATGAACTGGAAGTGGTGGGTGTGGCACGTGACGGCGTGGATGCACTTGAGAAGGTGGCGGAACTCAAGCCCGATGTGATTACCCTGGATATGAACATGCCGCGCATGAACGGCATGGAGACGTTGACCGCGCTGAAGCGGGACCATCCGGATGTGAAGGTCATCATCGTCGCGGCTGAAACCGAGGACGATGCCGATCGCACGGTGCAGGCGCTGAAGGCAGGCGCCTTCGACTTTATTCTCAAACCCAAGGCATCGGATGGTAATCCGGCCGAGAGCATCAGAACATCGTTGCTGCCTCGTCTCGAGGAGTTGCAGAGAAGCGATTCGAATCCGCGCATTGCGGATGTCGCGGTATCCGAAAGACCGGCCTCGCAGCCATTGCCTTCGGCGCCAGCACCGGAGGTCGCCGCTCCGTCGGCAGCCGCCCGTCTCGCGCGCGATGTAAGGATGGATATTCTCGCCATCGGTGCGAGTACAGGGGGGCCGGCGGCCTTACATGAGGTGTTGTGCCATCTGCCTGCCAACCTGCCGGTGCCGGTCGTCGTTGTGCAGCACATGCCGGCGCTTTTTATCCGTTCCCTAGCCTCCCGAATGGACAAGGAGTCACTGTTGACATGCAAGGTGGCCGATGAGGGCGAGCGGCTGCTACCGGGGCATGTCTATTTCGCGCCTGGCGATCGACATATGGAGATTGAAGCCAGGGAGGAGGGGCTTTTTGTCAGCCTCAGCGATGCACCGCCACTACATTTCTGCCGTCCCGCCGTCGATGCGATGTTCAATTCGTTGACCAAGCTCGCACCGCGGATTCATACCTTGGTCGTGGTCCTGACGGGTATGGGCAAGGATGGGTCGGCCGGAGCCCTGGAGCTGGCCAAACGGGATGGTTATGTCATCGCCCAGAACAAGGAGACCAGTACCGTCTGGGGCATGCCCGGGGCAACGGTGGGACTGGGAGCCGCCCACAGTGTGCTGGCTCTGGAACAGATTCCGTCGGCGATTCTTGCGACCCTGCAACTGGCGCACTGATCCCATGGATGAAGCACGGTTCAACTATATACGCGACTTTCTGCGCCGCAGAAGCGGACTGGTTCTGGATGAAGCGAAGGCCTATCTGCTCGAAACACGTATGTTCCCGGTTATGAAACAGCATGGCCTGGACTCGCTCAACGCATTGGCCAATGCGGTGCAGCGCGACGAGAATGGTGAAATTGCACTGGATGCCGTGCATGCGATGACGACCAACGAGTCGCTCTTTTTCCGCGACAAGTACCCGTTTGAGGCATTGCGGGAACATATATTTCCGGAGCTGGAGGAGAGATTGGGCCCGTACGATCGGGTCAATATCTGGTCCGCGGCCTGCTCCAAGGGACAGGAGCCCTACTCCATCGCCATGACGGCCATTCAATCCCTGTCGAATGCAAACCGGCGGGTCCGCATCACCGCCTCGGATCTGGACCGTCAGATATTGCAGTATGCGGAAACGGGCAAGTATACCCAGATGGAGGTACAGCGAGGCTTGGCCATTCAGCAGCTGGTTCGATATTTCGATCAACAGGGCGAGATGTGGAGGATTCGTGATGAGATTCGCAATCTGGTCTCGTTTCAGTATGCCAACCTGATTTCGGACGCCCTGCTGCAGGATCTGGACGTCAACGGATCCTTTCATGTCGTCTTCTGCCGGAATGTCCTGATCTACTTTGACCCGGAAGAGCGTAAGCATGTGATCGACCGGATTGCTCATGCGATGGTGCCGGGCGGCTACCTGATCACCGGTGCGGCCGAAACCGTGAAGGGGGTCCATTCGGATTGGGAGATCTTCAGTTTTTCCGGCCGCCGTCTGTGGAGGCTGAAGAAGAGATAGCCGCTCTTCGGATGTTTCCGTTCTTGTTGGCCTCCAGCTTGCTTTCTGGGTGTTATGAATGCAGACATGACGATTCAGATTGCCACGCAGGGGCTCTACATGGTGTTGATGCTTTCATTGCCGGCATTGCTGGTGGCGCTGCTGGTCGGTGTCGTGATATCGCTTTTTCAGGCCGTTACGCAGATTCAGGAGATGACGCTGACCTTTGTGCCGAAGATGATTGCAGTCTTCGTCACGCTGACACTGGCCGCCCCGTGGATGACCCAGAAAATGGTGATGTTCACCCGACAGCTGATGCATGATATTCCCAATCTGACGCACTAGCGGTTCCGGCAGTATGGATTTCCCGACTCTCGATCTGCACTCCTTGATGGCGGCATTGCTCGTGTTTACCCGCATCAGTCTGATTATCATCATGCTGCCGGTGTTGGGGCAGGCGATGGTGCCAGCCCCGACCAAGATCGGTCTGGCTGCCCTGTTGAGTCTGGTGATCTATCCGCTGGTTGTCCGTCATGTGCCGGCATTACCGGCCAGTGTCATCGGTTTGGCGGCGTTGGAGATCAAGGAGATTCTGATTGCCGGGATGTTGGCACTCCTTGCGCAGTTGATCTTCGCAGCGGCCCAGATGGCCGGGCAGGTGATCAGCTATCAGATGGGCCTGGCGGTCGCCAATATCTTCGATCCCATTACGTCGAGTCAGGGGGCGGTGACCGGTCAATTCGCCTCGACCGTTGCGATGCTGGTGTGGCTGGCGGTGGGCGCTCACCATATCTTTCTCTTTGCGATCTCCAACTCCTTTGCTCTGCTTCCGATCGGGGCCTCATGGTCGTTTCATGGATGGCAGGTCCTCAATCATGCCGCCGCCGGTATGTTCGTGACCGCATTGAGGCTCGTGGCGCCGGTGCTGTTGCTGATGCTGTTTCTCAATGTGGCGTTGGGCCTCGTCTCCCGTGCGGTGCCGCAGATCCAGGTCTTCTTCGTCAGCTTTCCGTTACTGGTGGGGGTCGGGTTACTCGCTTTTGCGCTGTCGCTACCGGCCTTCGCCATTCTGGTCAAGGACAACTTCGCGGGTCTGGGGCATAGCACGGCGCTGCTTCTGCATGCCATGGCGGGTCGATAGATGGCCGAGGATCAGGATAAAAGCCAACAAACCGAAGAGGCGACCCCCAAACGCATCGAGGATGCACGCAAGAAAGGGCAGGTGCCGACAAGTCGAGAGCCCTCTACAGCGATCGCCTTCCTTGCCGCCGGCTCCTTGGGTGTGACTGGTATTGGCGCCTATATGGTGTCGAGAATGGCCGGCATGATGCGTGACTTCCTCTCGGGGCAGGTGCAGCTCGACGCCACAGGTCAGGGGATGCGTGCCTTGATGGAGATGGTTGGCAAGGATATGGCGGCGGTTGTCTTGCCACTTGCGATTCCGCTCATGCTTCTTGGTGTCCTTGCCACCGTGCTGGTGACCGGCCCTGTCTTCAGTGTCGAGGCGCTTACACCCAAATTCAGTAAGCTTAATCCGATCGAGGGGATGAAAAAGTTGTTCTCGACAAAGGCCCTGGCCGAGCTGGTCAAATCGGTGTTGAAGCTGTGTGTCATTTCTTTGGCATGTTGGATGATCTTTGGCGGTCTGTGGCCCCAGCTTTTTCATGCCATGCGTGAGGCGCCGGTCGATATCGGGCGACTGGCCGCCTCCGGCAGCCTCAAGCTGGCCAGTAGCGTCGCCGTGATCTTTTTCTTCATCGCGCTGGCGGACGTGCTCTATCAGCGCTGGGAGTATGCGAAGTCACTGCGTATGTCGAAGAAGGAGATCCGGGACGAGCATAAGGACAGTGAAGGCGACCCCCATGTGAAGGCGAAAATCCGCCGTATCCAGTCGGAACAGGCGCGTTCGAGGATGATGGCAGACGTTCCCAAAGCGGATGTGGTGGTCACCAACCCGACCCATATCGCGGTAGCGCTGTCCTATGAACAGGGGGGCGCAGGGGCGCCGAAAGTGATCGCCAAGGGGCAGGGTACGGTAGCCGAACAGATTCGGCGAGTGGCCCGTGAGAACGGCGTGCCGATTCGTGAGAACAAGCCTTTGGCCCGATCCTTGTTTAAGGTGGTCAAGCTGGGGGATGTCATCCCCGAGCATCTATACGAAGCCGTAGCCCTGATTCTGGCAGAGGTGTATCGCATGAAGGGCGCACAGCCGACGGGAGGAGCCTGATATGCAAGCAGTGGCGACGATGATGATGCAGCGTTTCGGACGTCATACCGACATCATGCTCGCCGCGGGCGTGTTGGCCGTGCTGATGATTATGGTCATCCCGCTGCCGACATGGTTGATGGACATGCTGCTGGCCACCAACATCACCATCGGGGTGGTGGTGCTGCTGACAGCAGTCTATGTGCTGAGGCCGCTCGACTTCTCCGTCTTCCCGTCGATGCTGCTGCTGACCACACTGTTCCGCTTGGCCCTGAATGTGGCCACCACGCGTCTGATTCTTCTTCACGGTAACGAAGGGCCGACCGCCGCCGGCCATGTGATCGAAAGCTTTGGCCAGTTTGTGGTCGGCGGCAACATGCTGGTCGGTCTGGTGGTCTTTCTGATCCTGGTGCTGATCAACTTTGTGGTGATTACCAAGGGCGCGACCCGTATTGCCGAGGTGGCGGCCCGGTTCACTCTCGATGCCATGCCGGGCAAGCAGATGGCGATCGATGCCGATCTCAATGCCGGCCTGATTGACGACAAGGAGGCCAGGAGCCGGCGCAGGAGTGTCGAGCAGGAGGCTGAATTTTACGGTTCCATGGACGGTGCCAGTAAATTTGTGCGTGGTGACGCGGTGGCCGGTCTGATGATCACCGCCATCAACCTGATCGGCGGACTTCTGATCGGTACCATACAGCAGGGCATGGACATCCATCAGGCGGTCGTTAACTACAGTATCCTGACCGTGGGCGACGGTCTCGTCTCGCAGATCCCCGCCCTAGTGATCTCCACCGGTGCCGGCGTGCTGATTACACGGGCCGGCAGCGGTGCCACGCTGCCCAAGGAGCTGTCCTTCCAGTTCACGCAGCATCCCCGTGTCTATCAGGTGACCACCGGCGCCCTGCTGCTGTTGAGTCTGGTGCCCGGGTTGCCCTTCGTGCCTTTCCTGATGCTCGGCGCCGGCGTGGGGGCGTTTGCTTGGTATCAGTACGGGCAGAAGAGCGAGGAGCAGACCGAAGCGGAACCGGATCTGGAGCAGGAGGCGGTACCTGCACCGGCCACGCCGTCCCTGACGGAGCTTTTCGATATCGACCCGGTACTGCTGGAAGTGGGTTATGGGCTGATCGATATGGTGGAGTCCAAACAGGATGGTGGCCTGCTGGATCGGCTGCAGGCGATGCGTCGCCAGGTGGCCAAGGAGATCGGGTTTGTCGTGCCGCCGGTGCATATCAAGGATAATCTTCAGCTGGGCGTCGGGGACTACCGTGTAATGGTTCGCAGTGCGGAGATCGCTCGTGGCGAGATTCGTCCCCGCCATCTGTTGGCGCTCGAGGGGGATGCCACGGGTGCCGGCATCGAGGGCACGCCGACCGAAGAGCCGGCATTCGGTCTTCCCGCTCTGTGGATCGGTGCGGATCAGCGGCAGCAGGCCGAACTGTCCGGCTATACGGTGGTGGATCCGGCAACGGTAATTGTCACGCACCTAAACGAGCTGCTCAGGCGGCATGCCTATGAGATTCTGGACCGGACACAGGTGCGTGAGATGCTCGATGCACTGGCCGAGCGTCATCCGCGGCTGGTGGACGACCTGGTGCCGGGCGTGATCTCGCTGGGACTGCTGCAGCAGGTGCTGCAGCGTCTGCTTGCCGAGTGGGTGCCGATACGCGATCTCTCCCTGATTCTCGAGATACTTGGCGACCTGGTCGAGACACAGAAGGATCCGGCCGTATTGGCGGAGGCGGTACGCATGAGGTTGGGACGGAGTATCGTGCAGCCCTATTTGATGCCCAACGGCGAGCTGGCGGTGTTCACCTTGGCGCCGGAGGTGGAGGCGGAGATCGGGGAGCGACTGAGTGCCCAGCCGGATCTGCAGCTACCGCTCGAAATGGCGCAGTGGCAACGGCTTGTGACCCGTTTCTCGGAGGAGATCTCTCGGCATGAAGTCGATGTTCCCATGGTGCTGACCACACCGCGTCTTCGTCCCCTGTTGTCGCGTGCATTGATGCAGTCGATGAAGCGGGTGGCGGTTCTTTCGATTGCCGAACTACCCGACCATATTATGGTGAAGAGTCTGGCATCGATCGGTTTGCACGATGCAGCTTAAGGTGTTTACCGCATCTCAACTGCACGAGGCCCTGGCGCAGGTGCGCGAGGCCCTGGGGCCGGATGCCCTCATTCTGGATCGTCAGGCCGAGCCCGATGGCCAGGGAGGGAAACAGTGGAAGGTCTATGCCGCAGTGGATCAACCGGTCCCCCCCGAGCCGCCGATGCAGGGGGGGTCTGCGCCACGTAACAGTGAGCCTCCCGCTTTCCTGCATACCGTATCGCGTCTGGAGCGGCTCATCGATGGTCTGGCGCGACAGGATGTGGCCGGGTTGCGCAACAGCCTGGATGCGCCTGCCAGGCAGGGCTTCGATACACTGATCAAGCTCGGAACGGCGCCCAATTATGCCTATGAGCTGGCTCCGGCTTATGCTGAGGGGATGCTACCCGACTCCGGATTGATACAGTGGGGACCGCGCCTGGAACCGAAGAAGAGGCGCGAGGTGGTGACGCTGTTCGGTCCCAGCGGCGGCGGTAAGACACTGATGGCGGCCAGGCTCGCCACCCATTTCAGCCTCAAGGGCGTCTCCGTTGCCCTGCTGAGTCTGGATATGGATCGTATTGCGGCCAACGCCCAGCTGTCGGCCTATGCCGATATTCTGGGGATTCCGTTCCTGACGGCACGTAACGAGCAGGAGGCGGAGAAGGTCTGTGCTGGCAAGGATGTGGCGGCAGCGGATTTGCTGCTGATCGACAGCGAAGGGATCTGCTGCCAGCGCCCCCGGAAGTTACAGCAGCTCGCCGAACAGATGGAGCGCCTCCCCGCCACACGACGTTTTCTGGTGATGCCGGCCAATCTTGATGAAGAGGAGAGCATGGCTATGAATCAAGTCGCTGCGTGCTTCTCGCCGACCGATTTGGTATTCAGCAAGCTTGATGAAACGGCGAGACCGGGTAAGGTGGTTAACCTTGCAGTGGCCTCGTCTCTGCCATTATCGTATTGCAGTTTCGGGCCGGAAGTGCCGGACCATCTGGGATGGCTGTCGCCAAAATCATTGATGAGTCTGCTTTCCAGTCGGGAGAGGGAGGCGTTAGGGAGGACACATGAACGCGTCGCATGAAGAGGCAGCCCGTGCCCCCAAAGTGATCGCTGTCGCCAGTGGCAAGGGCGGTGTCGGCAAGACCTTTGTCTCCGTCCACCTTGCCGCCCATGCGGCCCGACAGGGACAACGGACCCTGTTGCTCGATGCCGACCTCGGGTTGGCCAATGTCGATGTGATGCTGGGTCTCTCTCCGATCGGCACGATTGCCGATGTGTTGCATGGCGGTGCCGAGCTCTCCGATATCATCCTTCCTGTTTCAGAAGGATTCGACGTGTTGCCGGGCGGCAGCGGGCTGAGCGAACTGACCCAGCTGGACGCTCAGGCGCAGATCCGGTTGCTGGACGAGTTGCAGTCGATTGGAAGCCACTACGATTTGGCGATCGTCGATACCGGCGCGGGAATTGGCGACAATGTCCTCTACTTCGTCTCATCCGCCCAGGCGGCTTTGGTGGTATTGACGCCCGACCCCACCTCTCTGACCGATGCATATGCCCTGATCAAGGTGCTCTCCAAACAGCGTGATGTGCGGCGTTTTATGGTGCTGGTCAATCAGGCCGAGGAGTTCGACGCCCAGTTGACCTTCCGTCGTCTTCTCTCTGTTTCGGATCGCTATCTGGATGTCTATCTCGATTATGTCGGACATCTGCCACCCAGCCCGGAAGTTCAGAAGCATATTCGCCTGCAGCGGCTGCTGCAGGGCCGGTCTGCATTCTCCGAACATCTGGACCAACTGCTCGGCGAGGTGCTGGCGCGTCCGGTCGGGCGTGCGGATGACGGAAGGTTGCAGCTGTTCTGGCAGCACAGTCTGCGTGCCGGGCTGGAAACCGAACCGGTGGAGGGTGTATGAGTCTTCCCGTCAAGCATGCGGCGGCCATCGGCGCCTCGATCGGTGCTCTGTGCGGGATGGCAATATCGCTGCCGATGGATATCAGCATATCCGAGGCAATGCTTCGCACCGGGGTGCTGACGTTTGCTGCGGCCTGGGGCGGGGCGGTGCTGGTCTGGCTCGATCGGGGGCTGAGTAGGGCGGAAGAGGCGCATTCCGGGGAGCAATCACGTCAATGACCCTGGGTTACGGCAAACAGTCGCAGGGCGTACTTGAAAACCCTGAGGCGTTGCTGAACGAATACCTTCCCCTGATCCGATATCACGCCGGCCAGTTGATACAGCGCGTGCCGGATTCCATCGAGTTTGATGATCTGACTAATGCCGGTGTTCTGGGGTTGCTGGATGCGGCCAACCGTTTTGATGGCGGGCGCGGGGTTCAGTTTTCCACCTTCGTCGCCTACAGGGTTCGCGGCGCCATGATCGACTATCTGCGTGATTTCGACTGGTTGCCGAGGAGTCTTCGGGATACCGCCAAAGAGGTGCAGCAGGTGTTGATGCAGCTTGAGCAGCAGCACGGGCGTCCGGCCGAGGAGGAGGAGATCGCCCGGGAGCTTGGTGTCTCCCTGAATGTCTACCGCGAGAAACTGAACAATATCAAGGGCATGTCGGTG
>DATFLK010000178.1:0-10749 GCA_035267815.1 Mariprofundaceae bacterium | reverse complement strand
CACTCCTCTATCAGCGAGAGAACTGATAACGCCATGCTTTCACCACACGACGCAGCCATGCGGTAAGCTCGGGCTCATCCGGATAGTCTGGGTTTTCTTCAAGCCAGTGCTCCAGATTGGTCAGCATACGGATATCCAACTCGCCATCGACACGCTCATGCCGAAGCGCCGCTTCTCTGGCCGCATAGCTGTTCCGCATGATCTCTTCCACACGAATCAAGAATTCCTCCATCAATCCCTGACCCGGCATCGTGGTACGCAATGCAATGTGTGATTTCAATGCATCCAGCGCCTGCTGCTCAATATCGATACGTTTCTGTACTTGCGGTTCCTTGCTGTGACGCCTGCTCCATCGCCTTGCCTCACGGACAAACGGCTGCACCTGTGGTGGAAGCCATGGCAAAAATCGCCCAATCTCTTCCTCCAGGTGCATCGGGGCACTGACAGAAGCAAGCTTGCTACGCAGGGCGGCCTTCACGGACGAGTCACCTGGTCCACACCCCATTGGATAAGCTCATGTTTCATCTCCTCGTGTCGGTTACGGACTTTGTGCACAGCCTCATCAGTCTCCTTTTGCATCAGCCGTGTTCGCCGCTGCAGGGATGCCTTTTGTCGCTTCTCCTCCTCGGCAAACTCTTTCCGGAGCTTCTCAAGCGCTGACTGTCTCTCTTTTTCTAGCCTTTGACGCAATGCCTCCAGGCGAGCATCGCGTGCGGCCTCGGCCTGTCGTATTTTCTCCGCCGCCGCTTTTTCCGAAACGGCAAGCTCATCGATAAAGGCTTCCAGTTGATGCTGCACCATTGCCTATGCCTCTGCCTCTTTCAGCCGTTTAATCTGGAACAGGGTCTCGCGTTCGCGCTCTTCCAGCTGTTGTGCAATACGCCGCTGTTCGTCTTGGAAACCGGGGATAATGACCTCATCAAGCGCATTGACCTGTCTCTGACACTGTCGCAACGCGACAATCATGCTGCGCACGCTACTCTCACGGTTCATCAGCCCGATCATTTTGGGCATCAGCGCATGCAGCATGCCCCGCACGCGCTCGGTTCGAAGACTGCAATCCAACGAACTTCCCAGAAACGGCAGCTTTGTCTTCTCGTAACGGTAATCGTTCAGAGTGGCTGACATCCACATGCGCCGTTCGCCCGCAGTCTGCGGTGAGAAGACAAATGCTTGAGCAAGACTCCTGAGCCGCCCTATATCCTCCTCTCCGTAGACCTCCTCCCATGCCTCCTGCAGCTGACGCCACGCTTCCGTTACCTCGAGACGAAGCCGCTTCGAGGCCTCCAGTTCATCCATGGCTCGCCCCATCAGGCTGTCGCGCTTGCGTTCGAGCAGACCCATCCCCTCCCGCGCCATGGCGAGCTCCTGCCGAAGCTTGATGAGCGAGGCCTTCGAAACGCTCCAGCGTTCATTCATGGCCATTCTCGATCCCCAGATCCAGCAACTCCTGACGCTGTCGGAGCAGATCCTGCGGCAGGCGTGTCAACTCGCTTGCAGGCAGACTCCCCAAACAGCGCCATCCGATATCAAGGGTCTCTTCCAACGAGCGCTCCTCCTCGTGCCCTTGCCTCAGGAAGTGGCGCTCGAAAAGAGTACCGAAGCGCATATAGGCCTGATCCACTGCCGATAGATCCGCCTCGCCGATGATACGACTCATCATCCGCGCCTCCTCGGCCCGGGCATAGGCGGCATAAAGCTGACCCATCAGCGGGAAATGATCGCTCCGCGTCATTCCCTCACCCACACCATCCTTCATCAGGCGCGACAACGATGGCAGCGATGCCACAGGCGGATAGACCTCCTGACGAAACAGCTCTCGGGAGAGCACAATCTGTCCCTCGGTGATATAGCCGGTCAGATCCGGGATCGGATGAGTGATATCGTCGTTCGGCATCGTCAGCACAGGAATCTGCGTAATCGAACCGGACCGACCCTTGATGCGCCCCGCCCGCTCGAACAGCGAGGCCAGATCGCTGTAGAGATAGCCCGGATAACCCTTGCGCGACGGCACATCGCCACGTGCCGTGCCGATCTCACGGAGTGCTTCACCGTAGTTGGTCATGTCAGTCATCAACACCAACACATGCATACCCAGATCAAACGCCAGATACTCCGCGGCCGTCAGCGCCATGCGCGGCGTCAGAAGGCGCTCCATGGCCGGATCATCCGCCAGATTCAGAAAGGTCACCGTCTGGCCGCCAATCTCTTCGGTAAAACGGCTGGCCACATCGTGTTTGACGCCAATTGCGGCAAACACCACCACCAGCTGCCGTGCCTCGTCCTTACTTTGTTGCTGCTTGCCATGAAGGTCCGGTCTGATTTTCGACTGGCGCGCAATCTGGATCGCCAGACGGTCATGCGGTAAGCCCGGCGCCGTAAACACCGGCAACTTCTGTCCCCGTACCAGTGAAATCATGCCATCAATGGCTGAGATGCCTGTCTGGATAAAATCGACGGGATAATCGCGCGCTACGGGATTTAGCGCGGAACCATTGACATCCCGTGCCTGGCCAGACAGTGGTGGCCCTCCGTCAATCGGTCGCCCCATACCATCCATGCGCCTGCCAATCATCGAGGCATCCAGACTGATGGTAATAGGCTCGCCCATGAACCGGACGCGGTTATTCCTCTTCGAAATGCCCTCCGTCCCCTCGAAGACCTCTACGGCGGCACGATCATGATCAAGCAGCACCACCCTTCCCTGCCGAAGCCGTCCGTCCCTGTCCTCGAGATATACCGATTCTCCATACCGAATACCCGACAGTCCCGAAAGCATCACCAGCGGTCCGTCTATTCGTTCAAGACGAGTATGGACCAGTGGATCCTTCATTTCTCGGGCTCCCATTCAGCAAGCTGTTGTGCATCCTCAGATGCCACTTCCTCTTTCAGCCGCACAAGTGCATCCAGCCGGTATTTGGCAGCCATTTCCGATACCGGTGCGGCATCCCCACGTATCGCCCGTATCGTCCGCATGATTGCCTTCAGTAGGCCGGTCTGCTTCTGCGGAGAGGCGTAGCGATCCTTTGCTTGAAATGCGGACTGCTGGAGAAACCCCTCCCGGATCAGATATTCGGCCAACAACACCTTGCGATGCTCCTGCGACAGTCCGTCCTCACCCATAATGCGCACGATGCGCTTGAGCCGCTCCGCTTCCATCAGGATATGCATCGCCTCATGCCGGTTCTCCAGCCATTCGGGATCGAACTCCGTCCACCAGTCAGCCAGGTCTTCATCGTACTCCGAATAGGATTCCAGTGGATGTATTGCTGGAAAGAAACGGGCATTGGCCAGCGCCTTGTCCAGCGCCCAGTAGGCCTTGACGAATCGTTGCGTATGCAGCGTCACAGGCTCCGAGAAATCCCCACCTGGTGGAGATACGGCGCCGATGGCACTGACCGAGCCCTCACTTCCGCCAAGCGCTTTTACCCGGCCTGCACGTTCGTAGAACTCCGCAACCCGGGTCGGTAGATAGGCCGGGAACCCCTCTTCCGCTGGCATCTCTTCCAGACGACCCGATATCTCCCGCAGGGCTTCGGCCCAGCGCGAGGTCGAATCGGCCATCAGCGCCACGTCCATGCCTTGGTCCCGGAAATACTCGGCAATGGTAATCCCGGTATAGATCGATGCTTCACGGGCCGCCACCGGCATATTGGATGTATTGGCAATCAGGATGGTTCGCTCGATCAGTGGGCGCCCGCTTTTCGGGTCCTGTAGGTGCGGAAACTCCATCAGCACTCCGGCCATCTCGTTGCCGCGCTCACCACAACCGATATAGACGATAATGTCAGCATCGCACCACTTGGCCAGATTATGCTGTGTTACCGTTTTACCGGTGCCAAAACCACCCGGAATCGCCGCAGTACCCCCTTTCGCAATAGGAAAAAAGGTATCGATGACCCGTTGTCCGGTAATCAACGGCACACCCGGAGTAAGCCGGGCTGCAACCGGTCGCTTCCGTCGCACCGGCCAATACTGATGAAGAAAAAGTTCCCGCTCGTCGCCCGATGATAGGCGGATACGGCCGATCACCTCATCCACCTTGTAGCTCCCCGCCTGCGCCAGCCAGGTCAATCTACCGTCAACATCCGGCGGCAGCAGGATATGATGAAGAATGGCCGGCGTCTCCTGCACCTGACCGATGACCGCACCTGCCTGCAACTCGGCCCCCTCTTCCGCGACCGGTTCGAACGGCCAGGAGTGGCTCCGGTCCAATGCCGGAATAGAGCTGCCACATATGGTGAAGTTACCGCACTCATGAAACAGCTGTTCGAGTGGACGCTGGATGCCGTCGTAGATGGTGCCCACCAGCCCCGGCCCGAGCTCCACAGAGAGGGGGGCGCCGCTGGCCAGTACCGACTCTCCGACACACAGTCCGGCCGTATCCTCATAGACCTGAAGAACCACATTCTCCGGAGTAATGCGGATCACTTCACCGACAATCCCGGCCTTGCCCACATCAACCCGTTCGCCCATAGCAAAGCCCTCGGGATGATCGCAGGTAACGACCGGGCCGTTAATCCTGATGATGTTTGCCGATACTTTCATGCCACCGCTGCCATAACAGGGTATTCAACCTCGCAAGTCTGCGCTCCCAAGAGCCATCCACCTCAATCCCGCTCGACCGCTCCCGAAGAATGGCGCCGCCAAGCATAGGTACTGTCCGAACCGGAATCTCTTCGGCATCATCACCCGCCAATTTCTGCCAAGCGGGACTGACCAGAAGCTCCAGGTCGGCATCATCCGCCAGACGCCTCCTGGCCTCAGGAAGCCATGCCTTGAGCCATGTTTTGACGCCCTTCTTTTTTGTCAGCTCATTCCGAATCGACCTCACCACTTCATCCATACAGGCATGCTGGCACTGCCATAACGATTCACGAGAGGATTGATTAGCCTGACGAATGGCCCGTTCATGGTATCGCGCCATTCTCTGCCCTTCAGCATGCCGCAACTCGTCCATTTCGGCCTGCAACTGGTGCTTTGCGTGATCCTCCAGCTGTCTCGCCTCCTCGTGCTCTCCATGCCCGATATCATCTAGGCGCTGCGCCAGCTTGCGATCGATTTCGCCAAGGAGGCGTTCGAGATGACCATCGTTCATATCTTCAGCCCGCCATGGCCCACCGCCCGTCCCAGCGCCTCTGCAAGCTGCTCCGTTTCCAGCAACGGGTGTGCGGGATCCGGCAGGCGTACATACAGGTCGGTATCAACGGGCATCTCCTCCCGCACGCCCAGCAGGAGCAGGCACGCCTCCTCCCTGTCCGGTTCGGAAATACCCAACATCCGGAACAGCAGCGCCTCCTCGGGCGTGCCCCGCATCCGGACCGGCGGGCTCATATACGTGAGATGATCAGAAAGGAGATGATCAGACCGTAGATAGCAATCCCCTCGGCCAGACCGACAATAATCAGGACACGCCCCAACATCTCGGGCTTCTCGGAGATCGCCGCAATGGCCGCAGCCCCAACCTGGCTCACGGCGATGCCGGCACCGAAGCTGGAGAGCCCTGTCGCCAGAGCTGCAGCCATATAATAGCCCCAGTGAGCCAGCATGGCGTTGGTCGAGGAGGCAGCGTCCGCCTTCGCTTCCGGCATGGTCATCAACATGATGGTGCCCAGCGCCACAAACCCGAGCATGACGCCACAGATCCCCCATACCCACCGTTTCATCGGTTGTGTCCGTTTCATATCGGCCTCTCCCTTCCTCTCGTCAACGGCCGGAACAATTGCCCCTCACCTGTTACGAATTTGGTAAAGAATTCGAAGAAATGCAAGCGCAGAACCTGAATCGCGACCAAGGCACCCTCGACTACGATGATAAGACCGTTGCCGACGATAAATACACTCCATGCCGCCCAAGGGTGCCCCCCTAAGGAATCGGTCAGCATCATCAGCATTTCGGAGAGAGCCAGATGGGCTACCGTGAATGCAACCACGCGAACAAATGAGGCTGTCTGTATCACAAACCTTAGAATGAAATCATATAGTTCGAGCATTGTAATAAAGATCCGCATGAATAGGCGACTACCACGCATGATGTACATCTGGTGAACACTGACCATCGCCATGCTGATCGCACAACAGACACCGCCCGCCATGACCAGATCCTCGTGGGCGATGACCAGACCGCCTCCCACGCCGCCTAACCCCAGATAGAAGATCAGACCAAGCGGCCCGAAATGGTGCCAAAGCACCTGCCGCCAGCGCCCCATCCGCCAAGCGTTGAACAGTCCCAGAATCAGTCCGAAGCTGATGGTTATCATGCCGATCAGCAGGCTGATACCAATATAGAACAGCATCTGCTGCATCGGCCGGAACCACAATGCACCGATCAAGTCGTCGCGTGAGAAACAGCTCCCGAACAGGATCCCGAACAGGGCCGCAGAGAGCCCGATGGGAATCAGCACCTGGGAAAACCGGTGCCACGCGTCCCTGTCGGTATGTAGACTCCAACCCCTGAGCCAAAGACCAGCCAGAAACATCACGGCTCCCTGCCCCAGATCGGCAAACATCATCCCGAAGATCATGATAAAGCCGATGGCCAGAAACGGAGAGGGATCCAGTTCGCGGTAGCCGGTCACACCGAACGCCCCCATCAGGGTGCCAAATCCGTCCAGAAACGCCGGCCGGCTGAATTTTACGGGCACCCTTTCCATGCCGAGTCCCGATGTCTCTGCCGGCACAAAACAGGCCGGCTCGTCCTTCAGGGCACCGCGGAGGGAAGCTACCTCGCTATCGGGCACCCAGCCGTCAATCACCGCCCATGACTCGATATATCCGATCGAGGCGGCTGTATCGAACAGTAATCGCCACTGACTGTCATCCAGATCCAGAGGAAGATCGGGCAATGGGGCCCCAATCTTGTCATACAGATGGGCCACCACCGCATCCGGTGGAGTATCACTGCCCGCCCACAGGAACATACCGTCTTCTCCGGTGAGCACCCCTGCTTGCAGGACCGATGCGTCGGTCGACTCTCCCAGGCCGTAATGGAGCAGGGTTTGCTCGGGAAGACGGTCCAATAGCTGCAGGCGTGTGCGCTCCCTTGTCCGTTGCTGCCGATCGTCGAAGGCCTGCTGCCAAGCAGAGATATCGCGCGACGAACCCAGCAGACATCGACGGGAGAGGTGGAAGGCACCGCTATCCGCCAAAAACTCGAGGCTGGGGACGAGCCGATCCTCTGGCACGAACCACACCAGACGCAACATTCTCTGGGGAAACAGCATCAATGCGCCACCCTTTCCGGACCTGCTCGGGAAGATGAGCCATATCACATATCAGGCCACAAATCCCATTATAGCATTGTTCCCATCGAACGGTCCCGGGCGGTTAGCATGCGCCTGTTGCACAGCCACCAACCTTTCACCTATGCTGGCAGGCCGTCATCATCACTGGAGTTGGAGGGGTTTGATGGACGTTTCCGAATTGCTGGCCTTTACGGTCAAAAACAAGGCCTCGGATCTGCACATATCCGCCGGCGAACCACCCATGATCCGCATTCATGGCGACATCACCCGCATCAAGATGCCGCCCTTGGAGGCGCGCGAAGTGCAGAGCATGGTCTACGACATCATGACTAACACCCAGCGCAAGACCTTCGAGGAACATCTGGAACTGGACTTCTCCTTCTCCCTCGGAGATATCGCCCGTTTCCGTGTCAACGCATTCTGGCAGAACCGCGGCATGAGCGCCGCCTTCCGCGTGGTTCCCAATGAGGTGATCCCGCTCGACGATCTCAAATGCCCCGATATCTTCAAGGATATCGCCATGACACCACGCGGCATCTGTCTGGTCACCGGTCCGACCGGTTCCGGTAAGTCGACCACGCTGGCCGCCATGGTCAATCACCGCAACGAGAACGAGCGCGGCCATATCCTGACCATTGAGGACCCCATCGAGTTCGTGCATGAAACCAAGAACAGTCTGGTCTCACAGCGCGAGCTGGGGCCGCACACCCACTCCTTTGCCAACGCCCTACGTAGCGCTCTGCGTGAGGATCCGGACGTCATCCTGGTCGGCGAGCTCCGCGACCTCGAAACCATCCGTCTGGCACTGACGGCCGCAGAAACCGGCCATATGGTCTTCGGCACGCTACATACCTCCTCCGCCCCGAAAACCATCGACCGCATCATCGACGTCTTCCCGGCAGAGGAAAAGGAGATGATGCGTGCCATGCTCTCTGAATCGCTGCGTGCCGTGATCTCGCAGACGCTGCTCAAGACCGCCGATGGCCAGGGACGCGTGGCGGCCCATGAGATCATGCTCGGCACCCCCGCTATCCGGAACCTCATCCGTGAAAACAAGGTGCCGCAGATGGTCTCCGTTATGCAGACGGCACAACGCGAAGGCATGCAGACACTGGACTCCGATCTGCAGCGGCTCGTCAATGCCCGCAAGATCACCCAGCAATCGGCACTGGAAAAAGCCCAGAACAAAAAGCTTTTCGGCGGCGGTTCGGTATAGCGGAGCAGATGGCATGGATACTCGCCATCCACCATTCATTAAGTGACGGGAGAACAGCATGAGTGCAGAAGAAGCTGGTCAGAAACTATCCATCAAACAGATGCTCATGGTGATGGTCAAAAAAGATGCATCCGACCTCTACATCACTGCAGGCATGCCCCCAGCCTACCGAATCAACGGCGTGGTCTATCCGCTGAAACAGCCACCACTCAATTCCGTACAGTGCGAGCAGTTGGCCAACTCGACCATGAGCGAGAAACAGCGCGCCGCCTTCTCGGCTGAATACGAGATGAATCTCGCGCTGGCCTACCCCGATATGGGCCGATTCCGCGTCAATATCTTCCGTCAGCGAGGCAACGTGGGCATGGTGATCCGACAGATCAAGACTCAGGTGCCCACGCTAGACGAGCTGGGCCTGCCCGAGATATTCAAGGATATCACCATGACCAAGCGCGGCCTGGTCATCATGGTCGGTGCGACAGGAAGCGGTAAGTCGACCTCGCTGGCAGCCATGATCAACTACCGTAACGAGAATCAGGCCGGACACATCATTACGATTGAGGATCCGGTCGAATTTGTGCACGAACACAAGAAATCGGTGATCACCCAGCGCGAGGTCGGCACGGACACACTGGAGTACGAGGC
The DNA here is from genome assembly GCA_035267815.1 of Mariprofundaceae bacterium. Taxonomy (GTDB): domain Bacteria; phylum Pseudomonadota; class Zetaproteobacteria; order Mariprofundales; family Mariprofundaceae; genus DATFLK01. The sequence continues at coordinate 1,645 of DATFLK010000178.1, read as the reverse complement.
AGCCCTGAAGAACACACTGCGTCAGGCGCCAGATGTGATCCTGATCGGCGAGATTCGCGACCGCAAAACCATGGAGCACGCGCTCGAATTTGCCGAGACCGGTCATCTCTGTCTCGCCACGCTGCATGCCAACAACGCCAACCAGGCAATGGAGCGAATCATCAATTTCTTCCCGCAGGAGATTCATCCCCAGGTGGTCCTGAATCTTGCGCTCAACCTGAAGGCCGTGCTTTCACAACGCCTGATACGCACAACTGACGGCAACCGGGTAGCCGCCATCGAGGTTCTGATCAACACCCCCCGTATCAGCGATCTGATCATGAAGGGAGAGATCTCCACCATCAAGGAGGCAATGGCCGCAGGCGAGAACTATGGCATGCAGACCTTCGATCAGCACCTCCTGAAACTGTGGCAGAATGGCCAGATCAACGAGGAGGATGCGATGCGGAACGCCGACTCCGTGAACGACCTCCGCCTCAAGATCAAGATGGCCAAAATCGAGGGCAACGGCGAGGAAGGCTCCGATATCGACAAATTGAGCAGCGACTCAGACGGCTCGACCGAACTCAAGATCTGAGCTGCCGAAAACAGATATGTCCGATTGGCATCTGATCGACGACCTGCTGCTGGCAGCGCACAAGAACCAGGCCTCAGACCTGATCCTGCGCACCGATGATCGCATTCGTATGCGCATCAACGGTACCATCATGACGGTCTCGCCGGATAAAATGCCCCCGCCCTCGCGCGACCAGATCATCGAGATGATCCACCACATGACCCGGGTGCTGCCCGAAAGTATCGACCCCGAATCGCTGCACAGTCTGGATTTCCACTACTCATTGGAGGATGTGGCCCGTTTCAGGGTCCATATCATGCGTACCGACAACAACTTCGGGATCGTGTCGCGCATCATCCCCAAACGCATCCCCGGTTTCGACGAACTGCGCCTGCCGCCCATCATCCAAGATATCACCAACCACCGAAGCGGACTGGTATTAATGGCGGGTGCCACCGGTTCGGGCAAAAGCACCACCCTGGCGGCCATGCTTAATCACGTGATCCGAAATCGTCCCGTCCATGCAGTCACCATCGAGGATCCGATGGAGTTCCACTACGGCACCACCCACAAGGGCACGGTATGCCAGCGGGAACTTGGCCGCGACGTTCTGGACTATGCCCAGGGCCTGAATGATGCCATGCGGGAGGCACCCGATATCATCGTCGTCGGCGAGGCACGCGACCGGGAGGTCATCCAGTCCGCCCTGCAGGCCGCGGAGACTGGCCACCTGGTGATGGCGACTGTCCATGCAACCACGGCTATCGGCACCCTGCAGCGCATCATGTCCGCCTTTGGACTGGATGAACAGGCCGCCATTCGCGAACGTCTGGCCGAGAACCTGCGCGCCGTGATCGTGCAGAAACTGCTACCACTGAAAAACGGCAAGGGCCGCATTGTCGCACTGGAGATCATGATCCGGAACTCGGTGATCAAGCATTTCATGATCGATCCGGATCGCTGGCAGGAGATTCCACGCGCCATGGATGAAGGCACCACACTCTACGGCAGCCAGACCTTCGACCAACACCTTCAACAACTGGTCGAAAACGATCAGGTCGAATACGAAGAGGCACTGGCACACGCCGT
>DATFLK010000177.1:0-8102 GCA_035267815.1 Mariprofundaceae bacterium | reverse complement strand
TGCATTACGGCATGGGGGTATTCGAAGGGGTGCGTGCCTATCACGCCGAGGGCGGCACCGCCATCTTCCGGCTCGGCGACCATACCCGGCGCCTGTTCCGCTCGGCCCACATCATGGGCATGCCGATGCCCTTCGACGAAGCGACGCTGAACCGCGCCCAGGTCGATGCCGTGCGTGAAAACAACCTCGAATCGGCCTACATACGCCCGATGGCCTTCTACGGCTCCGAGGGCATGGGCCTTCGCGCTGAAAACCTGAAGGTGCACGTGATCGTGGCGGCCTGGAGCTGGGGTGCCTATCTCGGCGACGACGGCATGACCAAGGGCATCCGCATCCGCACATCCTCCTACACCCGGCACCACGTCAACATCTCGATGTGCAAGGCCAAGGCCAACGGCCAGTACATCAATTCGATGCTGGCGCTCAGCGACGCAGTGCGGGACGGCTACGACGAAGCGTTGCTGCTCGACGTCGACGGCTTCGTGGCCGAGGGTAGCGGCGAGAATATCTTCATCGTGCGCGACGGCGTCATCTACACGCCGGATTTGACCAGCGCACTCGACGGCATCACCCGCGCCACGATCATCACTCTGGCCGAGGAGGCCGGCCTGCGTGTCGTGGAAAAGCGCATCACGCGCGACGAGGTACTGATCGCCGACGAGGCCTTCTTCACCGGCAGCGCCGCCGAGGTAACCCCAATCCGCGAACTGGACGGGCGTGCGATTGGCGCCGGCACCCGCGGTCCCATCACGAAAAGTCTGCAGGAGATGTACTTCGATGTCGTGCACGGTCGCAACGACCGGCATCGGGAGTGGCTGACCCCCATCGAATAAGACCGCCGGACAAGCGAGGCAGACCCGTCTCCAGCCGAAGGAATAGCAGATATCGTGCTTTATAAGTACTTGATTTAAAATATTAAAAAATGGATAGTTAGCCAACTTGCTGGACGGTGGCGCGAGGTGTGTGCCTCAGTGTCGCCGAACGCATCCACGGAGGGGGCGTTACTTGGCACGATGCCGGCATTCCAGCATCCCCCGGAAGCTGTCGGACCTTGGCAATTCGGTCACCAGGCAAACGGGATGGCATCGAACCCGACCGGTTCCAGAACCTCCATCCCGGCTGCGCTGTGCCTTTGGCAAATAACGGCAAGCTCTCGAGCGGGAAGGAGTAGTGACTCATGTTAGTCATTGGTGGCTGGATTGTGGTCATTGCCGCGGTCTTCGGCGGATACGCCTTGGCCGGCGGACACTTGGCGGCGCTGTTCCAGCCGACCGAGCTTCTGATCATCGGCGGTGCCGCTACCGGCGCCTTCATCGTCGGCAACAACGGCAAAGCCATCAAGGCCACCCTCGCATCGATTCCTAAGGTATTCAGCGGCTCCAAACATACCAAGGCGATGTACATGCAGCTTCTCGCCCTGCTCTACGAGCTCCTTGTCAAGGCTCGCAAGGACGGGTTGATGGCCCTCGAACAGGACATCGACGACCCCGCCAAAAGCCCGATCTTCTCGAAGTACCCGGAGATCATGACCGACCACCATGTGGTCGAATTCATCGTGGACTATCTCCGCCTGATGGTGGGCGGCAACATGAACGCCTTCGAGATCGAGAGCCTGATGGATCACGAGATCGAGACCCACCACAAGGAGGCGCACGTACCGATCCACGTCATCACCAAGGTGGGCGACGCCATGCCGGCCTTCGGTATTGTCGCGGCGGTAATGGGCGTGGCGCACACCATGGAATTCATCAGTGCCCCGCCGGCCGTACTGGGCGAGATGGTCGCCAAGGCGCTGGTCGGAACATTCCTAGGCATTCTGCTGGGCTACGGCTTCATCTCTCCGATCGCGGGCGCCCTGGAGGCGAAACTGCAGGAGTCCAGCAAAGTGTACGACTGCGTCAAAGTGACGCTGCTGGCCACACTCAACTCCTGCCCGCCGCCTGTGGCGATCGAGTTCGGCCGAAAGGTGCTCTACTCAACCGAAAGGCCAGCCTTCCTCGAGTTGGAGGAGAACCTCAAAAAGCTCAAGTCGCGCTAAGGTACGGGCATGAGTTCCCCCGATCCCTTTATCGTCAAGAAGACCCGCAAGGTCATCGGCGACGGTGGTCACCACGGCGGCAGCTGGAAGATCGCCTACGCCGACTTCGTCACCGCCATGATGGCCTTTTTCCTGCTCATGTGGCTGACCATCGCGGCCGGTAAGAAATCCCTCCAAGGCATCAGCGAATACTTTAGGACACCCCTGACCGTCGCCATGGAGGGCGGGAAAAGCAGCGGCGACCGCACCAGCATCATGAAGGGGGGCGGTACCGACATCACCCGCACCGAGGGTCAGGTCCGCAAGGGCGAGGTGAAGCACCAGCGACGGATCGACGACAAGGCGGCCGCCAACAAGGCCAAGGCGGACCGCGAGAAGGTGATCCATCTGGAGGGGCTGAAAGTCGAGCTGCAGAGCGCCGTCAAACACGACAAGTTCCTGCAGCAGTTCAAGAACCAGCTGCGGGTGGATACGACCAGCGAGGGGCTGCGCATCCAGGTTGTGGACAAACAGAACCGGCCGCTGTTCACCAGTGGCAGCGCCCGCCTGCAGCCGTATGCCAAAAAACTGCTAAAGCGCATTGGTCATGCCCTGAACATGGTCCCCAACAAGATCAGCATCTCCGGCCACACCGATGCCAAGCCCTTCGCCGGCCGTTCCGGCTACAGCAACTGGGATCTGTCGGCCGACCGCGCCAACGCCTGCCGGCGCGAGATGGTCGCCGGCGGCATGGAGCCGGACAAAGTACTGCGCGTGGTCGGCCAGGCCTCGGCCGTGCCGCTCGACCCCAAACACCCCCTCAGCGCGATCAACCGGCGCATCAGCATCATCGTGCTCAACGACAGAGCGGAAAGAAACATCGCCAAGATGTCGAGCACCATCAACCTGAACAGCGGCGGCGTATCGGCTTCGCCGTCACCACAACATCGTGACGCCGCCCCTTTACCTTCGGCGCAACCCGCACCGAAGACCCCGGACAGCCCGCCGCAGAGCACTGCCACGGACCTATCCGAATCCCCGAAACCGTCGCAACACGCCGATTCCAACAAGCCTGCGAAGCGGATTATTCCCCTGCCGCCGATTCACGTTCTGCCGCCGCCACCAAAAGATTGATGAAGGCATCGTTGGCCGGCGGCATCGGATAGTCCGCCAACGACTCTTTTGCCACCCAGGCAAACGCGCCCGGTGCGGGTTTGGCCGATGCACCGACAAAACAGGAGAAGAGACTGAAACAGAGGTGGCGATCAGGATAGGTATGCTCATCTTCACCGAGCAGGCGCCACCATGCCCCTGTCAGGCCGGTCTCCTCGACGAGCTCCCGGCGGGCTGCCTCCAGCGGTAGCTCCTCCGGTTCAACCTTACCGCCAGGCAGCGACCAGAACCCGCCACAGTGCACATCACCGGGACGCTTCAGCAGCAACACCTCGCCCCTCCCGTTGAACGCCGCCACCAGTGCAATGGCCTGCTCAGACATCGACACCCGTCATGCGGATGAAACGATCACGTCCGGTATTCGGCATTGATGGTGATGTACTCATGCGTCAGATCGCCGGTCCAGACCGTCGCCGACGCCTCGCCCATACCGAGATCGACAGTGAGCGTGAACTCCTCCCTCTGGAACACCGCCATCCCCTCCACGTCCCGGTAGTCCGGATGCAGGTTGCCCCTCTCAAGCATGACGATGCCGTCGGCCTTCAGGCTGATGCCATCCGTATCGATACTCACACCGGAGTTGCCGATGGCCGAGAGGATGCGCCCCCAGTTGGCATCGGATCCGGCAAAAGCGGTCTTGACCAGCGGCGAGGTGGCAATGGCATGCCCCACCGTGCGCGCATCCTCTTCGGTGGCCGCACCGGTCACGTCGATGGTGACGAATTTGGAGACCCCCTCTCCGTCGCGCACGATCAGCTGCGCCAGCTCGATGCAGAGTTCCGTCAGTGCCTGCTCAAACGCCATGCTGTCGGTCAGCGGGGCATGACCGAGGCCGATACCGGACGAGAGCAGGCAGAGCGTATCGTTGGTCGAGGTGTCGCCATCGACCGAGATGCAGTTGAAGGAGCGATCCGCCACCCGTCTGAGCATCGGCTGCAGATCGTGCGCAGCCACGGGCGCATCGGTGGCGACGAAGGCGAGCATCGTCGCCATGTTCGGATGGATCATGCCGCTACCCTTGGCGATACCAGTCAGGGTATAGGTATGCCCGTCGATCGTGACCGTACGGCTTCCCCATTTGGCAAAGGTGTCAGTGGTGCGGATGGCATGCGCCGCCGCCGTCCAGTTGTCGGCATCGAGCGATTCCGCCGCCTCGTGCATGCCGGCCTCGATGCGCTCGATCGGGAACGGCGTGCCGATCACACCGGTCGAGGCGGAGAGCACCTTCGCACTCTCGACGCCGGCCGCCCTAGCGCCGGCATCGACCAGCTGCTGCGACCAGACGCGCTCCATCTCACCGGTGCCGGCATTCGCATTGCCGGCATTGGCGACGATGGCGCGGATATCGGTGGCCGAAGCAGACAGCGTCGCCTCGGCAAGCTTCACGCAGGCCGCCCGGAAACGGTTCTGCGTGAATACCCCGGCCGCATGGCAGGGCACATCCGAGACGATCAGCGTCACATCCTGACGCTTCCCCTTCAGCTCCGGCGACTTGACGCCGCACGAGGCGGTCCCGACCCGGAAACCGGGCACGGACAGCGGGGGGGTCAGTTTGGGCGGGTTCACGGCCATGGCGATCTTTCCTTTTTTAATAATGTGGCGATCCGGAAAGCATCAAGACTGAGGCCGCGACAGGGATGCTGCAAGCAGGAACGGCCCGCCCCATTGGCCGATGCATTTGTCCGGAATTTGTGCAGTATCGCGCCATGGCGAAAGAAACGCTCGACCCGGCGGACTGGAAGGCGTTCCGCAGCCAGAGCCACCGCATGCTGGACGACATGCTCGATTACCTCGAGCAGATCCGCGAACACCCCGTATGGCAGCCGATCCCGGACGAGACCCGTACCCACTTCCACGAACCCCTGCCACAGAAACCAACCGATCTTGCCGATGTCCATGCGTCGTTCATGCGCGACATCCTTCCCTTTGCGGTGGGCAACACGCATCCCGGCTTCATGGGCTGGGTGCACGGCGGCGGCACCCCGGTCGGCATGCTGGCGGAGATGCTCGCGGCGGGCCTGAACGCCAACCTCGGCGGCCGCGACCAGATACCGGTCGAGGTGGAGCGGCAGATCACGCGCTGGATGGCCGGGCTCTTCGGCTTCCCCGACAGTGCCAGCGGCCTCTTCGTCACCGGCACATCGATCGCCACCGTGATCAGCCTCCTCGTCGCGCGCACGGCCACGCTCGGAAACGATGCCCGCCGCCACGGCATCGGCGAACACGGTGCAAGGCTGACCGCCTACGCTGCCACGACGGCGCACGGCTGCATCGCCCGGGCACTCGATCTGACCGGCATCGGCAGCGACGCGCTCCGGCTGGTGCCGGTCGACGCCCGACACCGGATCGACGGCCATGCGCTCAGGAAGGCGATCGCAGCGGATCGGTCGCGCGGCCTGACGCCGTTCTTCGTCGCCGGCACGGCCGGCACCGTGGATACCGGCGCCATCGACGACCTCGACATGGTGGCCGATATCGCACATGAGGCGGGGCTCTGGTTCCACGTCGACGGTGCGCTCGGCGCACTGGCCATGCTCTCCGCCGATATCGCCCCGCGGCTGGCCGGCATCGAACGGGCCGACGCCATCGCCTTCGATTTCCACAAATGGGGACAGGTCCCCTACGACGCCGGCTTCATCCTGATCCGCGACGGCGAACAGCACCGTGCCGCCTTCGCATCCGAGAACAGCTACCTTCGCCGGGAGACACGCGGGCTGGCCGGCGGTTCGCCCTGGCCGTGCGATTTCGGGCCCGATCTGTCGCGCGGCTTCAGGGCCCTGAAGACATGGTTCACGCTGAAGACCTACGGTGCCACCGGCATCGGCGACGCCATCTCCCGCACCTGCGGACTGGCCGATTACATGCGGCAGCGTATCGAACGCGAACCGGCGCTGGAACTGCTCGCCCCGGTCGGGCTCAATATCGTCTGCTACCGCTATCGCTGCAAAGCAAGCGACCGGATCAACGCCCGGATCGCCATCGCTCTGCAGGAGTCAGGCATCGCCGCACCGTCGACCACGATGGTCGACGGGCAGCTGGCCATCCGGGCGGCCATCGTCAACCACCGCACCGGCAGACGCGATATCGACGCCCTGATCGATGCCACGCTCGATATCGGCAAACAACTTGCTGACGACCGATAAAGGAGGAAGATCGATGCAGAACGACGCGACGGATGCCTCCCTGATCGGGCTGGCACCGCTGACACGCATGGTGTTCGCCGGCCGGGACCTGACGCCGGTGCAGGCGGCGCTGCAGACACGGCTGGAGCAGAACCCGCAGGATGCCAATGCCTGGATGGATCTCTCGACGATCCTGCAGCTCCATTTCGAGCGCGATGCGGGACTGGCGATGCAGGCCGAAGCACTGAAGCTGCAGCAGCTCTACCATCTGCCGACGAAGCAGGATGACGCCATCCGCATGCTGGTCCTGAAGACCCCCGGCGAACTGATGGACAACGCTCCGATCGAGTTTCTTCTCGAACAGTCGGACATCACCATCGACCAGCTCTACCTGTCCCCCGACCTGTCCGAACTGCCGCCGCTGCCGGAGCACGACCTCCTCTATGTGGCGATCGGCCAGTCCGAACGGAATGCATCCCTGCTTCAGCGGCTGGAGACGTGGCTGGCCAAGTGGCCCCGGCCGGTGGTGAACCGCCCGGCCCGCATCGCCGCGACGGCACGCGACAGCCTCCACGAACTGCTTCAGGGAGCGCCGGGCGTCGTAACGCCCGCCATCAGGGTGGTCGGCCGACATGATCTGGCGGAGATCGCCTGCGAGGCCGTGCCGCTGACATCGCTCCTGCCCGATACCGCCTTCCCCGTCATTGTCCGCCCGGTCGACTCACAGGCCGGCCAGGATCTGGAACGGATCGATACAGCGGCTGGCCTCGCTGCCTACCTAGGGCGCACACCGGCCGAGACGTTCTATCTGGCCGACTATGTCGATTACAGCAGCCCGGACGGGCTCTTCCGAAAGTACCGGATCGTGCTGGTCGGCGACCGCCCCTTCCCCGGCCATATGGCCATTTCGAACCACTGGATCATCCACTATCTCAATGCAGGGATGCAGGAGAGTGCCGGGAAGCGCCGCGAGGAGGAGACCTTCATGCGCGGCTTCGATCACGATTTCGCCGCCCGACACGCCGACGCCCTGCGCGCCATCGCCGAACGCACGGGGCTCGACTATCTGGTAATCGATTGCGCCGAGACCAGGACGGGCGAGCTGCTTGTCTTCGAGGCGGATGCCGGGGCGATAGTGCATGACATGGACCCGGTCGACCTGTTCCCCTACAAACCGGCCCACATGCACAGGCTGTTCGACGCCTTCCGGACCATGCTGGCCGACAGGGCGCATGCCGACTGAAGCGGACCGCGCCGCCATGCCGCCTGGCATAACCCTGCCCCCGACCGAAAAACTACTGGTGGCGGGCGGCGACGGGCGCATCGTCCCCGACCCGGAAAGCGGCCTGAACCGCTACCATTGCCGGCCCTACCCCGATCCGGCACTGCTCGCCTTCGGCTCTTCGACCGCATCCGTCATCTCCGAAGCGGCCTTTGACGCCGCTGAACGTCTCCGCCGGTCGCTGACAGGCCGGCTGAGCACGACGGAGCCGCCGGAGGCAATCTATGCCGACGAACTGGACCGCATCCGCCGTGAACTGCTGCGGCAGTACCGTCTGGCGCAAGGACCCGATGTCGACATCATCTTCGCCGAGTCCGGCACCGACCTGCACCGGATCATGGCGCAACTACTCGGCCCGGACCGGAAGGCGCCGCTAATGGCCGTCACCGTCGCCGCCGCCGAAACCGGCAGCGGCGTCCCCGATGCCCTGTGCGGCGAGATCGCCCCTGTCGCCCTCCGCCGGGCCAACGGCACACTCCGCCCGGCGGCAGCGATCGATACCGAGGTC
>DATFLK010000176.1:0-4131 GCA_035267815.1 Mariprofundaceae bacterium | reverse complement strand
GGATCTGGATCTCTACGATCAGGACTGGCCAATCTGGACCCATCAGGAGCAGCTGCCGCCGGCCAAGTTCGCCTTCGACGACGACGACCGGCGCGGTCAGGCACTCGATTCGCTGATCTCAGGCGGCTGCCTGATCACCGGCTCGACGGTGCGCCACTCGCTGCTCTTCTCGAATGTACGCGTCCACTCCTACTCCCTGGTGCAGGACAGCGTCGTGCTGCCGGATGTCGAGATTCGCCGCAACTGCCGTCTCACCCGCTGTGTCATCGACAAGGGAACGGTGATTCCCGAAGGAACGGTGATCGGCGAGAACCGCGACGAGGATGCCAAGCGCTTCTATGTCAGCGAGAAGGGGATTGTGCTGGTGACACCCGACATGATGGGGCAGGATATCCACACCATTTAGCCACCGTCCGCCGCAGGGCAAGGAAGGTAAATCGATGACACACAAACTCTCCGTGGTGTTCTGCTGGCACATGCACCAGCCTTTCTATCGCGATGCGGAATCCGACCGCTATACCCTGCCGTGGGTCTACCTGCACGCCATGAAGGACTACACCGACATCGCCAATATCCTCGATCAGGTACCGGGCGCGAAAGCGGTGGTCAACTTCGTCCCCTCCCTGACGGCCCAGATCGAGGATTACGCCATGCGAATCCGCAGCTCCCTGGAGGGCGAGGACGAGATGCCGGATCCGCTGCTCGCCGCCCTGGTGCACGACGGGACACCCTTCGACGGCGATACGCGCGCCTATCTGCTGAAGAGCTGTTTCCGGCTCAATCACCACCACAACCTGCACCGCTATCCCGCCTACAGCCGACTGTGGCATCTAGCCGAACAGGCGAAAGAGCAGAACGCCCTGGATTATCTCGGTGATAACTATTTCACCGATCTCGTCACCTGGTACCACCTAGGCTGGCTGGCCGAAAGCATCCGAAACCAGCACTTCGTGGCGCGCCGGCTGATCGACAAGGAGCACGGTTTCACCCGTCAGGACCGGCTCGATCTCGCCACGCTGATCGCCGACCTGATGCGGGACATCCCCGGCCATTACAAGAAGCTCGCCCGGGCGGGACGCATCGAGCTCTCCACCACCCCTTACGCCCACCCGATCCTGCCGCTGATGCTCGATTTCAACACGGCGCTGGAGACGGTGCCGGATGCCCAGATCCCTCAGGAGCCCTATCCGGACGGCAAGGCTCGGGCCCAGGACCATATCGACCGCGCCAAAACCGCCCACGCCAAGGCATTCGGCCACGCCCCCCGCGGCTGCTGGCCGGCCGAGGGAGCGGTATCCCGGGAGTCAGTCGCCATGCTGGAGCAGGCCGGTTTCGACTGGTGCGCCACCGGCGAGGGAGTGCTGCACCACTCGCTCGGCTACAACCTGCGCGAACACCACGGCGGCACCGACCTCTACCACCCCTGGCATGTCGGCCCCGAGGGTCGCATCACCTGTTTCTTCCGGGACGACCACCTCTCCGATCTGATCGGCTTCGAATACCAAAGCTGGGACACGCACGACGCGGTCGCCAACTTCATGCACGAGCTGGCCGGCATCCATCACCGCACCCAGGGGCTCGCCGCACCGGTCGTCTCGATCATCATGGACGGCGAAAACGCCTGGGAGCACTACCACGAGAACGCGCTCCCCTTCCTGACCCAACTCTACCAATCCATCGCTGAGCATCCGGACCTCGAGCTGACCACCTTCTCCGACTACATGGACCGGCACGCGGAACAGCCGAAACTGAAAAAGCTGGTGGCTGGCTCCTGGGTTTACGGTAATCTGGCCACCTGGATCGGCGATGCCGCCAAAACGCACGGCTGGGAGCTGTTGATCGAGGCGAAACACGCCTTTGACCGCGCCATCGAGCACAATGACCTGACAGAGACGCAGCGCGCTGCCGCCGAAGAGCAGCTGCGCATCTGTGAGGGATCGGACTGGTGCTGGTGGTTCGGAGACTACAACCCCGGCCCCGCCGTCCGCGATTTCGACCGTCTCTACCGCCAGCACCTGCGCAAGCTCTACCAGCTGATCGGCGAGGCCCCGCCGGCCTCCCTGAATACACCGATCTCCGAGGGCGGCGGCGAGGCCGAAGGCGGTGGCACCATGCGGCGCGGTTCGTAGCGACCGGCCAATGCACGACTGGATCGATCACCGCCGCGCCGGAGTGTTGCTCCATATCTTCTCGCTGCCCGGACCGCAGCCGCACGGCGTGCTGGGCGAGGAGGCCAGGGCCTTCATCCACGCCATCCGCGAGGGCGGCTTCTCGGTCTGGCAGTTCCTCCCGCTCGGCCCCACCCACGGCCACGGCTCCCCCTACGAATCGCTCTCCTCGTTTGCCGGTAACGCCGACTTCCTCGACCTGCGCGACTTCGTCGTCGGCGGCTGGCTGACCGAGGCGCGCTACCAGGCGGTCGTCGACGGCAATCTCACACCGGAGGCGGCACGGGCCGAGGCGGCACAGGCCTTCTGGAAGCAGGCCCAAGATGATGCCGAGCTGCAGCGTTCGATCGATGAGTTCGAGGCCGCACACACCGGCTGGCTAGCCGACTATGCCCTGTTCACGGCACTGCGCGCCGCACACGACGAACAACCTTGGTGGGAGTGGGACGAGCCGCTGCGCCGGCGCGAGCCCGCCGCCCTGAAATCTGCGCGACAGAAGCATGCAGTGCGCATCCACCAGACACGCTTCGAGCAGTGGGCCTTCGACCGGCAGTGGCAGGCGCTGAAGGCATACGCGGAGGTGCACGACGTACTGCTCTTCGGCGATCTCCCCATCTACGTGGCGCACGACTCCGCCGACGTCTGGGCACAGCAGCACTACTTCACGGTCAACGACAGCGGACGATGCGACGAGGTGGCCGGCGTACCGCCGGACTACTTCTCCGAGACCGGCCAGCGCTGGGGCAACCCGCTCTACCGCTGGGAGACTCTACAGAACGACGGGTTCGATTGGTGGATCCGCCGAATCGAGGTCCAGCTGGAGCGGATGCATCTGCTGCGCATCGACCACTTCCGCGGCCTGGAGGCCTACTGGGCCATCCCCGGCGAGCGTGAGGACGGAATGGTCGGCGAGTGGCGCTCCGCCCCCGGCGTGGCGCTGCTGCAGGCGCTGGACGACAGGCTCGGCAAGCTGCCACTGGTGGCCGAGGATCTCGGCCTGATCACGGAAGAGGTGCATGCCATGCGCGAGCGCTTCGGGCTACCAGGCATGAAAATCCTGCAGTTCGCCTTCGGCGGCGAAGCCGACAATCCGTATCTCCCGCATAACCACGAGGCCGACAGTGTCGTCTACACCGGGACGCACGATAACGATACGGCGCTGGGATGGTTCCACGACACCCCGGAGGAGACCCGCAAGCATCTCTGCCATTATCTGGGAAGCGCCCTCGACGATATGCCGTGGCCGCTGATCCGCACAGCACTCGCCTCGGTGGCAAGGCTCGCCGTCGTGCCGATGCAGGATGTGCTATCGCTGGGCGGCGATGCCCGGCTGAACCAGCCCGGTACACTGGAAGGGAACTGGGAGTGGCGGCTCGATGCGGATCAACTCACCCCGGATATCTGGAAACAGACGCGCCAGCTCAACGACCTCTACGACCGCTCAAACTTATAGCACCCTGACAATCTTCTTGACCGAGTCATCCTCTTCGCTATCCGTCACGGTAAAGCCAAGCGTTTCCACCAGCCTGAGCATGCCGTGGTTGCTCGCCAGCACCTCGCCCTCCATGGTCTTCAGCCCCTTGGCGCGCGCGGCGTCCATCAGGCTGCCCATCAACTTGTGGCCGACCGCCTTGTGCTGCCATGCGTCGCTGACCACCAGCGCGAATTCGCATGATTCGCCGTCCGGATTGATCGTATAGCGGCATACACCGATTTCCAGTTCCCTGCTGTCCTGCTCGGTTACGGCGAGCAGCGCCATCTCGCGGTCGTAGTCGATCTGGGTGAAGCGCACCAGCAAGTCATCGGATAAATCCTGCACGGAGTGCATGAAGCGAAAATATTTCGCTTCCTCGGAAAGGTTGTGCACGAAATCCTGCTCGCTCTTCGCATCCTCGGGGCGGATCGGACGGATGGTGATATCGGTACCGTCCGGCAGTTGCCAGTGCGAAACCAGATGGGTCGG
>DATFLK010000175.1:0-5864 GCA_035267815.1 Mariprofundaceae bacterium | reverse complement strand
AAATAAACACTTTCTAATAATTGTTTAACGGCGGTCTAAGAGTGAGGTGGTACTGTTTTATTTACCGGAGGGGCCAGTGAGGCTTCTCCGAAGCAACCCACAGGAGGTGGATATGAAAGAGTTGATGTATGTGATCGGTGCAGCTGTGTTGACCTTTGCGGCAACGACATCCTTCGCCGGTTTCGTCGAGTCGCTTCGCGCCTGACCGGCTGCTGAAGCCCAACTGAACAGTCATATCATTCAAGGATTGAAGGTAAAAGGAGCACAACCATGAAAGGTTTGATCTATACTCTTGCTGCTGGCGTATTCGTATTTGCCGGAACAACTTCGTTCGCCAAATTCGTCGAATCCGTCCAGTAATATCACGCTACTCGCACAGAAAAGCCGCCCTCCGGGGCGGCTTTTTTGATGGCACGTGGAATGAATTACCGGCATGCAGGGATCGAACCGAAGAGGATGATTTTTGCGTATGCAGTGATACAATTCAGCCCGTCAGACAAATGGGGCCGTAGCTCAGCTGGGAGAGCGTCGCGTTCGCAATGCGGAGGTCAGGGGTTCGATCCCCCTCGGCTCCACCATTCAATACAGAAAAGGGCTGCGTTTTCGCAGTCCTTTTCTTCGTTATTCACATCGCCAGTCTGATCTCGATATCATTGACCCGCATGCGGTCGCGGGCATCGGCCACACGGAACACGAAAGGCCAGAAGCAGGCCTCCCGGGCAAAGCAGCTCATCCCGTTGGCATGGCGGACCAGCAGCCTCCCCTTCTCTTCCTGAATGAGAAGATCATGCAGTTCGGGCAGAGCTTCGACGATTTCCCTGGCACGTTCGACATCCATTTCGCCACCTCCTGACATGACAGCGCTATACCCCGTTTATCGCAGGAAGAGCGATCGAGTTGAGCGATATGCCACCATGCCCGGAAATTACTGCGAGTGCTGTTTCTGGTAGGTACCGATCAATGTCGCTTGTGCCACAACGTGACCCTTCATCGCCCGCTCCAGTTGAGCCTCGGAAGGGTGATGCAGATCCGGCAGCGTGGTATCCAGTGCATAGAGCTTGAAAAAATAGCGGTGCCGACCAACGGGGGGGCAAGGTCCGCCATAGGCGGTGCGTTTCCAGCTATTCTCTCCCTCCAGGGCGCCACCGCCGATCGGACTGCCCGCATCCTCCTCGACACCACCGACATAGGGCGGAATATTGTAGATGACCCAGTGGACCCAGGTCATCTTCGGTGCAGCCGGATCTGGGGCATCCGGATCATCCACAATCAGCACAAGGCTCTTCGCCTGTTGCGGCACGTTGGAGAACGAAAGCGGCGGCGAGATATCCTTTCCCTCGCAAGTATAACGGACTGGGATATGCTCCATATGTCCGAATGCCGTAGAGGTAATCGACAGTGTCATGGGTTCGCCTCCATACGTCGGGGTTGCGGACCAGATAATTAATCCGGAACAGAGGACCATGAAACGAAGTACAGGCCACATGAAATAGCTACTCTGCCAGCGGGCCGACGCCCGGGATACGCTGTGTGATCATATACGCCTCGACCGGCTCTCCACCGATGAGGTGCTCCTGAATAATCCGTTCCAGTACATCCGGCGTGCATGAGTGGTACCAGACCCCTTCGGGGTAGACCACAGCAATGGGGCCGCCGACACAGATGCGCAAGCAATCTGCCTTGGTGCGATAGATCCCCCCTTTACCGCTCAACCTCAACTCATCCAGACGCCCCTTCAGATAGCGCCAAGACTCCAGGCTCGCCTCCCGGCTGGAGCATTTGGGTTTACTCTGGTCACAGCATAGGAAGATATGTCTGTTGATCGCATTCACACCGATACGGTTCGCAATATTTTTTAACTGGTCATTCATTCGGCCCCCCATACACGCCAATATATTATTGGGAAAAGTTAAAAATACGAGCGCCGACGCGCGCAAGTTCGCACTGGGACGACTGGTGTGCTAAACGAAGGTATGGGCCTACCATCAAACACACGAGGCGACCATACGGATGCCCGGAAGCGATTCGTCCATGCAACGGCAATGAGAAACACCAAAACGATTCGATGCATTATGCTCTGCACGGCACTGATCTTAGCGACTCTTCCCACCGCCTCGGCCCAACCGCATTGCCGGGGATTCATGTGAAGATTCTACATATCAGGAACAGTACCGGAACCGTAGCCTGCGCACTTTTCGAATCGCCGACCGGCTTTCCGATCAATTTTCTACAGAATGCGACGAATGCGATGATCATCAAAATCCACAAGTCCGAGGCGCGCTGCGACTTTGAAGACATCCCGCCGGGAACATATGCCATGGCCGTCATCCATGATGAAAACATGAACGGCAAGCTCGATACCAACTGGCTGGGTATCCCCAAGGAGGGCTACGGCTTCTCGAACGATGCGAGAGCCAAGCTTGGGCCACCCTCGTTCTCTGCCGCCAGCTTCCACTACGACGGGAAGAACGTGCAGATGACCATGACCCTGCATTACTGAGTGGTCACGGCATGCCTTACGAAGGTTTCATGACGACCGACAGCATGAGAACGCCATGATTCAAACGCTGATCCGGCGCATCGTCGACAGTATTGCCGATAACGGAAAATACTATTTGAAGGTTATCTTTACCGACAACAGCACCCACCATACGACCCGCCTCGGCGAGCCTGATATTACGATCATCTTCCGCAACCGCAGCGCTGAGCGACGCATGGTATTCGGCGGTGTGTTTGAGTTCCTTGAGGCGTACTTCAACGGCGGCGTCGACATCGTCGGCGATCAGGGACTGCGCCGGCTGATCCACCTCGGTTTCCAGAAGCCTTTCGGCCGTTTCGAGCATCCGCTCACGTTTTTCAAACGGCGCCTCCTCGAACAGAAACAGAACAACAAAGACCTGGCGCAGGCAAAGCGCAACGCCACCTTGCACTACGGCATGCCGACAGAATTCTTCCATCTTGTACTCTGCGACACCTACGGTTACAGCGAGGGGTTCTGGAAGGAAGGAACCCGCTCCCTCGACGAGGCTCAGCACAACAACTTCGATCTGATCTGCCGCAAGCTTCGACTGCACCCCGGCGACAAACTTGTCGAGATCGGGCCGGGCTGGGGGTACATGTCGATGCTTGCCGCGGAAAAATACGGCGCCAACGTGACCGCCTACGGGCTCGTCAAAAACCAGAATGACGGCATGCGCATGCTGATGGCGTCCCGCCAATTCAGCGGCAGAATCAAGCTTGTGGAGAAGGATCACCGGGAGCTGGAAAACGAGCCTTCCAGCTATGACCGCTTCGTCTCCATCGGCGTTCAGGAACACGCCGGGCGGGATTGTAACGAACAATGGATCAGAAGCATCGCCACCGGCCTGCGCCCTGGAGGCGTCGGCGTGATATCTTCGACGTTCAACATGGGAAAGATACCGACCAACTACTGCACGATTAAATACATCTTTCCGGGCGGCTACATTCCCAGCCTCGCGGAGACGCTGCTTCTCATGGAAAAATACGGTCTGGATGTACGGGAAATAGAGAACCGTTCATACGATTATCATCGCACCGTGGACCAGTGATTGAAGAACTTCGAGGCAAACTGGGAGCGAATCCATGCGATCGATCCCGCACGCTTCGACGAAACCTTCCGCCGGGCCTGGCTCTTCTACCTGGGAGGCACCGCAGAAACATTCTCGGCCGCGCACGAGGTCCTCAATTGCTTCCACATCACCTTCGTGAAGGGACATTTTACACGCAAGGGTTGATTCGCACCCATCGAACAGGTGTGACCTCCAAGCCACCGTGCGCCTTACGCCTGTTTCCGATCGACGAACCAGAGCACACACCCTCCCGTCGCAAACAGGATCACAATGGAGAGCACGGCCAGACGATTGCTGCCCGTCTCCAGACTGACCACGGCCAAGAGCAACGGTCCGAGCACTGCGGCGAACTTGCCCATCATGTTAAAGAAGCCAAAGAACTCGCCGGCCTGACTGGGAGGGATCAGACTAGCGTACATGGAGCGGCTCAGCGACTGCACACCGCCCATGACCAGGCCAGCCAAACCGGCCAGCCAGTAAAAATCGTTGGCATCCTCCATGAAGACGCTCCAGATGCAGAGGCCAATATAGACGGCGATGCCAATCAAGATGCCGCGCTTGGCGCCGAACGATTCACCGATGCGCCCGAAGAGAACGGCGGCGGGAAAGGCGATAAACTGGGTCAGCAGCAGCGCCGTGATCAGCACCTTGGTATCGAAGCCGAGCGCCAGCCCGTAATCGAGCGCCATGCGCGCGATGGTCCCGACGCCGTCGATATAAAGCCAATAGGCGATCAAGAAGAGCCAGACCACGCGCAACTGTCGTACATGGTGGAAAGTGTCGAGGAATTGCCGCCATCCCTCCCGAACCACGCGTCCCCAGGCGTGCCGCACCTCGGTCCTTCTCTCGTGCACCCAGAAAACGAGTGGCAACGAAAAGAACGCCCACCATACTGCCACGCTGGCAAACGAGGCGCGCACCGCCGCGGCCTTGTCCACCAGCCCGAACCACTCCGGATGCAGCGTGGCCAATACGTTGAGTGCAAAGAGCAGGCCGCCGCCGAGATAGCCGAGCGCATAGCCGAGCGCCGAATTGCGATCGAGCCGCTCCTTCGGGGAGACATCGGGAAGCAGAGCGTCGTAGAAGATATTACCGCCGGAGAAACCGATACCAGCGAGCAGGTAGAGCGCCGCCGCCCATGGCCACATACCCTTGTCGACAAAGAAAAGTCCGCCACTCATGACCACGCCCAGCATCGTGAAGAAGATCAGCAACCGCTTCTTGGCACTGCCGCGATCGGCGATCGCTCCGAGCACGGGTGCGCCGATCGCGATCACGAGGCCGGAGACACCGTTGGCCGTACCGAGCCAGAAGGTGCTTTCGCTGGCCGGCATCCCGGCAGCCCAGTACTGCTTGAAGAAGATGGGGAAGAAGCCGGCCATGATGGTGGTAGCGAAGGCGGAGTTCGCCCAGTCGTACATCGCCCAAGAATAAAGCTGTCGCCCGTTCTTCTGTCGCATACCCTTAATTCCCTGACAATAGACTTTTGATGAGAGCAAATATCCGGAGATCAGTTATTGATCGAGCAGCGTATCAGCCCATGAGGCGGCATCCATAAACATCGAGGCATAATCCTGCTCTTCTGAAGCCCCTCGAAGCTCGGGCAGGCTACCCCACTCGCCCTGCTCCACGGCCTGCACCAGCTTGAGTAATCTGCCGGGTCCGCTGTCACTATCGGTCAGACCGGTACTGACAAAATCGGGAAGGAAAAGCTCCTCGATGATCCGCTCCATCGGCGTATCGAGCAAGGCATCCAGCAGCGAAAACATCCCCAGGACGAAGTAGTCGGACTTGCGACCGGCGTCCTGACCGGATTCGGCCAACAACTCCAGAAAACGCCCACGTAACAGCGCTTGCTTCATCAGCTCCGGCATCTTCGTACCGGCCGTGGATTTGGAAAGGACAACGATGGACAACCATGTCCGGACATTGTGCATGCCCAAAAGATTCAGGGCATGCGAGATCGATTTGACCTTGACCCGCAGACTAAAACCGACCGAATTAATATACTTGAGCAACTCATAGGAGAGTGAGAGATCGCGGGCCAGTACATCCTCGATATCCTTGACGGACTCGGTCGTCATAATCTGCTGCATCGCCTGCATCGCCTGCGTCTGGGAGGCCGACACCGCCTTGCTCCCCATCGTTTCCGGCTTGCAGTAGAAGTAGCCCTGAAACAGATGAAAACCGGCGTCCAGCGCCTCCTGATGCTGTTCCGGTGTCTCCACCTTCTCGGCCAGAAGCCGGCCACGATAACCCTTCAGCTTGCCGACC
>DATFLK010000174.1:0-8491 GCA_035267815.1 Mariprofundaceae bacterium | reverse complement strand
CTTCGCCGGAGTCTGAAAATCAGAACCCCGACGAAGCACAAGGCACGCGCCCGTAGCTCAGCTGGATAGAGCATCAGACTACGAATCTGAGGGTCGGGCGTTCGAATCGCTCCGGGCGCGCCATAAACAAGGGTTTGCGAGTAATCGCAAGCCCTTTTTTATTTCCCTGACGAGCCTTTTTGTTGACACATGGCAGACGTGTTCGTAACGTTCGCGCCTCCTATTCCCCGGTAGCTCAGTTGGTAGAGCAGGTGGCTGTTAACCACCTTGTCGCTGGTTCGAGTCCGGCCCGGGGAGCCAGACATAAGTAATACTTTGTATTTCAAAAGCCGGGAACCTCAGTGTTTCCGGCTTTTTTATTGTGTCATCCGTCGTTCGTCATCATTTGAACTTCTCTGTTCGCGAAAATATACGGTACGAAACACGGTATCAATCTACGGGGTCTCCATACACCCCCGATAGATACCGTACAGGGGTAAATGGCACTGACGGATGTGGCGATCAAAGCGGCAAAACTTCCTGATGGGAAGAAGCTTTCCAAGCTGTCTGATGGAGCAGGCTTGTACCTGCTAATAAAGTTACTGCCATACTTGGCTGTCAGGACAGGTGAACTGAGGATGGCGCGATGGCCTGAGTTTACAGAGGGCTTTTCAGGCCTTAATGACTCACCATCCCCTGTTTGCCAAGAGATATTTTGGCAAAGCATATGTAGTGACCCCTATATAGGTTTGACGCGAATCCCGGCGAAAGTGGTATGGTGTGTCCATGGCCACAATGAACATCGCCTCCCTTTCCTCTCCCTGGCGCTACATTGCCGTATTGTGGTCGTTGCCGCTGGTATTGGTTGCATCCCATGTGGCCATGGACTTGGCGGGAAGCAGCACCGCCTTTGGGCTGTCGTACCGACTGTCACTGGCCAATATCGTGGTGTTTCTCGTGGTGTTTGGCGGCACCGCCATTTGGGTTCAGCGACCGATCCTTGACTGGGGCAGGCATGCGCGTCATCGGGAAAAGCTGCACGATGTTGTGGCTGAGGCCATGATGGCCGAATTACCCTGGCGTGCCCTGAAGGCATATGCCTTGGCAGGCGTGCTTTATGGCACCTATCTGCTGTTACTGGTCTCGATTGAAACATCGGCTCATCAGGCACTGACATTCCGGATGCTGCTGTCGATGGCAGCCTGTTTCTATTTCGGTTCATCTGTTCTGGCTCCGGTGCTGGGAACGGTGAACAGCATTCACTATGCGGCCCGGCTTCGTCGCCAGTTGTCGATGCATGACGGCGGATTTGCCGGTGATCTCGAAGACCGCAGGCCGGCGCACGAGATTCCAGGTCTGGCAAGCCGGCCGTGGACCTTTTTCGTCGTGACCGGTCTGTTGCCTACCAGCCTGTTGGTCATCTTCGTGTTTCTTTCGATGAAGGCCGACAACGGTATGGAGCAGCACTTTATCCTCTCGCAGGCGATGGTGCTATTCGCATCTTCCGCACTGGCCGGTATTCTCATTGTGCAGACCATCAGCAGTACCATGAAGCTAGTGACGCGGGAGCTTGCCGATGGGCTGGCCTATCTGAAGCAGGGGGCGTTCGAGGGTCGTGTTCCGGTTCTGGTCGACGACGATCTCGGAGAGCTGTCACGGGGATTGAATACGGCATTGAAAGGTTTGCAGGAGCGGGAGGAGCTCAAGGATTCGCTGAAGATCGCCGCCGATATCCAGAAAGGACTCCTTTCGAATCTGCCCTATGTGACTGGATATAGCATGACCGCGTACCAGCAGAGCTGCTATGCCGTGGGCGGTGACTTTTATGACTGCATCGAGCTGTCGGACGGACGGATGTGGCTGGTCGTGGCGGATGTGGCCGGCAAGGGGTATGCCGCCGCGCTGACCGTGGCCAACCTGCAGGCCATGCTTCATGTGTTGGCCACCGAGAATGTACCCTTTGACGATGCATTGGCGTATATCAACAAGACCCTTTACGGCACGCTGACGGGCGGCAGGTTCGTGACCATGTTCGTCGCCAAGCTCCAGCCCGAGAGCCACTCGATGCTGTGGGTCAATGCTGGCCATGTACCGCCCCTACTGGCGACGGCTTCCGGCATCGAGCACCTGAACGCGGCATCGCCGCCCATGGGGATGATGCCGGAGATCGAGTTGAGCGTGCATCGCCGCGACTTGCATCGCGGCGATACGTTGCTGGCCTATACCGATGGGGTGATTGAGTTGCGCAACCATGCAGGGGAAGAGATGTTCGGGGCGCGACGGCTATCCGAATGGTTTGGCAGGCATCACGAGGCGCCGCTGGAGGAGATGCAGTCGGGATTGCTGCAGGAGTTGAGCGGTTTCGGAACGGTAGCCCGGGACGATGATGTGACGATCTTGAGTTTTCGAAGGGGAGAGACATGAGCAAGATGGTGGATGAGTGCAGAACGGAGCGGGATTCGATGGGGGAAATGAGGGTTCCTGCCGATGCCATGTATGGCGCCCAGACGGCCCGGGCAAGGGAGAACTTTCCTGTTTCGGGGTTGCGCTTCCCACGCCTGTTTCTCAAGGCGATGGGCCATATCAAGCAATCGGCCGCCGAGGTGAACCGGGCACTGGGCAAGCTGGATGATGCACGTGCCGATATCATCGGCCAGGCCTCGGCCGAGGTGGCACAGGGGCAGTGGGATGCCCACTTCGTTCTCGATATCTTCCAGACCGGTTCCGGTACCTCCACCAACATGAATGCCAACGAGGTGATTGCGAATCGTGCCCTACAACTAGCCCCCGACATGAGCATCCATCCGAACGATCATGTGAATATGGGGCAGTCCTCCAATGACGTGATTCCCACAGCTCTGCATCTTTCAGCCGCCGATGCTCTGGTGCATGATCTCATTCCCGCGCTGCGCCACCTTCACGTCTCCCTTGAACGGAAGTCGAAGACGTGCGCCGATGTCGTCAAGATCGGGCGAACGCATCTAATGGATGCAACCCCCGTCACCCTCGGACAGGAGATCTCGGCATGGGCGCGGCAGGTCGAGCTGGGTATCGACAGGCTCCATGCCTGTCTCCCGAGGCTCTGCGAGCTGGCACAGGGCGGTACGGCTGTCGGTACCGGCCTTAACACTCATCCCGAGTTCGGTAGTCGTATGGCAGCCATGCTATCAGAGGTATATGGCATCGAATTCAGCGAGGCGGTGAACCATTTCGAGGCGCAGTCGGCCCAAGATGCTGCGGTGGAGCTGTCCGGGCAGCTCAGATGCGTGGCCACAGGACTGGTGAAGGTCGCCAATGATGTCCGCCTGCTCAACTCCGGCCCACGTTGCGGTCTTGGTGAAATCACCGTGCCGGCGGTGCAGCCGGGGTCGTCAATCATGCCGGGGAAGGTGAATCCGGTGATTGCCGAGTCGCTGGCTCAAGTGTGCGCGCAGGTGATCGGCAACGATGCGACCATTGCCTTTGGCGGCGCGTCCGGATTGCTGGATCTGAATGTCATGCTTCCGGTCATGGCGCACAATCTGATCGAATCAGAGACGATTCTGGCCAACGCCTGCCGCATGTTTGCCGACAAGTGTGTCGATAGCCTTCATCCGAACCGGGAGCGGGCGGCCGATCAGGTGGAGTGGAGCATGAGTATGGTGACGGCGCTGGCACCGGAGGTCGGTTATGACCGTGCCGCAGCGCTTGCCAAGCAGGCGGTTGAAGAGGGCAAAACGGTGCGACAATTGTGCATGGAGCATCAGGTGTTGTCGGAAGAGCGACTCGATGCATTGCTCAATCCCGTCCATATGCTTGGATAGGGTATAATGGAGTTGATGTTCTGCTATCGCGGAGTAACGCAGTAAAATAATGCCTTATCGTTCCCCCACCTTTCTTCAGGCCGTCATCGACCACTGTTTCGATGGCATCTCACTGATTGACATGGATGGGTGCTATATCTTTGTTAATCGCCGTTTCTGCCAGATGACCGGATATGGCGAGGATGCGTTGCTTGGCATGAAGGTGGAGATGCTGCTGGATCCCGTTCCGCCCTCCGGTGCTGCAGCCCAGTCCGGCGCAGAGACATCTGAACGTACGTTGGTTCGCAAGGATGGTATCCGGCTTCCCATTGAAATGAGCCGCAGCCGCATTCGGGTCGACGACAGCGACTACCTGATCGATATCTCGCGGGATATCAGCGAGAGACGGCATGCCGTGGCTTCGCTTGAGCATCAGCGCGAGCGGCTTGGGCTCATGTTGCAGCGGTTGGAGGTCCTGCTGCAGGTCAGCAAGGAGATCAATGCCGAGCTCGATGTCACGGCTGTGTTGCGGCATCTGGTGGAGGCTGCGCTGCAGCTGACCGGGGCCGAATTGGGCGGGGCCGGCCTGATGGAGGGAGGAGAGCTCCGTTTCAGCGAATACTACCGGGGCAAGGATCTGAAATCGATTGATCTTCGCTATCGTGAGGGGCAGGGGGCTCCCGGCTGGGTGGTGCAGCACCGACGTCCCTATCTTTCCAATGATGCCGAGCACGATCCGCAGATTACACCGGAGGTGCGGGAGCAGCTGGGCTTCTCCAACCTGCTGATTATCCCGATTATTAACCGTCACGGGGATCTGCTCGGCTGTTTTACCATCCTCGACAAGCCCGAAGGATTCGATGAGATGGATGTGGGGTTGCTGCAGGGACTATCGGCGCACGCTGCCGTGGCACTTGAGAATGCGCAGATCATCAGGGATCGACATCAGGCGTTCAGGGCGCTGGAGCTTTCCGAACAGAAATACCGCTCTCTGATCGAGAATGCCAGCGACGCCATTTTTCTGGCCAATGCCGATACCGGCATCCTTTTCGATGCCAACTATCAGGCTGAACAGCTTGTCGGACTTCCTCGTGAAAAGATTGTCGGTATGCACCAGAGCGAACTCCACCCTCCGGAGGATGCCGAACGCTACATGGAGTATGTTTCCGGCCGCGAGGGGGCGGATGAGAGCCGTCTGTTCAGGGAGATGTCGGTTCTGCGCCATGACGGAGAGGTGATTCCGGTCGAGATCGGTGCCACGGTCATTCATATTGGGGATAGACGAATCGTCCAGAGCGTCTTCCGGGATATCTCGGAACGCAAACGGGCGGAGGCCGAGCTCAAACAGTTGAATCGGACGCTGAAGCTTATCAGCGAGTGTAACCAGATACTGGTTCGCGCCAAGGGCGAACAGGAGCTGTTGAACGATGTCTGCCAGCAGATTGTCGATATCGGTGGCTATCGCATGGCCTGGGTCGGCATCGCTCTCAGGGATGAGGAGAAACACATACGCCCCGTTGCCCAAGCCGGCTTCGAGGAGGACTACCTCGAGTCCATATCCATCACGTGGCGCAAAGCGGACGTGTATGGCAGGGGACCGACCGGTCGGGCTATCCGTACGGGCGAAGCCGTGATCTGCCAGGATATCGAGCATGACCCCGACTATGTGCCGTGGCATAACGATGCCTGCAGGCGCGGTTATCGTTCTGCGGCCGCCTTCCCGCTGCTGATCGGTGAAGAGACGATCGGCGCCTTGAATATCTATGATTCGGAACCGTATGCCTTCCATGGTGAAGAGATTGCGCTGTTGCAGGAGCTGGCGGCGGATCTCGCCTATGGGGTGGATGCACATCGGCACCGGGAGGCCAAGGCTAGACTGGAGGCGCAGCTACTGCAGTCTCAGAAGATGGAGGCCGTCGGGACACTGGCGGGGGGCATTGCCCATGATTTCAACAATATCCTGACCGGCATGCTGGGCAACCTCTATCTGGCCAAGCGTGATTCGGGAGACCGGCCGAATGTGCTGGAGCGGTTGCGGCGGGTGGAAGCACAGGGGCATCGAGCTGCGGAGACGGTGGCCCAGCTGCTGACATTCGCGCGCAAGGGGAATGTGCATATGCTGCCTCTCTCGCTATCGGCCCTGATCAAGGAGCATATGAAGCTCTATCGTGCGACCATTCCCGAGAATATCGAACTCCATACCCGTGTCGGAGAAGGCAACTGGACCCTGAACGGCGATGCCACTCAGCTACAGCAGATGTTGCTCAACCTGCTTGCCAATGCCAGACACGCCGTGGAGGAGCGGATATCGCCGATGATCGAGGTCAGTCTAGAGCTGGTCGATGCCGATAGTAATCCGCTGCTACGGCAGGCCGACCTAGAAGGCGAGCATTTTGTTCATCTTCTGGTGCACGATAACGGCTGCGGTATCGCAGAGGTGCACCTCGAAAAGATCTTCGAGCCGTTTTTCACCACCAAGTCGACCAGCAAGGGGACCGGCCTTGGGCTGGCCATGGTCTACGGTATTGTCCAGTCCCATGGTGGTGCGATCGAGGTGGAGAGCCGGGAGGGGGAAGGCACATCGGTGCATATCTACCTTCCGCTGATCGAAAGTGAACTGGACGTCGATGAGGAGGATGAAAAGGCGCTTGAGGCCGGGCAAGGGGAAACGGTGCTTCTGGTCGATGATGATGACGATGTGCGACAGACGATCGAGGCGGTGCTGTCGTCGCTCGGATATCGTGTTCTGGCTGCCAGTGATGGCGAGGCGGGGTGGCAGTTGTTCGAGGAGCATGGCAATGCCATCAGCATTGCCATGCTCGATGTTGTGATGCCGCGCATGAGCGGTCCGAAGCTAGCCCGGAAAATGCGGCAGGTGCAGCCGGAACTTCCGATCCTTTTCCAGAGTGGATACGGTGAGGACAAGATGCTGAGCAATATCCAGCAAATGGCGCGCACCCGGCTTCTTCTCAAGCCTGTCCAGGTTTCCGAGCTGAGCCGGACCATCCGCCAGATGCTGCAATGGTCGAGGTGATTTTCGGGCTGTTGACCGGTAATGAGTTCTCGACAGCAGAACGACGCTTTCGTAGGCTTGCTGTCATCTTGTTTCGAGGCGATTCATGAGCGTATATCAACAGGCTGTACTGGCTTTGGCCGATGGCCGCGTGTTCCGTGGAGAGGCGTTCGGTCATCTCGGTCATACGGTTGGGGAGGTGTGTTTCAATACCTCCATGACCGGTTACCAGGAGATCCTGACCGATCCCTCCTATACGGATCAGATTATCACCTTCACCTATCCGCATATCGGTAATGTCGGCGTGAACGACGATGACATGGAATCCGACCGAGCCAGTGTGCGTGGCCTGATTGTGCGTCAGCCGGCCAGGATCACTTCCAACTACCGGGCCACGGGCGATCTGGACGATTGGCTCAAATCACGACAGGTGGTCGGTATCGCCGGTATCGATACGCGCGCCCTGACACGGCATCTTCGGGATCAGGGGGCCGTCAACGGAGTCATCGCCTCCGATGGTATGTCGGCAGAGGCGGCAGTGAAGATGGCGCGTGCATGGGATGGCCTGGAGGGTCGCGATCTGGTGGGCCAGGTCAGTCGCAGACAGTCTGTTGACTGGACGCAGGGCACGTACGATATCGACGCAAGACGGCACAG
This sequence comes from Mariprofundaceae bacterium, assembly GCA_035267815.1. Lineage (GTDB taxonomy): Bacteria > Pseudomonadota > Zetaproteobacteria > Mariprofundales > Mariprofundaceae > DATFLK01. The sequence goes on along the minus strand of DATFLK010000174.1, from coordinate 1,060 downwards.
GTCGTCCGGCGGCACATGGCATGTCGTCTCCTTCGATTTTGGTTGCAAGGAGAACATCCTGCGCAAGCTGGCCGATCGCGATTGCCGAATCTCGCTGTTGCCGGCCAGTGCCACGGTCGATGAGGTCATGGCCCAGAAGCCGGACGGTATCTTCCTCTCCAATGGTCCGGGCGATCCCGCGGCAGTGGGTTATGCGGTCAAGACTATTCGCGCGCTTCTGGATGCCGGGGTGCCGCTGTTCGGTATCTGCATGGGTCATCAGCTGCTCTCCCGGGCATTGGGACTCTCCACCTTCAAACTGAAATTCGGTCACCGCGGCGGCAACCATCCAGTACGGGAAGAGACTACGGGTCGGATTGGCATCACCAGTCAGAATCACGGTTTTTCCGTATCCGACGAGCATATCCCTGAAGGGGTGGAGATCACCCATCGCTCCCTATTCGACGGCACCGTGGAGGGCTTGCGTGTCACGAACAGGCCGGTCTTTTCGGTTCAGTACCATCCCGAGGCGAGCCCGGGTCCGCATGATGCCGACGAGCTGTTTGACCGCTTCATTGCCCTCATGCAGCAGCAGAAGCGCATCTAGAATGTTACAGTCGGCGGAGGTTTTATGAGCGACGGACTTCTGTACGAAGGGAAGGGAAAACAACTCTTTACCACCGATGTCGCAGGTGAGCTGATCCAGGTATTCAAGGATGACGCGACCGCATTCGACGGCGAGAAACACCAGATCATCGACGGCAAGGGGGTGATGAACTGTGCCATCTCCACCTTCATGTTCGAGCGGCTGCATGAGGCTGGCGTCAGAACCCATTTTATCCGCCGCGAGGGCGAGCGCGAGATGCGCATCCGCAAGCTTGCCATGATACCGGTCGAGGTGGTGGTCCGGAACGTGGCCGCCGGTTCGATCTGCAAGCGACTGGGGCTGGAGGAGGGGATGATCCTTCGCCATCCGCTGACCGAACTGTTCTACAAGTCAGATGAGTTGCACGACCCGATGATCAATGTTGAACATGCCGAGCTGTTCGGCTGGGCCTCGCGGGAGGATATCGAACGGATG
>DATFLK010000173.1:0-6130 GCA_035267815.1 Mariprofundaceae bacterium | reverse complement strand
CGAATGTCGAGAGTCCGGCGGGCAAGGCGATCCGGCTGGTGCACCCCAATGTGCTTTTTATCGTGCATGGCGTGTTGAACAAGAAGGAGACCGGCAAGAAGGAACAGGGGGGAGGAAAACCATGAGGCACTACTTCGGAACTGATGGCGTACGCGGCACGGTGAACGAGGAACCGATGACGGCCGAGTTCGCGCTGCGTCTCGGGCGTGCGGCGGGCTCTGTATTGACCCGGAAGGTGTCGCATCAGCCGCATATTCTGATCGGCAAGGATACGCGGCTGTCCGGCTATATGATCGAATCGGCCCTGTGCGCCGGCCTGACGGCACAGGGTATGAATGTATTGCTGGTGGGACCGGTGCCGACACCGGCAGTGGCCTATCTGACCCGAAGTCTGCGGGCCGATGCGGGAGTGGTGCTCTCAGCATCGCACAATCCGGCCGGGGACAATGGCATCAAGTTTTTCGGTGCCGACGGTTTCAAACTGCCAGACGGGATTGAGCTCGAGATCGAGGGCAGCATGGAGTCGCTGCCGCCGCTTCCCTCGGCTGCCAATATCGGCAAGGCGTTTCGTGTGGATGATGCGCGTGGCCGTTATGTCGAGTTCTGCAAAAGCACCCTGCCGAGAGGATTCCGCATGGATGATCTCAAGGTGGTGGTCGATTGTGCCAACGGCGCCGCCTACGATGTCGCCCCCCGGCTCTTCGAGGAGCTCGGATGCGAGGTGGTGGCCATCCACAACGAGCCCGATGGCCTGAACATCAACCTGTCGTGCGGATCCACGCACCCGGAGGGTATGTGCCGGAAGGTGGTGGAGACGGATGCGGATATCGGTTTCGCGTTCGATGGCGATGCCGACAGGCTGATCGCCTGTGATGCGAATGGCGATCTTATCGACGGGGATCGCATTATCGCGATTCTGGCGGCGCACCATCAGCGACAGGGTAATCTGACCGGTGATGGCGTGGTGACGACTGTCATGAGCAACATGGGTCTGGAGCGCTATCTGCAGGGGCAGGGGATGGCCATGCATCGTGCCGCCGTCGGTGACCGTTATGTGCTGGAGATGATGCGCGAGAAGGGGTGCAACATCGGTGGAGAGCAGTCCGGTCATGTGATTCTGCTCGATTACAATACGACCGGAGACGGGTTGATTACGGCGCTTCAGCTATTGTGTGCCATGTGCGCCAGGAAACAGCCGCTCTCGGCGCTTTCCGGTGATATGCAGTTGTTCCCGCAGAAGCTGTGGAATATCGTGCTGCCGCGACGCATGGATTTGCTAGAGGATGCGGATGCGAAGGCCGCTGTGGTGGAAGCGGAGAGCCAGCTGGAAGGCCGGGGACGTTTGCTCGTGCGAATGTCCGGGACGGAACCCAAGCTTCGCGTCATGATTGAGGCCGAGAATGAGGCGTTGATGCTGGATGTCGGCCAGACGCTGGTCGAGGTGCTTCAGTCCCGTATCTGAATGGGACCGGCCCGTTAAGAGCCGGTCTCGATCAGTTCGATCATATAGCCGTCGGGATCCTTGACGAAGGCGATGACGGTGGTGCCATGCTTCATGGGTCCCGGCTCGCGCACCACCTCGCCCCCCTGTTCCCTGATACGTTCGCAGCATCCGACGATATCGTCGACGCCGATGGCGACATGTCCAAAGGCATCGCCCAGATCGTATGTATCGACACCCCAGTTGTGGGTCATCTCGATGCAGGCTGCTTTGGATTCATCGTCGTAGCCGACAAAGGCGAGGGTGAACTTCCCTTCCGGATAATCCTTCCGGCGAAGAAGCCGCATGCCCAGAATATCGGTATAGAACTGGATCGATCGTTCCAGATCACCGACTCTCAACATGGTGTGCAGAATGCGCATGAATCTCCTCCTTGGCGGATGGTTGAGTCCGTTTCTGTTGTGGACGATGATGCCGCCGCCCGGTGAGCGGCGACAGAATTTAGGATAGCATTGCACGTTTAGTTGTACAGGAGGTTCGATGGAAGAGCGCTGGATTCGTGTACAGGGTGCGCGTGTACACAACCTGAAGAATATCTCGCTGGATATCCCGCGTGATCAGCTGGTCGTGATCACTGGCGTCTCCGGCTCCGGAAAATCCTCACTCGCTTTCGATACGCTCTATGCCGAGGGTCAGCGGCGCTACGTCGAGTCGCTTTCAGCCTATGCGCGCCAGTTCCTTGGCATGATGGAACGTCCGGACGTGGACGCCATCGAAGGGCTGTCGCCGGCGATCTCCATCGAACAGAAGACCACCAGCCGCAATCCGCGTTCCACGGTGGGCACCATCACCGAGGTGTACGATTACCTGCGTCTTCTTTATGCCCGGATCGGCGAGCCCCACTGCTACGGCTGCGGCAAGCCGATCAGCTCCCAGTCGGCCAGCCAGATCATCGATGCGCTGATGCAGTGGCCCGAGGGAACGAAGATGCAGCTTCTGGCGCCGATCGTGCATGGCCGCAAGGGCGAGTTTCGGCGCGAACTGGAGAAGGCGGGTCAGGATGGCTTCGTGCGTGTGCGTATCGACGGCGAGATTATGCCGCTGGAGGATGTGTCGGGACTGGAGCGCAACAACCGCCACGATATCGAGCTGGTGGTGGATCGCGTCGTCATGCGCGACGGTGTGCGGACACGTCTGGCCGATTCGGTCGAAACCTCACTGAAATATGGCGACGGCATGATGATGGTGATGACCGAAGAGGGGATGCATACGTTCTCCGAGCGGTTCGCCTGCCCCGATTGCGGTATCTCCTATCCCGAGATCGAGCCGCGGCTCTTCTCCTTCAACTCGCCGGTGGGGGCATGTCCGTCGTGCGACGGTATCGGTTCGAGCATGATCTTCGATCCCGAGCTGGTGGTGCCGGATGCAGGAAAATCACTCAAACAGGGGGCGATTGCACCGTGGTCGAGCCGCGAAAACCCCTTCTTTCAGCAGACCATGCAGGCGGTCTGCGCCCATTTCGATATCGACATGCACACGCCATTCAGCGATCTCGATGAGGGGCTGCGGAAGGTCCTTCTCTACGGCTCCGATAAGGAGGTGGTTGCTTTCCGTTTCTTTGACCACGGCCGCACGCGGGAGGTGAAGCGACCATTCGAAGGGGTGATCCCGAGTCTTGAGCGGCGCTATCGCGAGACTGAGGCGGACGATGTACGCGAATCGTTGGCGCGCTATATCAATGCGGTGCCATGCCCGGTGTGTGACGGCTCGCGCCTGAACAGGGCGGCACGGCATGTGCTGGTGCATGGCCGTAACCTTCCGGAGATCGTGCAGATGCCGCTTCGGGAGGCGAGGGCCTGGATCGAGGCGCTTGAGCTGACGACACAGGAGCACGCCATCGCCGAGCGCATCCTGGGCGAGATCGTTGCTCGCATCGGTTTCATGATCGAGGTCGGGCTCGACTACCTGTCGCTGCACCGAACGGCGGGCACGCTCTCCGGTGGCGAGGCGCAGCGTATTCGCCTGGCGACCCAGATCGGCTCGGCGCTGGTCGGGGTCCTCTATATTCTGGACGAGCCCTCTATCGGCCTCCACCAGCGTGACAACGATCGTCTTCTGGCAACCCTCGAGCGATTGCGTGATCTCGGCAACTCCGTGCTGGTGGTCGAGCATGATGAGGATGCCATTCGTCGGGCCGATTGGGTGGTCGATATGGGACCACGTGCCGGTGAGCATGGCGGCGAGGTGATCGTCGCAGGTCCCCTGGACGAGGTGATGGCCTGCGAGAAGTCGCTGACGGCCGATTACATGCAGGGGCGCAAGGGGATTGCGGTGCCGGAGCGCCGTCGGTTGTCGAAGGATCATCCGATGGTGGGCGTAAAGGGCGCGCGCGCCAATAACCTGCGCCATGTCGAAGCGTGCTTCCCCACGGCAAGGCTCTCCTGTGTGACCGGTGTTTCCGGTTCCGGTAAGTCGACACTGGTGATCGATACCCTCTACCGCGCCTTCGCCAAGGAGATGCGTCAGGTCTCCGAGCGGGTGGGGGCACACGAGGCATTGATCGGTCGTGAGCACATCAACAAGATCATTGATATCGACCAGAGTCCGATCGGGCGTACGCCGCGTTCCAATCCGGCCACCTATACGGGGGTCTTCACGCCGATACGCGAGCTCTTCGCCGCTGTACCTGAATCAAGGGCGCGGGGCTACAAGCCGGGGCGTTTCTCCTTCAATGTGAAGGGCGGGCGCTGCGAGGCTTGCCAGGGAGACGGCATCATCAAGGTGGAGATGCACTTCCTTCCAGATGTCTATGTGCACTGCGAGTCCTGCGGCGGCAGCCGTTATAACCGCGAAACGCTGGATGTCCGCTACAAGGGGAAAAGCATCGCCGAGGTGCTCGACATGACGGTCGACACGGCGGTGGAGTTCTTTGCGCCGATCGAACCCGTGCGTCACCGGCTGGAGACGTTGCAGCAGGTGGGGCTTGGCTATATCCGTCTGGGGCAGTCGGCCACCACGTTGTCGGGCGGCGAAGCGCAGCGGATCAAGCTGGCCAGGGAGCTGGCGCGGCGTGCTACCGGTGACACACTCTATATCCTCGACGAGCCGACGACGGGGCTGCATTTCGACGACGTGGCGAAGCTTCTGGATGTGCTGCACGCGCTGGTCGAGCGCGGCAACACGGTGATCGTCATCGAGCATAACCTCGAGGTGATCAAGACAGCCGACTGGGTCGTGGACATGGGTCCTGAGGGCGGCGACAAGGGCGGCGAGGTCGTGGTGGCCGGCACGCCGGAGGATGTGGCTGCCAGTGCTGCCTCGCACACAGGGTACTACCTGCGCGCCTATCTGAAGGATCGTTGATTTCTGCAGGGTTGTTGTTGCATGGGGGCGGGGTTGCCCCTAGCTTGTGAGTCAGTCTTTTTATGGGGTGGATGCGATGCTGAACAAGGCGATGTTGATCGGGAATCTGGGCGCTGATCCGGAGGTGCGCTACATGCAGGACGGGACCTGCGTGTGCAACATCCGTCTAGCGACCACGGATCGCTGGAAGAATCGCGACGGAGAACAACAGGAGCGCACTGAATGGCATCGCGTCGTGCTCTGGGGCAAGCTCGGCGAGATCGCCGGCCAGTATCTGACCAAAGGCAGCCGCGTCTACATCGAGGGCAAGATCGAAACCCGCAAGTGGCAGGACCGGGATGGAAACGACCGTTATACCACTGAGATCCGCGCCAACGAGATGAAGATGCTCGGAGGCGGCGGTAGCGGCGGTAGCAGCAGTGGTGGAAGCGGTAACGATTTTGGCGGCAACCGTGGCGGCGATTTCGGTGGCGGTGGCCAGCAGCAGGGCGGTGGCGGAAGCCGCGGCAACAACGACCCATTTGCCGATGCACCGGCCTTCAATAATGTGCCGGTGGATGACGATATTCCTTTTTAAATAAGTACGATCCGGTTGATCCACCGATTATCGGCGCGCATTCCGTCCGACCATATTCCGGAGGCCTGACATGATCGGTCGGGTTCTGGCCCGCCTTTCCATACGCTTCTGGCTTCTGGTGGTGCTCTACGGCGTCATCCAGGCCTACCTTGCCGATGATGCCGTGCGTGCCTTCTCGCTTTCCGAAACGAGCTGGCTTCCGGCAGTCGTGTGGGCGCTGTTCATGACCTGGAGTCCGATGCTGTTGTGGCGACTGGAACAGCAACAGGCGTATCGTGTGTCCGCCATGATCTTCTCGTGGTTTGTGTTCGGATGGATGGGCTTCTCCTTTCTCTGTTTCTGGCTTGCGGTTGCCACCGATCTCTATGGCTGGACTGCATCGCTCGCCGGCCTGTCCGCTCCCGATCCCCGGCAATCCTTTTCAGCCGTATTGGCGTTGACCACCGCGCTATGGCTCTATGGCTTTTATGCCGCGCGTCATCCCCGAGTGGAGCGCGTGACGATCCGTTCCGACATGCTTCCGGCCGGTTTTCCCGGCCTTCGTATCGTTCAGATCTCCGATGTTCATCTGGGGATCATGGTGGGGCGCCGACGGCTGCGGCGCCTTTTGCAGAGAGTGACGGATCTCGAACCGGATATTCTCGTTTCCACCGGTGATCTGGTCGACGGCCAGGCACACTATCTGGACGGCCTCTCGTCGCTGTTTGCCGCGTGTCGCCCTCGCTACGGCAAGGTTGCCGTGACCGGCA
>DATFLK010000172.1:0-28707 GCA_035267815.1 Mariprofundaceae bacterium | reverse complement strand
GCCACGGCCAACAGGAGTAGCAGTGTCGCTGAATAGACGGTACGACGACTGAAACGCAGATTGCGCACACGCCCGCCACCGTCCGGGATCAGCATTACGGAGTAGTTACTGCTCAAAAAAGATCCTCCTGTCCATCATTATTGCTATCAGTCCGCCTGAGCGAGGTCAATCCTATTCCCATATGCCGCCGTAAAAGATTGACCCTCGTCACATTCTGACACAGATTCTCTTCATGGCACACGAGGAGGAGAAACGCCCGATGATCGGCATCACCCGACATGCTGCTCAGGCGTTACTGCATCACGCCATCGAGGCACAGCCGGAGATTTGCTGTGGCCTGCTATACGGCTCGTCGAACAACACCGGCACAACCATCCGGCGCATCCTCCCAGTGACCAACACGGCAGCGCAGCGCGAACAGGCGTGCACGCCGGAGCGGACAGGTATCGAATTGACCCTGACCGGCGACGGAGGCGAACCCCTTCTCCTGCTCGGCCCCTATCGCTCCTTTCCGACACTCGGCATCCGAACAGACGACATGCTGGCCGATATGCCTGCCCTGCCGCAGACACCCGATACCGCCAAGTGGTATGGCGCCGTTAGCCTCTGCACCAAGGGGCGCCTCGAAATACACATCTTCTCCACCCTCTCCGGCACCTGGCGCGAACACGCCCTAGAGATGGAGGAGGACGGCACACTGTACCGCGGGCAATTTAGCGGTTAGTTTTACACCATGCGTATCTGCCACGTTGGGCTGAATCATAAAACCGCACCGGTAGAGTTGCGTGAACGTCTGGCCGTTCCGGAGGTCGACATTCCGCATATCCTGCAGGAGATCACCGCCCATCACGCCGTACGCGAGGTGGCTCTTCTCTCCACCTGCAACCGCGTCGAGTTCACCCTGGTCACCCATGATCCGGATACCACCATCGCCCTGATGCACGAGTGGTTCGCCGAACACGCCGATCTTCCGCTGGAATCGGTGCTGGAGCATATGTACTCCTTCACCTCGGAAGAGGCGGTCCGCCACCTGTTCACGGTGGCGGCAGGACTCGATTCGCTGGTTCTGGGAGAACCGCAGATTCTCGGACAGGTCAAATCGGCCTACGAACATGCCCTCTCTGCCGGTACCGCCGGTCACATCCTGCACCGCCTCTACCAGTCGACCTTCGCAGCGGCCAAACGGGCCCGTAGCGATACCGAGATCGGACGCCTAGCCGTCAACATCTCCTCCTGCGCGGTGGAGCTGGCCAAGCGCATCTTCGGCGAACTGGCCGGCAAGAGCGTCATGCTGATCGGCGCGGGCGAGATGGCCGAACTGGCCGCCCGTCACCTGCACGGCTACGGCATCGAACAGATCCTCGTCGCCAACCGTACGCTCGAGCGTGCCGCCAAACTGGCACAGGAGTTCGACGGCCACGCGCTGACACTGGAACAGCTCCCCGACTATCTCGATGCCGCCGATATCGTTATCTCCAGTACGGGCGCCAATACCTACGTGCTGCTGCCCGAACCGATCCAGAAAGCAGCCGAGAAGCGTAACGGCAAGCCAATGTTCTTGGTCGATATCGCCGTACCACGCGATATCGATCCGCGCGTCGGCGACCTGGAAGGCATCTACCTTTACGATATCGACGACCTGCAGCAGGTAGTTCAGGGCAACCGGGAGAGCCGCGAAAAGGCGGCTGGTGAGGCCCGCGCCCTGCTCGAGGGAGACGCCCAGGAGTTCCTAGCTTGGCTGAAATCGCTCGAATCCGTACCGCTGATCCGCCACCTGCAGGAGAAATCGGAACAGGTACGGCGCGAGGAGATAGAGAAGGCACAACGCTATATGAAAGGCTTCGACGAAGCACAGATGCAGGCCGTGGAACGGCTCAGCCGAGCCATCACCAAGCGCCTCCTGCATCCGGCACTCCGCTCCCTGAAGTCGCTTCCCGAGGACATGGAGGGCGATCTTCTGATGGGTGCGGCACGCATCCTATTCGACCTGAACGAACAACAGCATCAGTCCCGCGTACAGGAGTCCAATGAACAGAAAAATCGATGACATCCTTCATCGCAAGCAGGACCTGACCGCACAACTCGCTGATCCGAATATTACTTCCGATCCCAAACACTATACCGAACTGAGTCGCGAATTCGCCGAAATCGAACCGATCGCCGAGGCCGCCGAGCAACTCAGAGAGGTGGAACAGCAAATCCAGGACCATCGCGAACTGCTCGACGACACAGCCTGCGAGCCCGAACTGCGCAAGATGGCCGAGGAAGAGTTGCCTGCACTCAAGAAGCGGGAGCACGAGATTCAGGAGCAGCTCAAGCGACTGCTGGCACCGAAGGATCCGAACGATTCGCGCAATGTCATTCTCGAGGTCCGTGCCGGCACCGGTGGCGATGAGGCGGCTTTGTTCGCCGCCGACCTGTTCCGGATGTATACGCGCTATGCCGAACACAAGCGCTACAAGGTCGAAGTGCTCTCCAGCAACGCCACCGGCATCGGCGGCTACAAGGAGATCGTCGCCCAGATCACGGGGCAGGGTGCCTACTCCCATTTCAAGTTCGAATCGGGCGTACACCGGGTGCAGCGCGTCCCCGCCACGGAAACCTCGGGACGCATCCACACCTCCGCCTGTACCGTCGCCGTCCTGCCGGAGGCCGACGAGGTGGATGTGGCGATCAATCCGGACGAGCTGCGCATCGATGTTTTCCGCGCCTCCGGCCCCGGCGGCCAGAGCGTCAACACGACCGACTCCGCCGTCCGCATCACTCATATTCCAACCGGCCTAGTGGTCACCTGCCAGGACGAGAAGAGCCAGCACAAGAACAAGGCCAAGGCGATGAAGGTGCTGCAGGCGCGCCTCTTCGACCAGGTTCAGGGCCAGGCCGACGCCGAGCGCGCTGAGACGCGGCGCGGCATGGTCGGAAGCGGCGACCGCTCCGAACGCATCCGTACCTACAACTTCCCGCAAAGCCGGGTGACCGACCACCGGATCAACCTGACGCTCTACAAGCTGGATGCCATCCTGATGGGCGACATGGACGAACTGGTGGATGCCCTGATCACGCATCATCAGGCGGAGCTACTGGCCGACCAGTCCTGACCCGCCCCCCCCGCCTTGGAACAAGAAACCACCCGCCAACTGATCACATCCGCTACGGTCCGACTGCAGAAAGCCGGATGCGACACCCCTCGTCTGGATGCTGAGGTACTGCTGATGCACGCATGGCGAATCGACAGGCCGCAGCTAATCATCCGCATGCATCAATCCCCACCGACAGCGGTAGCCTCCACCTTCCGAACCATGATCGGGCAGCGCGAGGATCGGGAACCGGTCGCCTATATCATCGGCGAACGCGAATTCTGGTCACGCACCTTCCGGGTTTCGCCTGCGGTCCTGATCCCGCGTCCGGAGACAGAACATCTGATCGAGGCTACCCTCGACCTCTTTCCAGACCGCGATCACCACTACCGTTTCTGCGACATCGGCACCGGCTCCGGCTGTATCGCCGTGACGCTGGCATGCGAATTCCCCCAAAGCAGCGTGATGATGACGGATCTCTCGGAAGCGGCACTGGCCGTGGCCCGGAAGAATGCCGAACGCCACAGCGTGACGCCCCGCATCGAAGCAAGAGTCGGCGACCTCCTGTCGCCCCTGCCACGGGAAGTGGCATTTGACCTGATCATCTCAAATCCGCCCTACGTCTCCCGGGAGGAAATCGGCACACTGGCACCCGAACTCGGATTCGAACCGCGCGGCGCCCTAACGGACGAGGCGGACGGACAACGTCATCTGCACGCCCTAGTCGAGGACGCATCCAGACACCTCAGACCGGGCGGCTTTCTGATCGTCGAAACGGGGCTATGCGGCCTTCCCACCACCCCGCCGTCGATGCAACTTCGAGAGCAAATATTCGATCTGGCGACGCAACTGCGCGGCGGTATCTACCAATACAGACCGTGACACAGGCGGGGTGAACTTGACAGATTTGCAAAAGACGGCCTATATTAAGGCGTTATTCTTTTTCGGAGAATTTTATGCAGATTGGCAACACCAACAATCCGATCCCTTTCCTGAACAACTCGCCGCAGGGTTATGCGGCGCAGGCTGAGTCCGCCTCGCAGAACAATTTGCAGAGCGCACCGAAAACGGTCTCGAGCCCGAGCAACACGGTGAACGAGAGCCGCGAGACCCAGTCATCCGAGCACAGCGAGTCCAACACTTCGCAAAAATCGGAAGGTGAATCGGGGAGCCGCCTAAATCTGTACGCCTGAGAAAAGGACGAATCCTTCATCCTCCAGAGGCGGCCAATGGTCGCCTCTTTTATTCCATCCTACCGAGGCCAAAAAATAGCGGGGAGGGCTGCAGCCCTCCCCGCTATCGGTCACTTATTATGGCCGGAACCGTTCAAACGATCCGCCTAGAAGTGGTAGGCAACGGTGGCCGTAGCACCCCAGATCTTGGCCTTGGCATTGGTACCGAATGCCCCACCGGTACCCAGCTTGACGTTTGTCCAATACTGCACCCACTCGAGACCGGCAGAGACCTGGTCATCGACACGGTAGTCGAAGCCAGCACCATAACTGACCCCCGTCTTGGTCGCAGAAGAGCTAGCTGTCGGTGTGGTCAACTTGAACTTGGCCGTCGTTCCGCCCACTAGGGCATAGAGGTTGAAATCGGGCGTAGCGGGATACTGCAACTTGGCTAGGTAAGAGAAGTAGTAGTCGTTCGACAGCTTCCTGCTGGTCGGCGCGGTCGCATAAGTATTGCTACCGGAACCGGTCGTACCGATCCGGAGCTCGACACCCAAGTAGGGATTGAAATCAGCGCCCAGCTTGCCGTAGCCACCGAACACGGTGTTCTTCTGGCTTACCGTGGCATCCTTGTATTCGAGTCCGAATGCACCGATGCCTGCACCGGCATAAGGCTTAAACTCCTGCGCGTGTATGGCCGGCGAAAAGGCCAGAGCACTCGCACACAGCGACAAAGCAACCATCGTTTTCTTCATGACAACTCCTCTCAGCTCGTGAATGTTACGTACGCATCAAGATTATCGTTGATGTGGTGAAACAGGGTCAAGGTAACCCCGCCGCGCTATGGCAATATGCCACACCCATCCGCTCAAGGGGGATCAATCTTTGCGTTCCATCGATGGCGATCTTGCGGCATGCTCCACCCATGCCGCATCTTGCACTGATCGACGGGCCCAACTACGTCTTCCGCGCCTTTCACGCTATCCGCAACCTCTCCAATTCGCGCGGTGAACCGACCAATGCGATCTACGGCTACGTGCAGATGCTTCGAAGCGTCCTGGCCGAACTGAACCCGACCCATGTCGCCGTCGCCTTCGACCCGAAGGACGGCACCTTCCGCAATCGCGAATACCCCGACTACAAGGCTCATCGTCCTCCCATGCCGGAGGAGTTGGCCGAACAGTGGCCCAAGGTGTTCGAGGTAACCGAAGGGTTCCGGTTCAAACTGCTGCAGATCGACGACTACGAGGCCGACGACGTGATCGCCACGCTGGCTCGGCAGGCCCACGATAACGGCTGGGAGGTCACCATCGTCTCCTCCGACAAGGATCTGATGCAACTGGTCAACGGCGGCATCCACATGCTCGATACGATGAAGAAGACCCGCTTTGATCACGATGCGGTATGCGAACGCTGGGGCGTGGAGCCGGTCCGCATCCTCGACCTGCTAGCACTGACCGGCGACAGCTCCGACAACATCCCCGGCGTACCCGGCATCGGACCGAAAACCGCCGCTCAGCTGATCGATCAGTTCGGAGACTTGGAGGGGGTCCTCTCCCATGCACATGAGATCAAACAACAGAAGCGGCGCGAGAACCTGTTGCAGCATGCCGAGGATGCACGTCTTTCCTACCGGCTCGTGAAGTTGTGCGAAGCCGTTCCGCTCGATACGACGCTGGAGGATCTGGCGCTTCAGAAGCCCGACCGGGAACAGCTTGCCACGCTGTTTCGCGACCTGGAGTTCCGCCGGTTGCTGGAGGAGTTCGACGCTCCCGCCGCAGGGGACACCTCTGCTGATCCGATGCAGGTACGACTGGTGGACAGCGAGGCGCTGCTGAAGAAACTCGCGGACCGGCTGAAACAGGCGGAACTGATCACACTGGATACCGAAACCACGTCGCTGACCTGCCATGACGCCGAGATCGTGGGGCTCTCGTTCGCCACAGAACCCGGCGAGGGGTGGTATATCCCAGTCGGGCACAACGCACCCGACATGCTGGCCAAGCCGCCGAACCAGCTTTCCCGCCAACAGGTTCTGGATACCCTGCGCCCAATCCTCGAGGATCCGAAGCGAGAGAAATGCGGCCATAACCTCAAATACGACCTGCAGGTACTGCGGCGGGCCGGTATTGAGCTGACTGGCATACGCTACGACTCCATGCTGCTGGCCTATACCCTCTACCCGGGAAAATACCCGCCCAGCCTCGACAACACGGCCGAGGACTACCTTAGGCATCGCTGTATCCCCTACGAAGAGGTGGCTGGCAAAGGCAGCAAACAGATTTCCTTTGATCACGTACCGATCGAAACAGCCGCGCCCTATGCCGCCGAGGATGCCGAGGTCTCCTACCGGCTCACCGTACTGCTGAAGAAGCGGCTCGAGGAAGAGAAGCGGCTTGAGCGCCACGACGGGATCGAGCTTCCGTTGATGACAGTACTGGCCGATATGGAGTGGGCCGGCACCCGGATCGACGGCGCGCTGTTGACGCGTCTGTCCGGCGAATTCGGCCAGCGCATCGAGGCTGCCGAAGCAGAGATTCACCGGCTGGCCGGATGCGAGTTTAACATCCACTCACCGAAACAGCTCGGCACGGTGCTGTTCGAAACACTGGGGCTCTCCGGCGGCAAGAAGACCAAAAGTGGTCAGTGGGCCACAGGCCAGGAGGTGCTGGAATCGCTGGCCGATACACACGAGGTGCCAAAACGCATCCTCGAGGTCCGTCAGCTCTCCAAGCTGAAATCGACCTACACCGATGCATTGGCGCGGCTAATCCATCCGCAGACGGGGAGAGTCCACACCTCCTTCAACCAGGCGATCACCACGACCGGGCGCCTTTCCTCCTCTGATCCGAACCTGCAAAACATCCCGATTCGTACCGAGGAGGGACGACGCATCCGCCGCGCCTTTATCGCCGAGGATGACTGCCAACTCGTCTCCGCCGACTATTCACAGATTGAGCTCAGACTGATGGCCCACTTCTCGGGCGACGATACCCTGAGGGCCGCCTTCGCCGAGGGGCAGGACATCCATGCCGCCACGGCATCCGCCGTCAACCAGATCCCGCTCGATGAGGTCAGCGGCGAGCAGAGAAGGCGCGCCAAGATCGTCAACTTTGGCATCCTCTACGGCATGAGCGCCTTCGGGCTGGCCAAACAACTTGGCGTCGACCGCGGCGAGGCACAGGAATTCATCGAGGCCTACTTCGCGCAGTACCCGAAAGTCCGCGGATTCATGGATGAAACGCTGGAGCATGCGCGCCAGAAGGGCTATGTGGAGACCCTTCTCGGCCACCGCATCTTTGTTCCGGAGATCACCGCCAAGAACGGCATGCGCCGTAGCTATGCCGAGCGTACCGCTATCAACGCCCCGCTGCAGGGCTCGGCGGCCGACATCATCAAGGTGGCGATGATCCGCCTGCACGAGCGGCTCAACAAGGAGCTTCCGGAGGCGCGCATGATCCTGCAGGTACACGACGAGCTGGTCGTCGAGACCCCAGAGGCCAAGGCCGATACCGCAGCCGGCATCATGCGCGAGGTGATGGAATCGGCCATCTCACTGGACGTACCACTGACGGTCGATATTGGAAAAGGCGAGAACTGGTTCGCCGCCCATACCCTTTGATAAGAGTCTGAATGGTGCGAATAGTTACTCGCTAGAACGTACGATTATCCCATCCCCACATGTGTCGTTCAGGGCCGACGAACTCGATATAGACCCGTCCCGGATCGATCTCCAATTCTGACTGCATCAATCTACACAGCGTCCCCGAGAAAGCAGGCGTTTTCTCCTCAGGCAATCCCAGACTCTTGAGTTGAAGATAAGCCAACGGTTCACGACTGCCTGCGAAGGACATCGTCTGCCCTGCATGCAGATGCACCATCACATAAGACTCGGGCTTGCCGAGCATCGACGCGACTGTCCCCGACGCCTTGGTCAGCAGCACTGTCTGGTCAGACTCGTCAATCTCGACATTGGTGTGCACACTCAGATAGGGCATGGCGCTCCTCCTTCGGTTTCAGGGTTTCAGCCGGCCTCAGCACCAACCGCCTCACCCGCAGGTTCGGCGTGTGCCTCTCGCTGTGCGGCACGCGCGGCCATGCGACGATTGATCACGTTAACGCCGGCTAGGATGAAACCGAGCGCGATGAAGGCGCCAGGCGGCAGGATGAACATCAGGAAATCGGGATACTGGTCGCCGAATACGTGAAAACCGAATAGCTGGCCATGGCCGAAGAGCTCGCGCACCCCGCCCAACAGCATTAGGGCGAAAGTGAAGCCGAGCCCGATCGCCAGCGCATCAGTCACCGAATCGGTCACACTGTGTTTGCTGGCGAAGGCCTCGGCCCGGCCGAGAATAGCGCAGTTGACGACGATCAGCGGAATGAAAAGCCCCAGTACCAGATACATCGCGTGCATCCAGGCATCCATGGCCATGCCGATAATCGTCACGAAGGCTGCGATTACGGTGATATAGGCTGGGATACGAACATTCTTCGGGATCACGCCACGAATCAGCGATACCACGACATTGGAGCCGAGCAGCACCAGCACTGTGGCCGACCCCATCCAGAAGCCGTTCTCGGCACTGGTGGTGACACCGAGCAGCGGGCACATACCCAACAGCTGCGCGAAGATAGTGTTATTATGCCAGAATCCGTCGGCGAAGATTTCTGTCTTTGTCATTGTACCACCTCTCTGGAGGATGATGCCGATTGGCGCGCCTCATGCAGTAGCATCTTCCTGCGTGCCTGGAAGAACTCTAGACCCTGCTTAACCGCTTTGACTACCGCGCGCGGCGTAATGGTAGCGCCGGTAAACTGATCGAAATCACCACCATCCTTCTTCACCGCCCAGCGCGTATTCTCCAGTGTTTTTCCGGAGAAAGAGTGAACCCACGGCTTGTTGCGCACGATGCCGTCGCCCAGTCCCGGCGTCTCCTGATGCTCGGTCACCCGAACAGCATAGATACTTCCATTCGGTTTCACACCAAGCAGGATATGGATCGCACCGGAATAGCCATCCGGCGCCACCACCACCCAAGCGAAAGCGACAATACGGCCGCTCCCGTCGCGCGCAACGTAGACGGGGATCGGCTTGCCATCCCGCTTCACCGTTACCTGGTCGTCCATCGGGCTGTTGGCGTGTGGCGGCAACACCTGCTCCAGCGTCCGGTGCAACATCGCGCGCTGCGCATCGTGGATCGGCTCACGTGTGACCAGATCAGTCACGCCGAGCAGCAGCGTCGCCACCAGAGTCACCACAGTCAGGGCAACGACCATCATCACCATATCATGTGTCTGGCCGGATGTTTTTTTCATCGCAGACCCTTGCCATAAACACGCGGACGGAAGTAGTGGTCGATCAGCGGTACAGCGCTGTTCATCAGCAATACTGAGAACATCGCCCCCTCCGGATAGCCGCCGAAGGTGCGGATACTCCAGGTCAGCACACCGCAGCCAACACCGAAAACCAGTTGACCGCGCGGTGTCACCGGCGAGGTAACCGGATCGGTCGCCATGAAGAAGGCGCAGAGGATCAGTCCTCCGGCCAGCACATGGAACATCGGCGGTGCGAAGTGCTCTCCGTTAACCTGATGGAAAATAAGGGCGAGCAGCGCCACCGTGGCTATATAGGCGGTGGGGATATGCCAGCTAATGATATGGCGGGCCAGCAGATAGCCACCGCCGAGCAGCAACGCCAGCGCCGAGGTCTCGCCGAGACTTCCTGCCTCCCCACCGAGGAAGGCATGCAAGTAGCTGTAGTGGTAATTCTGCAGCGCCTCAGCCACCCCGATACCCTGTGACCACTCCGTCTTCACATGCCCCAAGGGGCTCGCCATGGTGATCGCATCCAGCCCCTGACCGAGTGCGGCTGGTCCGTGCCAAAAGAGCGCCCAGCACTGTGCGAAGTCGTAGAGATCGACCTGCGGTACGCCACCGGCGTGCATCGGCATGATCCAGGTGGTCATGTTCAACGGAAAGGAAATCAGCAGTACCACCCGTGCCGTCAGGGCCGGATTGAAGGGATTGTAGCCGATACCACCATAGACCTGTTTACTGAGCAGGATCGCCACCACACAACCAATCAACGGCATCCACCACGGCACCGAAGCGGGCAGCACCAGTGCCAGAAAGAGTCCGGTAAGGGCGGCCGAACCGTCGCCGACCGGTGCAGTTGAGCGCCCCATCATGCGCAGGCAGACCATCTCGGTCAGCATGCATCCGCCGATACAGATCACGAACAGGAACACTGCCAGCCAACCGAACATATAGATGGCCACCAGTGAGGACGGCACTAGCGCCAGAATCACGGCCACCATGTTGGCACGAATGGTGTCGCCTCCGTGTATATGGGGAGAGCTGATCAGCGTACTCATTCGCTGTCTCCCTTCTTCTCTTGCTCCGGAGCATCCGCTTCGATAGCCGCCGGTTTGGCATCGGTCGTCTTGCTGCGCTGCTGTTTCACCCGCGAGCGTTTGGCGGCCCGTTCGGCCTGTTCGCGTGCCAGCCGATTGTCCCGCGCCTCGTTCCGTGCCTTCGACTGTTCGGCAAAGGCGCGTTCCTGTTCAATCTTCGCCACCTGTCCCTTGGCATAGCGGAAGTAGTGCACCAGTGGAATATGGGAAGGACAGACGTAGCTACAGCAGCCGCATTCGATGCAGTCGAACAGATCATACTCCTGACCGCGGTCGAACTGATCATGGCGGCAATGCCAAGCCAGTTCGTTGGGCACCAGTCCCACCGGACAGACCTCGACACACTTGGCACATCGGATGCAGGGCTGCTCCACCGCATGCTCGCTGTAGAGACCACCGCTCTTCATGGCGAGTACACCGTTGGTCGATTTGACCACCGGCACGTCGGTGCGGGGCAGACACTCACCCATCATCGGCCCGCCGTGGATGACGCGCATTCCCTCCAGATCCTCCAGCCCGGCACGAGCGAAGAGGAACGGCATCGGCGTACCCAGCCGCACACTCATGTTGGTCGGGTTCGGCACGGCATCGCCGCTGACCGTCACTACCCGCTCGGTCAGCGCACGTCCCAGTACGACGGCATCATGAATCGCCTTAGCGGTGCCGACATTGTGGCACAGCAGCCCGACCTGCGCCGGAAGCTTGCCGCTCGGCACCTCGCGACCGGTCAGTGCCTGAACCAGCTGCTTTTCGCCCCCCTGGGGGTAACGTGTCGGCAGCACGCGCACGCTGATCCCTTCCGTACCGTCGATCCGCTGCAATGCATCACGGACAGCCTCGGCGGCATCCTGCTTGTTGTCCTCGATGGCAATAATGCCGTTCTTCGCCCCGGCGACATGCATGATCACATCCATGCCGCGGATCATCTCCTCGGCCCGCTCCAGCATCAGCCGGTGGTCGTTGGTCAGATACGGCTCGCACTCGACTCCATTCAGGATGACCGTATCGATTGGATTGCGATGGTCGTGCAACTTGATGAAACTCGGGAAGACCGCGCCGCCCAGCCCCGCGATCCCTCCGAGCCGGATACGCTCGCGCACCACGGAAGGCTCCTGTTCGCGGTAGTCGGGCATCGGCGTCAGGCTCTCGTCCCACGCATCCTCGCCATCCGGTTCGATGAAGATGGAGAGCCTTCCGAGCCCCGATGGATGCGGCACCGGATGCTCCTCCAGCTTGACCACCGTGCCCGAAGTTGAGGCGTGTACCGGCACCGAGACATAGCCCTGCGACTTGGCGACCTTCTGCCCACGCAGTACCCGGTCTCCAACATCCACCAGCGGCGCGCACACCTCGCCGATATGCTGTTTAACCGGTAGAATCAGAAGTGGCGGCACGGGGCACTCCCGGATCGGTGCCGCCTCCGTCAATTTCTGCTGGGACGGATGCACACCACCGGGGAATCCACCCATCGCTCGCCTGAAAAGGGTTTGCAACATCTATGCGGTCCTTTCGACCATATCACGCGCCATTGCCACCCTCCCAGACCAATCAGAACATATACAAATCATGAAAGACAGCCTACAACGGCTGTTCACTTACGGTATGCTGCTGCGGTGGGGACCAGGTCCACTCTTCCAGCACCTCAGGCTTGAGCACCATGTCGATACAATCCACCGGGCAGGGTTCCACGCAGAGCGTGCATCCCGTGCAGTGATCCTCGATTACCGTATGGTACTGCTTCGGCGCACCGATGATCGCATCCACAGGACAGGCCTTGATGCAGAGCGTGCAGCCAATGCACTCGTCCTCGCGGATGAAGGCCAGCATCGGCGGCGACGGCTCCTCCTCCAGCGGTTTCGGATCCGCTCCCATTAGATCGGCGATGGAGAGCATCGCCCGCTCACCACCCGGTACGCAGTGATTCACATCAGCCTCGCCTCTCGCCACCGCCTCGGCATAGGGACGGCAACCGGGATAGCCGCACTGGCCGCACTGGGTCTGCGGCAGCACCTGATCGATCCGGTCCGCCATCGGATTACCCTCGACATGGAAAACCCGCGATGCGATCGCCAGAAGCAGTCCGGCCACGAGGGCCGCACCGCCCAGACTCAATATGGCTGCCACGATACTCATGGGTGTAACACCACCTCCTGCAACAGACGCCACGGCACCAAACAAGATGCCGACACAAGGAACAGTATATATACCGTGAATTTATTCAATAACACAAAAAGTCTGTGAATTAACCCTTAACCAGCCCTGAAAAGCCCATGAAGGCAAGGCTCATCAGGCCTGCCGTGATCAGCGAGGCCGGCGAGCCCTTGAAAGCCGCCGGGATCGGGGCCTTGTCGATACGCTCACGCAGGCCCGAGAAGAGCAGCAGCACCAGCGCGAAACCAAGCGCCGAACCGAAACCATAGAGAGCGGAGGACATAAAACCGTGCTTCTTCTGTACGTTCAGCAGCGCCACGCCGAGCACGGCGCAGTTGGTGGTGATCAGCGGCAGGAAGATGCCCAATGCCTGATAGAGCACGGGACTGGTTTTATGGATCAGCATCTCGATGAACTGCACCAACACCGCGATGATCAGGATGAAGAAGATGGTCTGCAGGTAGAGCAAATCCAGCGGGATCAGCACATACTGCTGCACCAGCCACGACGCGGTCGAGGCAAGCGTCATCACGAAAAGTACAGCCAACGACATGCCGACGGCCGTCTCCAGCTTGCCAGAGACACCAAGGAAGGGACAGATGCCGAGGAACTTGGTCAGCACGAAGTTGTTGACCAGCACGGCGGAAAGCAGGATCAGCGCAAAATCACCCATGGCCACAGTATAGAAGCCAAAATCCAAGGGGTATATAGCTTTTTAAGTGTGGCTTTTAGGCCGACATTGGCAACCGGTAACCACTCATCTACTCTTGGAGAGTCGATTCAAGTAGGCAAACGTCGCGGCGATGCTGTTAGAACGTACGATGTGACAAGGAGCGGACATGAAGGTCGGGGCCAACCTGAACGCAATCAACAACATCGGCACGATGCAGCAGGTATCGGCGAACAATGTCGCCAACGCGCTGACTCCCGGTTTCAAGGCGAGCCGGGCGGTGCAAAACGGCGACACGGTCACCATCAGCCAGGAGGCACGCCACGCCGCCATCAGCAGCAACGGCCGACCGATGTCGACCACCGATCTGGGGCAGGAGATGGTGCAGATGACCGTCAACAAGGCGTCGCTGAACGCCAACGTCAAGGCGATCCGGACCCAGTCTGAGATGAGCCAGGTGCTGCTCTCTATCATCGGCAAATGACCATCACCCCTGAACCCAGACCATGAAGCCGATCCGCCGCCTCTTTCCCGTCATCCTCATCGCCCTGCTGACACTGGCCAACTCGCCGGCGGCCGCGGCCGATACGGCCACGATCCAGCTCAGGATCACTGACGTAAAACCGGGGGAAGGCGGTTCCATCAATATCCTGCTGTATGACCGCGATGGCTGGCTGACGCCGAAGAAGGCGATCCGCCACATCGAGATCCCCGTGGACGACAGGCAGACATACGAGATCGATCTGACCGATATCCCCTACCCGGCGATCTATGCCGTGCAACTCTTCCAGGATCAGAACGACAATCACGAACTGGACATGCACTGGCTCCCCTGGCCCGGCCCCGACGAACCCTACGGCTTCTCCAACAACTACAAGCCCTTCGGCAAACCTACCTTCACCAAGGCGAGTTTCCCGCTGAACAAGAAGAGACTCTCGCTCCAGATCAGAATGAAAAAATAACGTAGAAAAATAAATGGCTATTTACATTCCTAAAGGCTTAGGAACATCACCATGCTTATCAGCCAACCACCACAAATCTGTTAACGCAATCCAGAATTCATAAACTTCATCGTCCGGCATTTCTCTATTACATCTCCAAAAGTTAATAACATGTCGCCTTCCAAGTTGCCCCAAATGATGAACCCCCATTGATGTTGAGAATTTTGCAAAACGTAACATTTGTTTTTGTCGGCGTTTTCGAACGGCCTTCTCTCCTTTACGAATGTACATCCGAGAAACAACTCTAATCTCACCTTCCAAATTCACCGTCTACCCCCAATATATGAAGAAACGACATCAATTCGACCATGACCCAACTCTTTCGCTATCACTTGTCGTGCATGTTTGTCTAAATCTTTATCTACGATACGCCCACCATTACATGGAGCTGGTTGATTTGTGATTGAGAAATACTTCTCGGCCGCATATGCTGATCTTAATTCACGATAACCATAAATATTTAAATATCTTAAAACCTTACGACCCTTGGACAATTCATTATTATTCCATTTTTTCCAATTCATATTTTCAGGAATTAAGGAATCGCCAGAGCCTTGGAACTCGGCGGCTTTTTTAATGATCTCAACTTGATCTGGATTAATTTCTTCTAATTTCCGAGGTCTTCCACCTTTAGATCCCTTTGTAATTGAGATGATGCCATCGCCAAGTAATTCATTATATGACGAGACACAATCTATTAATGATGCTTCTTTAACCCTTAATCCTAGAAATATACAAAGCTCGGCAATGTATGCCTGGCGATGTAATCCCGACATTCTGATTTTTTCAATTCCTTCGCAAATGATGGATAAGGCGCAAGTTGGACATCTTCTTACGGATGACCTCTTTGGTATTTCACAATCGCGTGTTGGAGATATAGACTCCCATTGCCCGCTTGAAGCCTTTGAAAGGACAGTATTTATAGCTGATACAAGGCATTGTGCATAACAAGATTGTATTTGTTCATGCATGACCAAATCTGCCAACCCTTTCCCATATCTAATCACACAATCAGGCGATATTGATTCCAATCGATTAATTCCATTATCTTGTAAAAATGAAACAAACTTCCTAAAACGATAACACAAAGTCCCATAACTCGAATATGAAAACTCTTTGTGATATACACCATGCCTTATTGACATCATTGCTGCACTGAACATGTCCCTGCTTTTCCATCCGTAGTTTCTACTCATTTTCATTTACTCCTTACATAATTTTCTCCTTAAAAAATTTAGAGCCGTGCCCTCTTAAATCCAGAGGGCACGGCCCCGCTGGCATAAAAACCAGCTCCTCGAAGGCCACAATAAAAGTTAAGTTTTAAATGCACGCGATTACACTCGCGGCTAATGTCGAGGATATTATTTTCCAATTTTCAAGTTTAATTTATGAAGCTGGCCAAGCTATCACAACCACAAGAAGTGCGTGGCCTACTGAAGAGGTCACGTGGATATTCTGATACGAAGCGCTTCATTTATCACGAGGCGTCTTTCGTCTTTATTATGATTACCCACCGTAAATCCAGCGAACAATCATATGTTGGCAATAACCTAACCGTGTACTGCCAAAAACTCTTTCTGGGTAGGGCCAGAACCCATAACCGCGCACCATCAAAAAGATAGCGAACGGATTCATGCATAAATTATAATGTTTTTATAATTTGTCAAGTTTTCCGTCATGTTTTTTGAGCATCTATTCTTGACAAAAATGGTAGGGTATTAGACGGTTCGACCTAAATTTGGTCAGGAGATGGTACGAATGAGCGACGTCAGTCAGGAACAAGTACTCAAAGCCCTCAGCAATATTATCGATCCCGATCTGGGCAAGGACATCGTCACCCTCGGGTTCGTCAAAGACCTCTCGATTGAATCGGGGCGGGTCTCGTTCACCATCGAGCTGACCACACCCGCCTGCCCAGTGAAGGAGCAGTTCCGCCAGCAGGCGACCGAACTGGTGGGCGCCATCGCCGGCGTGCAGGACGTGCACGTCAACATCACCTCGCAGGTACAGTCCGGCAAGAGCGGCGTGACCGCCATCCCCGGCATCAAGAACATCATCGCTGTCGCTTCCGGCAAGGGCGGGGTCGGAAAATCGACCACAGCGGTCAATCTGGCCGTGGCACTGGCGCAGACCGGAGCCCGTACCGGGCTGCTGGATGCCGATATCTACGGCCCCTCGATCCCCAGCATGATGGGGCTCGCTGACAAGGAGCCCGAGCTGCGCGAGAAGACGCTGATTCCACTGGAGAACTACGGCGTACGCACGATCTCCATCGGTTTCCTGATCGACGAGGATCAGGCGGTAATCTGGCGCGGTCCGATGGTGGCCGGCGCCCTGACGCAGCTTCTCAACGATGTTGCCTGGGGCGATCTCGACTACCTCGTCATCGACATGCCACCGGGTACGGGCGACGCCCAACTGACACTGGCGCAGAAGGTGCCGGTGACCGGCGCAGTAATTGTCACCACCCCGCAGGACATCGCAGTGGCCGATGCGCGCAAGGGCATCGCCATGTTCCAGAAGGTGAACGTACCGGTGCTCGGTCTTGTCGAGAACATGAGCGTCTTCGTCTGCCCGCACTGCGGTGAACAGAGCCACATCTTCGACGAGGGGGGTGCAGATCGACTGGGCGAGAAGTACAACACCGAGGTTCTGGCACGCATCCCGCTCGACATCAAGATCCGCGAGAATTCCGACGGAGGCACTCCGATTGTTGCCTCGCTGCCCGACTCCGATCAGGCAAAGGCCTACAGCGAGATGGCCGGCGAAGTGGCGCGCAAAATCAGCGTCCTCAACAGCCGTAAGGTGGAGATCCCCATCGTCCAAATGGGCTGATCCCATCATATCCGCAAGGTGGACATGACACAGAGGGCGCCCTAGGCGCCCTCTCTTTTGAACGGTTCCAGTGGCACTGTGTCCTTGGCCGACATGCGCACGGTCACCCTCACCGTCTCCCCGTCCATCGACTGCGCCAGCACATGGCCGTGGCTGTGGCAGTAGGCCAGCATGCGCCCGTCCGAGGCGGGGATGGCCAGCTCCATCTCCTCCATGTCGAGCTCAAGCCATTTGCGCAGCAGATCAAGCAGCTCCGGCACGCCGCGTCCGTCCAGTGCGGAGAGCGCCACCCGGCTACCGGCCACCTCCGGCACGATGTGCGAGGCGACCCGCGGAACGAGATCGGCCTTGTTCCACACCTCGACAACCGGCGGTGCCTCGGCATGGTCGAGTCCCAGCTGTGCCAGCGTATCGTTGACCACTTCGCCGTGCATGACGACCTCGGGATCAGATGCATCGCGCACATGCAGGATTAGATCGGCCTCGACGACCTCCTCCAGCGTTGCCCGAAAGGCATCCACCAATTCGTGCGGCAAATCCTGCACGAAACCCACCGTATCGGAGAGCATCAATCGTCCTCCCTCCTTCAGCTCCACCATGCGAAGGGTCGGATCTAGGGTGGCGAAGAGCTGATCGGCGGCACGCACATCGGCCTCGGTCAGCCGGTTAAAGAGCGTCGACTTGCCGGCGTTGGTGTAGCCGACCAGCGCCACGGTCGGAATCTCCTTGCGCCGACGACCGGCACGCTGCGTGGCACGCATGCGCCGTACCTGGGCCAGATCCTTCTCCACCGACTTGATTCGGGTGCGGATCATGCGGCGGTCGAGTTCAATCTGCCGCTCACCGGGACCGCCCATGAATCCGAAGCCGCCACGCTGCCGCTCCAGATGGGTCCATGAACGGACCAGCCGGCTGATTTGGTATTTGAGGCTGGCCAGTTCGACCTGCAGCACGCCCTCCCGCGTATGGGCCCGGGCCGCGAATATCTCGAGAATCAGTCCGGTACGGTCGACCACCTTGGCATCCCAGGCCTTCTCCAAGTTGCGCTGCTGCACAGGCGAAAGCTGATGGTCGACGAAAACCACCGCCGCCCTGTGTTCCCTAACCTTCTCCGCGATCGAGGCCACCTGCCCCTTGCCAAGCAGCATGCCGGCAAAGGCACGACGCAGCAGCACCGGGATGGAACAGAGCAGTTCGCAGTCGCTGGAGATCACCAAACGGTCGAACTCCTCCCGGCGGGCATCACGGGCATAGCCGTCCCCCTGATCGGCCGGCCACGGATGCACGCTAACCACCCGATCCTTCTCCGTGGCCGTCTCGATCATACCCATGTCGTACAAGCCTCCGTCATCGTCCTGCCGATCGTCGCCGCATCGCCGAAGGTCGCCCCGGCGGCCTGATAGCGGAACCATGTTCCCTGCCGCTTGGCATAACGACGGGTCGCAGTGATACCGGCCTCCACCGCCGCTTTCAGTGAACATTCGTCGCGCAAGTGACGGATCAGCTGACGATAGCCGACGGCACGCATGGCGGGATGGCTATCGTCCACCCCCTGCGCCATAAGCCATCGCACCTCGTCCAACCAGCCCGCATCGATCATGACATGGAAACGCTGCGCCAGCCGTTTTCTGAGCGCCTCGCGCGGCAGCTCCAGCACGAAGACAGGACAGTCGATCCGGCAACCGATGGCGCGTCCCCGCCGCTGCCACTCGGAGAGCGGCACGCCGCTACTCTCGTAGACGGAGAGAGCACGCAGGATGCGCTGCGTATCGTTGGAGGCAAGCCGCCCGGCCGTCGCCGCATCGACCTCGCGCAGCCTCGCATGCAGCGCCGGTGCCCCCTCGCTGGCCGCCTGCGCCGCAAGACGTTCGCGCACCGTCTCCCGCTCGGGCGGAATCTCGGCAAAGCCCTCCAGCAGCGCGCGCAGATAGAGGCCCGTGCCGCCGGTGATGATCGGCCGACGACCGGCTGTATTCTCATACCGAATAGCCTCGGCCGCGCCCGCCGCCCAGCGTGCGGCCGAGAAGGTCTCGTCGATATCGGCGCAGTCGATCATGAAGTGTGGCACACGCGCCCGTTCCACGGCATCCGGTTTGGCCGTGCCGATATCGAGCCCACGGTAGACCTGCATGGAGTCGCAGGAGACGATGCTCGTGTCCAAGCGCTCGGCCAGCGACAACGCCAGCGTCGACTTACCCACACCGGTGGCACCCATCAGGGCAACGGCTTGCAACGGTTCACTCATTGGAGGCAAAACGGAGAAGATGCATCATTCCTTGCGCCCGAAGAGGCGCTCCAGGTCCCCCAGCCCCAACCGCACATAGGTGGGGCGGCCGTGGTTGCACTGGGCAATGTTGGGCGTACGTTCCATCCGGCGCAGCAGCGCCTCCTGCTCCTCCGAACCAAGCAAACGACCGGATTTGATCGACCCCTTGCAGGCACGGTTGCCGAGCCAGCGCTCCAGCACTCGACCTCGCCCCTCAGCATCGACGCCGATCAGCATGCTGGCCTCGACCAGCTCGGCCACCAGCCCCTCCGGCGATTCGTCAGCTAGCATGGCCGGTACGGCACGAATGGTGAAGGACTCCTCTCCGGCAGCCTCCACCTCGACACCGAAAACCGAAAGCGCACCGTCGTGATCGTGTAACCAGGCGGCGGCCCGTCCACTGAGTCGGAATCCAAGCGGCGTCAGCAACATCTGCATGGCGATACCGTTCCGCTGCAACTGCGCTTTCGCTTCTTCATAGCGGATGCGCTCGTGCGCAGCGTGCTGGTCGACCAGCACAATCCCCTCATCAGTCTGCGCGAGGATGTAGCAGCGGTGAATCTGCGTCAGCGGCCGACCCAGATCCAGCGACGCATCGGCAACCGATCGGTTCGGCGATGCAACCGAGTAATCTCTTGTCGGCTCCGAAGCATATGCGGCGTCGAACAGACCCTGCATCGCCGCCGGCGAGAAGGCGGGTGACGGGCGACGATCCGGCCCCGACGAGGAGGCAGGCGCACGCATCGCCTGCATGGCCTGATCGGTGGAGAGCGAGGAGACCTGCTGCCCCATCCGTTCGATGGCGGCCCGCGCGCAGGAGACCAACGCGGCACGCACCGTCTGCGGCGACTTGAAACGCACCTCGCGCTTGGTCGGGTGGACGTTGACGTCGACATCAGCCGGATCCATCTCCAGCCAGACCACCGCCTGCGGAAAACGGTCGTGGAACAATACGTCACGGTAGCCCGCCTTCAGGGCGGCGATCAGCTGCCGGTCCCGCACCACGCGACCATTGATGAAGAAGAGCATGCGACTGCCATCGCGGTAATGGAAGGTCGGCAGACCGAAATGGCCGGCCACGAGAATCCCCTCATGCTCAAGAGCGCACTCGATGCTATTGTCGCCGAACTCCTGTCCCATAACGGCGGCAATGCGTCCGGCGCGCGATTGGCCGGCAGGCATATCGAAGCGGCGGCGTCCGTCCAGTTCCAGTCTCATGCCGGTGGCGTGGTTGGCCAATGCCAGCGAGCGCATCGACTCGACAACCGCTGCCTCCTCGGTGCGGTCGGTGCGCAGGAAGCGCTGGCGGGCAGGGGTGTTGAAGAAGATATCGCGGATACGGATGCGTGTACCCTTTCTGGGCGGTGCCGGGCGTTCCTCCGGCGCCGCCCCTTCGGCCTGTAGCAGCAGGCCGGCCGAAGACTCGGGAAGACAGGTATGCAGCTCCAATCGACTGACCGATGCGATCGAGGGCAGTGCCTCGCCACGGAAGCCGTGACTGGCAATGGCTGCGAGATCGGCGGCGCGGCTGATCTTGCTGGTGGCATGGCGCTGCAAGGCCAGGCGCGCATCCACATCGGACATGCCACAGCCGTCATCGTCCACCTCGATCAGCCGCTTTCCAGCCTGCTCGATGCGCACACGAATATGGACGGCACCGGCATCAAGACTGTTTTCCACCAGCTCCTTGACCACTGAGGCGGGACGCTCGACCACCTCGCCAGCGGCAATCTGGTTGGCCACTTCAGGAGGCAGCAGATGTACGGTCTGTTCAGGCATACGCCCTCATCATCATGGCAGTCATTCTCGGCAGCCTCACGCTTTTCTCAAGCAGGCAATGAAGAAACCGTCATGCGCTTCATCCGGAAAGAGTCGCGCCATCCCCTCTCCCGCCGCAAACGGTTGCAGTGCATCGCCCAGGATATCCGGGGTCACCGCGCCCGATTCCAGCAACGGCATCACCACACCCTCGTTCTCGTCGGGATGGATCGAACAGACCGTGTAGACAACACGACCGCCCGGACGCAGTACGCGCAGCGCCTCGTGAAGCATGGCCGACTGATGTACAGTATGACGTTCGAGATCCGCTTCGGCGTGCAGGAACTTCGCATCGGGATGGCGGCGCAGCACCCCGGAGGCGGAACAGGGAGCATCAAGCAGCACGCCATCGACGATTTGATCCGGCATCGGAAGGC
This sequence comes from Mariprofundaceae bacterium, assembly GCA_035267815.1. Lineage (GTDB taxonomy): Bacteria > Pseudomonadota > Zetaproteobacteria > Mariprofundales > Mariprofundaceae > DATFLK01. The sequence goes on along the minus strand of DATFLK010000172.1, from coordinate 6,924 downwards.
TGGCCGCATCGGCCTGCAGCAGCGAGACATTGCCGACACGCAGCCGCGACAGATTCTGCCGCAGCCTCGGGAAGCGGGAGGCGCTGAACTCTACCGCCGTCACATGTTCCACCCGTGAAGCCAGAAGTGCCGTCTTGCCACCAGGAGCAGCACAGAGATCGAGCACATGCCCACGCTCCTCTCCCAGCGCCAGGGCGGCCAGCTGTGCGGCCTGATCCATCACCAGGCATCGTCCCTCGGCAAACCCCGGCAGGGAGACAACATCAATGCCGGACTCAAGCAACACACAGCGCGGCGACAGACGACCAGGCTGAGCCTCGATACCGCGCTTATCGGCCTCGGCAATCCACGCCTCGCGGTCGGTATCGCCAGACAGTGCGATGGAGAGTGCGGGCGCATGCAGGCAGTGAGCGGCGATCGTCTGCACCACCTCCGCACCGAAGGCATCGCGCCACTTCGCATAGAGCCACTTCGGCAGTTCGCAGCGTTGGTGCGGTTTGAGCCGCGTCGGCGGTTCGGCATCGGCAACCCTTCGGAGAATCGCATTGACCATGCCGCCATCGCGGACGACAGGGGAACGCTTGACCGACTCGACCGTCTCGTGCACTGCTGCATGTACCGGCACACGCATATGACGCAACTGGTAGGTACCGGCCAGCAGCGCCATGCGTGTCCAAAGCGCCGGCTTGTTGCGGATGAAGCGGCTGGCATCCGCTTCCAGAGAGAAGAAACGGCGCAACACGCCGTAGACGAGCTCGTGAACGAATCCTCGGTCGGCAGAAGACAATTCGCCGGAAGCGAAAACCTCGTCGAGCACGCGATCGGCCCTATCGCCCCGATCCAGAATACGGACCAGGCATTCGATCGCGATCCCTCTCGTATTGTTCATCGGAGGGTGCTAGTCCGGTCCGACAGGCTCGTACGATCGGTCAAACGGTCACCACGGCGTCAAAGGCGGCGCCCGATTTCACCGCATACCCACGGAGAAAGTCCTCGGCATCCATCGCTCTCTTGCCTTCTGGTTGCAGCGTGTGGATGCGATAGCACCCCTCCCCGCAAGCTACATCGAGCCTATCATGATCCATACTGATGCTTCCGGGCGCACCGGAAGTACCGGCTACCAACGCCTCGCCACGGAGCACCTTGATCCATTTTCCATTAAGCTTCGTGCGGGCACCGGGCTTCGGCGTGAAGGCACGCACCGTTCGGTCGATCCTGGAGGCCGACTCATGCCAGTCGATCAGGCGGTCGGCTGCAGTGAGCTTGGCGGCGTAGGTAATCCGCGCCTCGTCCTGAGGCACAGGCTGAAGAGAGCCGGTAACTATCTGGGGTAGTGTCTCTACCAACAGTGACGCACCCTTCTCTGCCAGCGCCTCGCGTAATCCGTCGATGGTCGTCTCGTCCGCGATCGGCAGCCGGGCCTCAGCATAGACCGGCCCGGTATCGAGCCCCTCCTCCATACGCATGATGCCGACGCCGGTCTCCGTGTCACCAGCCAGCATGGCCCGTTCGATCGGCGCCGCTCCTCGCCACCGAGGCAGCAACGAGGCGTGGACATTGATGGCTCCATGACCCGGAGTCTCCAGCCATGGAATCGGAAGCAGCATGCCGAAGGCGACCACCACCAGCACATCCGGGGCCTTGCCACGAAGCCATGCCGCAGCCTCATCGTTGCCACGCAGGCGTTCCGGCGTGATCACCTCGATGCCAGCATCGAGCGCCGCCTGTTTGACCGGTGAGGGGAGCAGCTTCATACCGCGGCCTGCGCGGCGATCCGGCTGTGAGACCACACCCACCACATCCATCCCATCGGCATTGATCAACGCCTTCAGACAGGGCAGCGAAAAGGCAGGTGTGCCAGCAAAAACGATCCGTATCACGCGGCAGTTTTCTTCTGTTTGCGCAACCGCTTCTTCAGCAGCTTCTGTTTCATTGGGGGTAGCAAGTCGATGAAGAGCCTGCCATCGAGATGGTCGAACTCATGCTGCAAGGCCACCGCCTGAAACCCCTCAAAATCGGCAGTATGACGGTTCCCCTCGAGATCGAACCAACTGGCCGTAACCTGCCCCGGACGGGTGACATCCTCGTAGATGCCGGGTACGGAGAGGCAACCCTCCTCGAAGGTCTCCTCCCCCTCGTGACAGGTCACGTCCGGATTGATCCAGACTTTCAGGTCGGGAACGGCCCCCTCCTGACGCCAGTTGGTATCGGTCACAGCGATGCGCAACGGCTCGCCCAGCTGTGTAGCGGCAAGCCCCACGCCGGGGGCATCGTACATCGTATCGGCCAAATCCTGCACGAGCTGGCGCACCTCATCGGATACGGGAAAGGTCACGGGCCGGGCCACCTCGCGCAGCCGTTTGTCCGGGAATGTCAGGATCTCGCGAATCGCCATATATGAATCATATCGCGCCGGACGGCCAAAATCATCCTCAACAGAGAAGATGAAAAGGCATGACTACATCATGTCGACCGGATCGACGTCGACCCGCCGCCGCACTCCCGACGGTACCGGCTGCATCCTCAGCAATGGCTCGAGGCACCAGGGAAGCTGGGCACGGCTCTCATCGCGCACGATCACCTCGAAACGGTAGCGCGATGCCAACCGTTCGAGCGCGCACGGCATCGGCCCGACCGGCTGTACCACCTCGGGCAGGTGTCCACACGCCTCAACGAAGGCCTCGGCCGCCCGCCGAGCCCTGTCGGCATGGCCAGCCGAGAAGATCACCCGCACCCAGCGGGAGAAGGGGGGGTAACAAAGCGCCTCACGCAGGGCCAGTTCCTCGTCCAGCGTGCTGCGCGCCTGTTCGTCACCAATGCGGTCCAGCCAGGGTGATTGTGGATCTCGGGTCTGCACGATGACACGGCCGGGAGCATCACCCCGCCCGGCCCTTCCCAGCACTTGCGTGAGTTGCTGCCACCAGCGCTCACCGGCACGGAAATCGGGCAGGTTGAGGCCGAGATCGGCATTAACCACGCCGACCAGCGACACATGCGGGAAGTGGTGACCCTTGACCACCATCTGCGTGCCGATCAGGCAATCCACGCGGCGCGCAGCCACATCGGCAAGCAGTTGCTGCAGCCGGGCGGCGCTACGCACAACATCGCGATCGAACCGGGCAATGCGCAGACCGGGCAGTGCCGCCAGAAGCTGTTCCTCTACCTTCTCGGTCCCCTCGCCCAGCGGCAATAGAGCCTCCTCTCCGCATGCCTCGCAGACGACCGGCACCGGCCGGACGAAACCACAGGCATGGCATCGGAGCTGTTTACGACGGCGATGCAACGTCAACCGGAGCGAACAGGCCGGGCATTCCGGCACATCGCCGCAGGCAGAACAGATCAGCGCAGGCGCATAACCACGACGGTTCAGAAAGAGAAGAGACTGCCCACCGGCCTCCCAAACCTCGCCCAGCGCCTTCAGCAGAACCTCCGATATCGGAGACTCGGTGCCGCGCATGTCGACCCTCTTCACCTTCGGCGATGCATGCGCACTGATCCGCTGCGGCAGTTCGAGAAGCTGATAACGGTCCTGTGCTACCTGCCGCCACGACTCAAGCGCGGGCGTAGCCGAACCCAGTACAACCGGGATATCCAGCTCCTGCGCCAACAGAATGGAGAGATCACGGGCGGAGTAACAGACCCCCTCCTGCTGTTTGAAACTACCGTCGTGCTCCTCATCCACCACGATCATGGCGAGCCTCGGCAGCGGTAAGAAAAGTGCCGAACGCGTTCCGACCAGCACATCCACTTTACCCAGCTGTTGTCTGACCTGCAGACGCTGCGTCTCAGTCAGGGCTGAGTGCCAGACAGCCACCTTGCCGAACCGGGCGGTCAACCTTGCCAGCCATTGCGGCGTCAGGCCGATCTCTGGCACAAGAATCAGCACCTGCCCGTCAGCCTCGACGCGCGCCTGCGCGGCACGCAGGTAGACCTCCGTCTTGCCGGAGCCGGTACGGCCGAACAGCAGATGGGTAGCAAATCCGTCCGATGCCAGCAGGGCATCCAGTGCCATCTCCTGTGCCTGCGTCAACTGCTCGGGAATCGACTCCCCGGAAAAAGCGGTATGCATATCCGCGGCATCACCGCCATCAATCGTCACCTCCTGAACCAGACCGGATCGGGCCGCCTGCCGGAGACGGTGATACACGGGATGACTGGGCAACTTGCGCCGCATCGTCCCGACCGAGAGGGCATGACGACCGCCAAAGACAGCGGCAAGCTCCGGATCCGATTCTTCAAGACCATCGAGCCGCTGCCACCGCCGCTTATCCTCCCCGGCGGCCCATGCAAGGGCCAGCTCATTCATCTCCCCCGGTGCCGCCAGGTAGTAGCGCCGCGCGCGCTCCAGCCAGGCACGGCGGCGACCATCATAAAGGGGGTCGGCATCGAGCCGGTCGAGCACCGTTTTGCACTCGATATCAGGGGAGGCATCCACATTGATGGAAAGCACCACGCCCGTGCGGCTTCCGCGACCAAACGGCACCCGCACCCGAATGCCTGGCTCCGGCTGGCCAAGCGCATCGGGCCAAAGATAGGTAAAGGTCTTGAACAGCGGGCAGAACACCGCCACTTCCACCTGGGAGGGCATCGAAATCAGTGCAGTACGGTCCCTTCGGAGACCGGCGGATGCTGGCTGCGCGAAAACTCCGGCACCAGCGTATGAAGCTGCGCCAGAAGCACGTCCACATCACGGCTGGCACAGGCATCCTGAAGATGTGAAAGCATGCGATTCATCGCCTTCCACTCCATCTCTCGCGACTCGGCCAGAAGGATCTTCGGATGTCGGGTGCCAATCAGGTGCTCGGAGGTGTGAAACAACTCCTCAAATAGCTTCTCGCCCGGCCGTAGTCCCGTGAAGACAATCTCGATATCGCGTTTCGGCTCCAGCCCCGAGAGACGGATCATCTGCTCAGCAAGATCGACGATCTTGATCGGCTCTCCCATATCGAGCACGAAAATCTCGCCCCCCTCGCCCATGGCACCGGCTTGCATGATCAGGCTGACTGCCTCGGGGATGGTCATGAAGTAGCGCGTGATCTCCGGGTGCGTTACCGTCACCGGTCCGCCCGCCTCGATCTGTCTCTGAAACAGGGGAACAACCGAACCAGCCGAGCCGAGCACATTGCCGAACCGGGTCGTGATAAAACGCGTGGATGTGCGCTTGTCGAGGTTCTGGCAGTAGATCTCGGCGGCACGCTTTGAGGCGCCCATCACATTGGCCGGGTTGACTGCCTTGTCGGTCGAAACCAACACGAATCGCTCCACTCCCGATGCCGCCGCCAGATCGGCTACCGTCCGGGTACCCAATACATTGGTCTTGATCCCTTCGGCCGGATTCTCTTCGACCAGCGGCACATGCTTGTAGGCTGCGGCATGGAACACGACCTCGGGCCTGAAATGCTGGAACACCCATTCCATGCGCGCCGTGTCCCGGACATCGGCAAGGATAGGCTGGGCGATATCGCCATGTATCGGCTGCATCTCTTGATCGATGGTGTAGAGGTTGTGCTCGCTGTGATCCAGCATCAGCAAACGACCGGGATGACAGCGGGCGATCTGCCGGCACAGCTCCGAGCCAATGGAGCCTCCTGCTCCCGTCACCAGTACGCACCTGCCCTCCAGCAGACGATGTACAGCCTCGTCGTTCAATGCCACCACATCACGTCCCAGAAGATCGTCGATCCGGATCGGCCGCAAACGGGAAACCTCGACCTGCCCATCCGCCAATTCCAGCACTGAAGGCAAGGTTCTACAGGGGATCTCAAGATCTTGGCAGACTGAAACGACATGACGAAGGGTCGCATGTGATGCCGACGGCATCGCCAGCATAACCAGATCGGCGGATGTGCCGCTCACTACTTCGGAAAGATCGTCAATGGCGCCCAAAATACGGACACCGTGAATCTCCCTCCCCTGTTTGTGAATGTCATCGTCGAGGAATCCGACCGGTTTATAGGCATGCTCCTTGAGCAGATCCCGGACAAGCATCTCACCAGCTCCACCGGCCCCGATAATCAACGCCCGAACTCCCTCTGATTTCTCAAGCACCACATGACGATCCTTCAACCAACGATAGATCAACCGCGGGCCGGCAAGACCGAGAAAAAGCAGTAACGGATAGAGCAGAAGAACCGAACGCGGAATCCCTTGCATTCGCTGTAGGATGAACACGAGAAGCCCCGAGCAGAGTACCCCGAGGGCAACCGCCTTGAAGATACGCACCAGGTCGGGAACAGAAGCAAATCGCCAGAACCCGCGATAAAGCCCGAAGAACCAGAAGAAGAACCCCTGTACCGGAAAAACTACGGCAAAGAGCCAGTACATACCGGACCAGAAGGCGGAGGGGATCGGTTCGAGATTGAAACGTATCCAGTATGCCAGCAGGAGAGCAACTGGTACCCACACCATATCGTGCAGAAATGCCGACCAGCGACTAAACAGAAGACGGAAAGAAGATTTATACATCCCGCACCAACCCCGTGCTCAATAACAACATGGCCAAGACACCTTCGAAGTGCTCCTCTAGGCTTGGTGACGTAAGACCGTGAACAGCCAACGCAAGACCGGACAGTGCAACCAATCCACCGGTCTCTGCACGCCAATCCATACGCCAACCTGTACGAACCCATGCATAGATGAGCAGAAGAAGCGCTGCCACACCCCAAACACTCCATCTGGCCAAGGCAAGCAGATACATATTGTGAGGATGCGCCGCCACATGACCAGTCAGCCCACCGTAATTCAGCTCCGGATGCAGTTTCGCAACCTCTGTCGAGGAGACAGGAAACCCGCCCGTACCGACACCCAGAACCGGATGCATCCGCCATGCATCCAATGCGCCAACCCATAATGACCAGCGTGGGCCTGCAGAGCTCATATCACCACGCTGGATAGCTTGTAGATTATGCCAGGTTGTCTGCATAC
>DATFLK010000171.1:0-3565 GCA_035267815.1 Mariprofundaceae bacterium | reverse complement strand
AACCGCTCTATGGAAGCTGCAACAGTGGACCGGAACGGGAGGAGAAATCATGAGGATATCATTTCACGGCGCCGATCGCGGTGTCACGGGCTCCTGTCACCTGCTCGAATGCGCCGGTCGGCGCATCCTGATCGACTGCGGTATGTATCAGGGTGGGCGCGAGCTGGACGAAGAGAATGCGGAACCGTTCGGCTTCGACCCTGCCGATATCGATTACGTCCTGCTGACACACGCCCATCTCGACCACTGCGGACGTCTTCCGTTGCTGTCCCAACGCGGCTTTACCGGCGAGATCATCACCACCGCGGCCTCGCGCGAACTGGCCCGACTGGTCATGCTCGACTCGGCCCACCTGCAAGAGGAGGAGGCCCGATACCATGCCCGTAAGGCGGCACGGCGTGGAGAGACATACGACGGCGCCCCACTCTACTCCGTACTCGATGCGCTGAACTGCCTCGACTTCTTCGGACGCACAGCAGTCTATAAGCAGTCGATGGAGATCACTCCAGGCATCCGCGCCACCTTCCTAGACGCCGGACATATCCTCGGTTCAGCCAATATTTTTCTGGAACTGGAGGAGGATGGGAAACACCGTACCATCCTCTACTCCGGCGACTTGGGGAACATCGGTCGCGCCCTGTTACGCGACCCGGCCAAGCCCCCCAGAAGCGATGTCGTGGTAATGGAGACCACCTACGGCGACCGGCTTCACAAGGAGCTCGAGCCATCGGTGGACGAACTGTATCAGGCCATCAGCGACACCTTCCGGCGCGGCGGCAATGTCATCATCCCCACCTTCGCCATGGAACGGGCCCAAGAGGTTCTTTTCTATCTGCGTGAGGGCATCGAACAGAATCTTCTGCCAGGATCAATGCAGGTATTCCTCGATTCGCCGATGGCCATCTCGGCCACCGAGATCTTCAAGCGCCATCCGGAGTGCTACGAACCGGAGACCGCCGCCATTTTCAAGGCTGGGCACGATCCCTTTTCTATGCCCGGACTGCACATGACGCGTGATACAGCAGATTCGATTGCACTCGCCCAGATCAGCGGCGGTGCCGTCATCATGGCCGGCTCAGGCATGTGTACCGGCGGACGGGTTCGCCACCATCTGAAAAACAACCTATGGCGCAAGGAGTGCAGCGTCGTCTTTGTCGGTTATGCCGCCAGGGGTACGCTGGCACGCCAGATCATCGACGGTGCCAAAAATGTGCATATCTTCGGCAAGGAGATCATGGTCCGGTCAAGCGTGCATACCATCAACGGTTTCTCCGCCCATGCCGACCAGAAGGAGCTTCAGAACTGGCACCGGCAGACCGAAGCGGGACGCACCTTCCTGGTGCACGGAGAGGAGGAGACCATGAAACACTTCGCTGGCCTGCTGCAAGGTGGCTACGTGGAGATGCCGGAGCTGCACCAAGCTTACGAGCTTTAGCCCTCTACGCCAACCATTGGCGCACCTCCGGCACAAAGTGCGCCACCCCCTCCAGTACACCGGCGGCATAGTTGCCATTCATGCCGAGGAACCCCCCGTGCGCCAGATAGAGCCTGTCCGCCACGCCCCGCTCACGGGCCAGCCGCGCCGCCTGCATACGAATCTCGTGGCCGGCATTGGCCACCAGTACGGACTGCAGACCGCTGGCCAGTACGGGCAGGTCGTTACCGCTATCGCCGGCAAACACCGTCTCGTGCTCGCTATACCCCTTCTGCCGCATGAGAAAGCGGATGGCGTGGTACTTCGTCGCCCACTCCGGTAGCACATCCAGAAGGCCCGATCCACTGACCTCGTCCACACTCCATATCAGCTGAGCGCGAATGTCATACTCATCAAGAACCGCCTGCATTCGGGCCAACTGCATCGTCACATCCATCTCCCGTGAGGCGTAGAAACTGAGCTTGAAGGTGTTCTGCTTCTCGGGCTCCTGCAGACGCAACCCCAGCATACCGTCAAACAGCTTTGTCAGCCGGTCATGCGAATATCCCCGCCACGCCGGTGCAATCTCAGCCTCCCAAGCCGGCCAGAAATGCCAGGCATCGCCGGCCACCTGATAGATCGTGGTACCGACATCGCCAACTACATAATCCGGTACCGGCAGGTCGTACTCGGCAATGGCCTCGCGCACCAACTGCCTGTGGCGCCCGCTGACATAGGCCAGACTGACCTCGGTCCGATGCGCCAGACGTCGCAGCAATACGCGAGCCTGCGGCGACTCGTCCTGTAGCCCGTTCGGCAGCAGGGTACGGTCTAGGTCGCTACAGAGCAGAAGGCGTATATTCGTCTCTCCGTCCATACGACGCAGCTTACTGTCCGGACCGTGTCGGGAAAATCAGAATTGCCGACGCGGTGTCGGAACGGGCGGTTCACACCCTGTCACAGAAAACGAAGCGGGACAGAAAATCGATATCACGTCACGGCTTCCGAATGACCTGCCAGACTCTTCATCAGCTTATCATAGGCATGGATGAACTTGTCCACACCCTCCTGTTCCAGCTGATCCGTCAGCGCTTGCAGGTCGATACCCAGCTGATCCAATTCATCCAGTACGCGCTGTGCATCATCAATCCCCGTCTCCAGACGCTGCGCGGGAGCGCCATGGTCACGATAGTCGTCCAGTGTCACCGGAGGCAGGGTGTTGACGGTATCGACACCGATCAGCGCATCGACATACTTGATATCGCTGTAATCGGGATCCTTGGTCGATGTCGAGGCCCACAACAGTCGCTGCGGCATGGCCCCCTTGGCGGCCAGATGCTGCCAGCGTTCGCCAGAAAACATCGCCTTGTAGTCCTGATAAGCGAGCCGTGCCGAGGCAATCGCCACCTTGCCGCGCAGTTGCATGGCCGCTTCTCCCTTCTCGGGATGCCGCTTCGCCAATGCATCCAGCCAGGCATCGGCGAGCGTATCGATCCGGCTCAAGAAGAAGCTCGCCACGGACGCGACCCGATCCACCGCGCCACCCTGCACCAGTCGCGCTTCAAGGCCGGACAGGTAGGCATCCGCCACCTCCCGGTAGCGCCCAATGCTGAACAACAGCGTCACATTGACGTTGATCCCTTCCGAGATCAGCTGCCGGATCGCCTGCAGCCCGGGCCGAGTGGCAGGCACCTTGATCAGTCCGTTCGGCCGCGCCAGCTCGGACCACAAGCGCCTCGCCTCCTCTATGGTGGCGTCGGCGTCGTAGGCAAGATGCGGCGACACCTCAAGACTGACGAAGCCATCGCGTCCCTGTTGCGACTCATACAGTGGCCGGAAAAGATCGGCGGCCCGCTGCAGATCCTCCAGCGCCAGCCGTTCGTATATCGCCGTGGCACGCTGACCATGCAGGGTGCGGATCGCATCGTCGTAGTCGCGATGCTCAACGATCGCCTTCTCGAAAATCGACGGATTGGAGGTCACACCGCTGACACCGTCATCCTCGATCAGCCGTTTCAGTGCACCGTCATCGAGCATTTTTCTCTGGATATAATCCACCCAGATGCTTTGCCCCAGCTGCTCTAGGGCACGTAGCGGATTCTCGGACATAAAAACGACCTCCTTGCAGAAAATATATTGGTTCCACGCCCT
>DATFLK010000170.1:0-2727 GCA_035267815.1 Mariprofundaceae bacterium | reverse complement strand
CTGGATACGGGGAAGTTCGTTTCCGATTTTTTCCAGCATGGCCGGATAACGGGCCAGTTTTCTTTCAAGCGCGATAAGGCTGGCGACATATTTGATCAGCTCCTTGGCGCGTCCGACCTCGGTGCCCTGAAGCAGGGAGGTCAGGACGATGATGCCGGTGCGGAGTTTTCCGCTATCGCCGAATATTTCCTCCACATCCTTGCCGGAATCTGTAAAAAGACTGGCGATGCATGTCTCGGCCTCGACGGTATCCGCGGTACCGCGACGGGCGATGCCCTGTACCAGATAGGCGACCTGTACCATGGCGGCCAGTGCCAGTATGCGGTTTCGCTGCTCAATGAGGTGAGGCGTATGGGCACCAGCTTCGCTATGATGTCGCATCAGCCTATTGTGACGGCGGTATATGTACGGAACAAGGGGAACAGGAGGGGAAGTGGTACAGCAGGGGTTGTTTGCCATGGCGGGCCGGGTACTGGCCGCCTCTGATGTCGATGAGAAGCTGCAGCTGACCCGTATCGCTGTGGCGGCATGGCGCCGGCAAGAGATGACGATGGATGGAGATGCCGCCGTGCTCGATGTGGAGTGCGTCGGACGTCCTGAGCGGCCCGTTCTGGTTCCCCCGGCACGTGTACCTAGGCGGGGCATGGGGAGCCGCCGTGGCCGTCTGGCAGCCATGCATGCCGTCGCACATATTGAATTCAACGCTATCAACCTCGCTTGGGATGCGGTACACCGTTTCCGATTGATGCCCGAACAGTACTATGACGACTGGGTTCGTGTGGCGGACGATGAGGCACGCCACTTCGCGATGGTGCGTGATTATCTTCGCCGGCATGGATGTGACTACGGAGAGATGGCGGCCCATCACGGCTTGTGGGAGATGGCTGAGAGAACGGTGGATGATGTATTGGAGCGCATGGCATTGGTACCCCGTACGCTGGAGGCTCGGGGGCTGGATGTGACACCGATGATGATCGTCAAGCTGGAACAGGCCGGCGATGCTGATGCAGCCGGTATCCTGCAGGTGATCTATCGTGAGGAGGTCGCGCATGTGCAGTTCGGCACGCGCTGGTTTCGACATCTATGTGCCGAGCGCGGACTGAATCCCGAAGCGACATTCAGGGACTTGGTCCGCAAGCATTTTCCCGATGGTCTGCACGGCCCTTTCAATGATGCGGCAAGGGCAGATGCCGGGTTTTCGGCGCAGGAAATGGCTATGCTTACAGCAAGTAGTGATCAGAAGGCGGGCGAAGCCCCGAACTTGGCATGAAACAGTTGAATCGGGAATGATATCACTGAGGATGATTCTGTTTCGAGGTGTGCAATGAAGAAGAGAGTACTTGGCGGGATCCTGGTTCTGCTTGTGGCAGGCGTCGTGGGTGGCACCTGGTGGTGGAAGGCATACCAGCACGAGAATGACCATGATGCCCTGAAGCTGTATGGCAATGTCGATGTGCGCGAGGTTGAGCTCGCCTTCAACGGCAACGAGCGCATTGCCCGCATGATGGTGCGGGAAGGCGAGCAGGTGCAAAAGGGGCAGCTTCTGGCCCAGCTCGATACCGAAAGCCTGCAGGCAAACGTGGATCGTGCCGAGGCGCAGGTAGAGGCGCAGCAGGCCGTGGTGGATCGTATGCTGGCCGGCAGTCTGCCGGAGGATATCCGCAAGGCTCGGGCCGATCTGGCTGCGGCCGAGGCGCAGGCACAGGACGCTGAGCGTACCTATCAGCGGCTGCACAAGCTTAGTGTCCGCGGGCTAGCCTCCAAGGAGCAGGCCGACAATGCCATGGCGGCGGCCAAGGCATCACGGGAGCGCGTCAAGGCGTCTGCCGAACTGCTCAGCCTGGTGATCAAGGGGCCGCGCAAGGAGGATATCACCGCTGCCCAGGCATCGTTGAAAGCGCACAAGGCCGAACTTACCCTGGCGAAACATGCGCTGGACGATGCCAGCCTTCATGCCCCCAGTGACGGTGTAATACGTAATCGCATACTGGAACCGGGCGATATGGCGACGCCGCAGCGCCCTGTCTACACCCTGGCCATTACCGACCCGTTGTGGGTGCGTGCCTATGTCTCCGAAACCGATCTGGGGCGGGTGCGCCCGGGCATGTCCGCCACAGTGTCGACCGATAGTTTTCCGGACAAGCGCTACCGTGGATGGATCGGCTATATCTCGCCGACAGCCGAGTTTACGCCGCAGTCGGTGCAGACCGAGGAGATGCGAACACACCTTGTCTATCAGGTGCGTATTTACGTTTGCAACCCGCAGGGGGAGCTTCGGCTCGGTATGCCGGCAACCGTCGATATACCCATCGGACAAGATCAGAAAACAGATAACGCCGGCGCCCCCTGCAAGGCGCAGTAATGCCCGAACCTGTGGAGGTCTCCTCTGTGGATGCCGGGGAGGGTCCGATTCTCGAATTGCACGGGATATGCAAATCGTTTCGGACAACCGGCCGAACCGTTCAGGCGCTGGATGATGTCAGTGCCTCCGTACAGCGGGGGAGAGTGACCGGCCTGATCGGCCCGGATGGCGCCGGCAAGACCACTTTGATGCGCCTGATCGCCGGTCTGCTCAGGCCGGATACTGGTCGTATCGATGTGTTGGGGATGGATGCCACGGAGGATGCCCTCTCCGTACAGGAGGAGACGCGCTATATGCCGCAGCGTTTCGGCCTGTATGAGGATCTTACGGTACAGGAGAACCTCGATCTCTATGCGGACCTTCAG
>DATFLK010000169.1:0-3713 GCA_035267815.1 Mariprofundaceae bacterium | reverse complement strand
CCGGCATAGGGCAGCCCGGCGATCGTGATGTTGCCCTGACGCACGATGAGACGCCCGATCCGGGTTTCCGGGATATGCCGCGTCAGCAATGGCAGGGCCGAGAGCTGTTTGGGATCGGTGAGGCTGAGCGTCGGGGCGATCAGGTAGACGGTGCTGGGCTCCGCCTCGCCGAACAGCAGCGGCCACAGCTTCAGGTTGACCTGGATCTCGTCGGCTGAGAGAGCCCAATGACGGCCTGCATCGGCCATGGTGACGTGACGGAGCCGCAGCATGGCGCCGTGCAGCAGGCTGAAGGAGGTGTGTTCCGTCCGGATCCGTCCACCTGTCGTGCGGTTGATCTCCGACACGGCCTGCCGTTCGAGGCTGGCGACATCGAGCCGGAGGTAGGCGGTGAAGCTGATGGCCAGCAGCAGGATGATGACGGCGGCGGTCAGCCCTTGCCGGCGGGATATCACGGCAATGAGGCCTCCGGGTCGGTCATCGCTTCGTTCAACCCTTCAGCAGTTCGCGCAGCCGCTGGTTGACCAGGCCGGGATTGGCCTTGCCCTGCGTCGCCTTCATCACTTGGCCGACGAAAAAGCCCATCAGCTTCTCCTGGCCGGCGCGGTACTGTTCCACCTGTTCGGCATTGGCCTCCATGACCTCCCGAATGATCCCGTCGATGGCGCCGCTGTCGGTGATCTGTTTTAGCCCCTTCTTCTCGATGATGATGTCGGCCGTTTCGCCGCTCTCGAGCATGGCGTCGAGCACATCCTTGGCGATCTTGCCGGAGATGGTGTTGTCGTGGATGCGGTCGAGCAGGCTGGCCAGTTGCTGCGCCGAAATGCGGCAGTCGCTGATCTCCTCGCCCTGCTCCTTGAGGCGGCCGAGCAGCTCGTTGGCCAGCCAGTTGGCACACCGTTTCGGGTCGGCGGCATGCGCATCGGCCAGCGCCTCGAAGTAGGCGGCCAGATCGCGCGTGGTCGTTAGTACGTCGGCGTCGTAGGCGGAAAGCCCGTATTCGTTCTCGAAGCGGGCACGCATCTGGCCGGGCAGCTCGGGCATGCCGGCACGAATGGCGTCGACATCGGCCTGGGCGATGACGAGCGGCGGCAGGTCCGGATCGGGGAAGTAGCGGTAGTCGTGCGCCTCCTCCTTGCCGCGCATCGAACGGCTCTCGCCCTTGACCGAATCGTAGAGGCGGGTCTCCTGGATCACCTCGCCGCCGTCCTCGATCAGCTCGATCTGGCGCATCGCCTCATACTCGATGGCCTGCTTGATGAAGCGGAAGGAGTTCAGGTTCTTGAGCTCCGCGCGGGTGCCGAAGGGCTGACCCGGACGGCGCACCGAGACGTTGGCGTCGCAGCGGAACTGCCCCTTCTCCATGTCGGCGCCGGAGACGTCGAGGAAGCGCACCAGTTGGTGCAGCTGCTTCAGGTAGGCGACCGCCTCGTCGGCGCTGCGCATGTCCGGCTCGGAGACGATCTCCATCAGCGGCACGCCGCTGCGGTTCAGGTCGATATGTGAGACGGCATCTAGCCCCTCGTGCATGCTCTTGCCGGCATCCTCCTCCATGTGGATGCGGGTGATGCCGATGCGCTTCTCGCCCTCCCCGGTCGGCACCATCAGGTGGCCGTTCTCGACCAGCGGAATATCGAACTGGCTGATCTGGTAGCCCTTGGGCAGGTCGGGGTAGAAGTAGTTCTTGCGGTCGAAGCGAGACTCCAGGTTGATGGTCGCGTCGATGGCGAGACCCGTCAGCGCCGTTTTGTAGACCGCCTCCAGATTTAGCACCGGCAGTTGACCGGGCATACCGAGGCAGACCGGACAGGTCTGCGAGTTGGGCTCGGCACCGAAAGCGGTGGAGCAGGCACAGAAGGCCTTCGATTTGGTGTTGATCTGGACGTGGACCTCCAGGCCGATGACGACCTCCCAGCTCATGCGGCACCCCCTGCGGCATCGAAGCCATCGGGCGTACGGGTGTGCCACTCGGTGGCGTCCTCGAAGGCGGATGCGGCGGAGAGCAGCACATCCTCGCGCCAGGCTGGGGCGATCCACTGCAGCCCGACCGGCAGTCCCTCGGCCACGCCGCAGGGCTGGCTTAGCCCCGGTAGGCCGGCCAGGTTCAGCGCGATGGTAAAGATATCGGCGAGGTACATGGTGATCGGGTCGTCCGTCTTCTCGTCGAGCCTGAAGGCAGGCATCGGGCTGGTCGGCGTGGCGATCACGTCCACCTGCTCGAAGGCCTTCTCGAAGTCGCGGCGGATCAGCGTGCGCACCTGCTGCGCCTTCCTATAGTAGGCGTCGTAGTAGCCGGAGGAGAGCGCGAAGGTACCGGTCAGGATGCGCCGCTTGACCTCGGCGCCGAAGCCCTCGTCGCGGGTGCGGGTGTACATGTCGGAGAGATCGGCCGGGTTGCTGCAGCGGTGGCCGAAGCGCACGCCATCATAGCGAGCCAGGTTGGCCGAGGCTTCACTGGGTGCGATGACGTAGTAGGTGGCGACCGCGTATTTCGTGTGCGGCAGCGAGATGTCGACGATTTCGGCGCCGAGATCGCGGCACGTTTCCAGCGCAGCGTCGACCGCCTTGGTCACCTCCGGGTGCATGCCGTCGATGAAATACTCGGCTGGCTTGCCGATCCGGAGTCCCTTCATATCCTTCCTGTCGCAGGCTGCCAGCCAGTCGAGTACCGGCGCATCGGCCACCGAGGTGGCGTCGCGCGCGTCATGCCCGGCGATCACCGAGGTGACCAGGGCTGCGTCGCGCACGCAGCGGGTCATCGGGCCGGCCTGATCGAGCGAAGAGGCAAAGGCGATGATGCCGCGGCGCGAAACACGGCCGTAGGTCGGCTTCATGCCGACGGTGCCGGTCAACGCGGCGGGTTGACGGATCGAGCCGCCGGTGTCGGTACCGAGCGCGGCCGGGGCCAGTCCCGCGGCCACAGCCGTAGCCGAACCGCCGGAAGAGCCGCCGGGGATGCAGTCGATGTTCCACGGATTACGGACCGGGCCGAAGACCGAGGTCTCGTTGCTCGAACCCATGGCGAACTCGTCC
The DNA here is from genome assembly GCA_035267815.1 of Mariprofundaceae bacterium. Taxonomy (GTDB): domain Bacteria; phylum Pseudomonadota; class Zetaproteobacteria; order Mariprofundales; family Mariprofundaceae; genus DATFLK01. The sequence goes on along the minus strand of DATFLK010000169.1, from coordinate 680 downwards.
ATGTTGGTCTTGCCGAGCAGCACGGCGCCGGCCTCGCGGAGCAGCGAGATCACGTGCGCGTCGTAGGGGGCGACATACTCCTTCAGGATGTTTGAGCAGCATGTGGTGGGGGAATCGGTCGAGCAGAAGATATCCTTGATGGCGATCGGCAGCCCCTCGAGTGCACGCGGGCCGTGCTTGGCGCGGTGTGCGTCGCTCGCCTCGGCTTGGGCCATGACGTGCTTGTCGTCGTAGTGGACGAAGGCGTTTAGCGTCGGATTGTGGGTCTGGATGCGTTTTAGGTAGTTCTCGGCCAGTGTCGACGCGGTGGTCTCACCGCCGTCGAGCTGCGATTTCAGTTCGTGCAGATGTGAGAAGGGCATTATTCGATCACCTTCGGGACGACATAGAGCCCGGATTCGGTCTTCGGCGCCGGCATTTGCAGCGCATTGCGGCGGCTCGGGTTGTCGGCGATGTCGGCGCGCAGCGGCATGGCCGCGTCGTGTGGATGCGCGGTCGGCGACACGTCGCCGGTGTCGAGGCCCTGCAGCGAGTCGACATACTTCAGAATGTGTTCAAGTTGCGGGGCGAGTTCGGCGGCCTCTTCGTCGGTCAGGCGGATGCGGGCCAGCTCCGCCACCTTCTGCACGTCCATGCTCAAGCAAACCTCCCTCGGAATCTGAGACACGCGGGATAGCCCG
>DATFLK010000168.1:0-7578 GCA_035267815.1 Mariprofundaceae bacterium | reverse complement strand
CAAGCGCCATCCGACCCTGAAAGACGGTGTCATCGTCGGTGCCGGGGCCAAGGTGCTGGGCGCCATTACGATCGGCGAGCACTCCCGCATTGGTGCCAACACGGTGCTGTTGAAGGATGTGCCGGCGCACTCGACCGTGATCGGTATCCCGGGCACGGTGGTCGGCTCCGGCGAGACGATTATCGAGGGCGGCCGGATCAACCTTGACCACCACCTGATGCCCAATCCCGTGGGCGAGGCGATCAAGCACGTATTGAAGCTGCTCGACGACGTGAATTCGCGTATCGACGCGATCCATCCGGAGGCGGGCAAGTCGGCCGATCTGGAGCAGGTGCAACGCGATATCCAGGAGGAGCACTCGAAGCTGGAGCGTTTCGTCGGCGGCGGCGGGATATAAAAGTAGATGCTGATTGTTTGGTCTCCTGCCAAAAATCAGGATGAAAAGGAAAAAACGCGGTTTTTCCTTTTCTCACAAAACCAAACACTTGCGTGCATGGTTTTGGCGGGATGTTCATGGTCCGCGCTTCTTTAAGGGGGTTCAGTGCGTACACGTATTAAGGTGTGTGGTATCACCAGGGTCGAGGATGCGCTGTTTGCGGCCGATCTCGGCGTTGATGCACTCGGTTTCGTCTTCTATGACAAGAGCCCCCGCTTCATCCCGCCGATCAAGGCGGCGGCGATCATCCGCCAGCTTCCCCCCTATGTCACGGCGGCCGGGCTGTTCGTTAATCCGAGCGAGGCGGATATCGCCGATGTGGTGCAGCACTGCCCGCTCGACGTGCTGCAGCTGCACGGCGACGAATCGCCGGAGTTCTGTGAGGCGCAGCGCCGCCGCGTGGTCAAGGCGGTGCCGGTCGCAGGAGCAGAGGATCTGCACCGCGCCCACGCCTATCACTGTCCGGTGCTGCTCGATGCCAGGGCGCCTGAGGGGGTGTACGGCGGTACGGGACAGCGCTTCGACTGGCGGCTTCTGGAGGGGTTCGAGCACGACCATCCGCTGATTCTGGCCGGCGGCCTAGATGCCGAGAACGTGGAGGAGGCGGTTGCCATTCGCCATTGGTTCGCCGTGGATGTATCCTCCGGCGTGGAGTCCATGCCGGGTGTGAAGGATCACGACAAACTCCGCGATTTCGTCTCCCGTATCCGGTAACGATCAACAAGAGGAGCGCAGGTGTCAGGGTCATCCCAATACGATTTTGAGATTCGCCACGCCCCCGATGCGGGCGGGCACTTCGGCCGTTTCGGCGGCCGCTATGTCTCCGAGACCCTGATGGGTCCGCTCAGGGAGCTGGAGGAGGCATTCTTCGAGGCTTGGAGGGATGAATCCTTCCAGGAGGAGCGCATGCAGCTGCTGCGCGACTATGTCGGGCGCGCCACGCCGCTCTATCACGCCAGGCACCTCTCCAAGGAGGTCGGCGGCGCGCAGATCCTGCTCAAGCGCGAGGACCTGACCCATACCGGTGCGCACAAGATCAACAACACCATCGGCCAGGGGCTTCTGGCCCGGCGCATGGGCAAGAAGCGGGTGATCGCCGAGACCGGTGCCGGTCAGCACGGCGTGGCGACGGCGACGGTGGCGGCGATGTTCGGCATGCAGTGTGATGTTTACATGGGCCGTGAGGATACCGAGCGTCAGGCGCCCAACGTCTTTCGCATGCGCCTTCTGGGGGCCAATGTGATCCCGGTCGATGCCGGCAGCGCCACGCTCAAGGACGCGATGAACGAGGCGATGCGCGCCTGGGTCTCCAGCTGCCGCGATACCTTCTATGTGATCGGAACGGTGGCAGGCCCGCACCCCTATCCGCTGATGGTGCGCCAGTTCCATGCCGTGATCGGCCAAGAGGCGCGGCAGCAGTGTCTCGAGCAGATCGGCCGGCTGCCGGATGTGGCGGTGGCCTGTGTCGGCGGCGGCTCCAACGCCATGGGTCTGCTGCATCCGATGTACGACGACGATGTGCGGCTGGTGGCGGTCGAGGCGGCCGGGCACGGCGTGACCAGTGGCGAGCATGCGGCCTCGCTGGCCGCCGGACGGCCCGGTATCCTGCACGGCAATCTCACCTACCTGCTGGAGGACGACGAGGGACAGATCGAGGGTACCCACAGCATCTCCGCCGGGCTCGATTACCCCGGTGTCGGGCCGGAGTTGGCGGCGATGCACGAGTCGGGCCGACTGGAGCTTGAGACGGCGACCGATGAGGAGGCGCTGGAGGCCTTCCGGATGCTGGCCCGCTGCGAGGGCATCCTGCCGGCACTGGAGTCGAGCCATGCCATCGCCGCAGCCGCGCGCATGGCTAGGACCATGTCCCCGGACCAGGCGATCTTGGTCAACCTCTCCGGCCGCGGCGACAAGGACCTCAACACGGTCTGGCAGCGCCTCGGCGCGAGCGACGATGAGGAGGAGGAATGAGTGACGATCGCCTCTCCGCCTGTTTCGCCCGTTGCCGCGACGAGAGCCGTGCCGCACTGGTCGGCTATCTGACCGCCGGCGATCCGGACCCTGCGGTCTCCGAAAAGCTGCTTCACGCCCTGGCCGGCCAAGTCGATGTGCTCGAGATCGGCATGCCCTTCTCCGATCCGATGGCCGACGGGCCGGTGATTCAGGCGGCCAGCGAACGTGCCCTCGCCGCCGGCACGAGGATGAACGATGTCTTCCGTCTGGCCGCCTCGGTGCGTGCCGGCTATGCCGACATCGGCATCGTGCTGATGGGCTATGCCAACGTGGTCTATGCCATGGGTTATACGCGCTTCGCCGAGCGTGCCGCGCAGGCGGGGGTGGACGGTGTACTGCTGGTCGATATTCCGCCCGAGGAGGCCGGTGAGCTCGATGCCGCCCTGAAAGCGGAGGGGATCTGTAGTATCCGCCTGCTGGCACCCACCTCCTCGCCGGAGCGCCGACAGCTCGCCGCACAGAGTGCCGGCGGCTTCATCTACTACGTCTCGCTGACCGGGATCACCGGCGCGCAGATGGGGGATATGGGCGAGGTGCAGGCGCAGGTGTCCGAGATTCGCAAGCTGACACCGCTGCCGATCTGTGTCGGTTTCGGCGTCAAGACGCCCGAACAGGTGCGGCAGGTGGCGGCGTTCGCCGACGGTGTGGTGGTCGGGAGCCATTTCGTGACGCAAATCACCGAGCATCTCGCCGATCGCTCTATGATGATAAATGCCGTGGCGCAGGCAGCCTCCCGGATGCACTCCGCCCTAGAAAAAGGGGGCTCGGATTGAGAATCAAGGTATTGGGATGTTATGGAGGGCAGCTGTTGGGGTTTCACCTGACCTCCTTTCTGGTGGACGACTCGATCCTCCTCGATGCGGGTTCGCCGACCGAGGCGCTGAACCTGGAGGAGCAGTACGGCATCCGCCATATCTTCCTGAGTCACACCCATCTTGATCATATCAAGGATATCGCCTTCCTGGCCGACAACCGTTCGCTGAAACGGCTGGGTGGGGCCAATGCCAATCGCCGTATCGTCATCCACAGTCTGAAGGAGAACATCGAGCACCTGCGCCGCTCCTTCCTGAACGACCAGATCTGGCCCGATTTCACCAAGATTCCCTCCGAGGAGGATGCTATTCTCGCTTTCGAGGAGATCGTGCCCGGCGAGCCGGTGGAGGCCGATGGAGTCACCGTGACGGCTATTCCGGTCAACCATCCGGTGCCGTGTACCGGTTTCCTAGTCGAGAAGAACGGCATGCAGTTCATCTATACGGCCGATACGGGCCATACCGAGGAGATCTGGCGTGTGGCGAACGCCCAGCCCAACCTCAAGGGCATCATCATGGATTGCTCCTTCCCCAATGCCTATGAGAACCTGGCCCAGATCAGCGGCCATCTGACGCCGCAGGGCATGGCCGAGGAGCTCAAGAAGTTCGAGGGGCAGGGCAAGGTGCCCGTCTACCTCTACCATATGAAGCCCGAGACCTTGAATGTCTTGACCGCAGAGGTCGAGAGGCTGAACCTGTCGCATGTGCGTATGCTTACACAGGTCGATGAACTTCTTTTTTAGGGAATGCGATGAACTGGATTACCCGTCTGATTGAGAGGCCGAAACAGATTCTGGGCGCCGGAAACTCGGGAACGCCGGAGGGTCTGTGGGTGAAGTGCTCGGGCTGTGGCGAGGCGCTCTACAACAAGGAGCTGGAGCGCAGCCTGATGGTCTGCCCGAAATGCAGCCACCACCTTCGTGTGGATGCGACCCAGCGTGCCCAGTTCCTGTTCGATCCCGACAGCTTCGAGCTGCACGACCAGTCCCTGCACTCCGAGGATCCGCTCAACTTCCGTGACAAGAAACGCTACAGGGATCGCCTCAAGGAAGCGGCCAGGCGTGCCGACAACCAGGATTCGGTGCGTAACTATCTCGGCGATATCGGCGGGCATACCGTCTCCGCCTCGATCTTCGAATTCGGCTTCATGGGCGGCAGCATGGGCTCGGTGTCCGGCGAGAAGATCGTGCGGGCGATGGAGCGGTCACTGGATCGCCATTGCCCCTATCTTCTCGTCGCCGCATCCGGCGGTGCGCGCATGCAGGAGGGGGTGCTGTCGCTGATGCAGATGGCCAAGACCTCGGCTGCGGCCGGCCGCCTGCAGGATGCCAAGCTTCCCTTTATCTGCCTGCTGACCGATCCGACGATGGGGGGTGTCTCCGCCTCCGTCGCCTGGCTGGGCGATATCGTGCTGGCCGAGCCGGGCGCGCTGATTGGTTTTGCCGGCCCTAGGGTGATCCAGGAGACGGTGGGCGAGTCGCTGCCTGAAGGGTTCCAGCGTTCGGAGTTTCTGCTGGAGCATGGGCTGATCGATGCCGTGGTGGATCGCCGGGAAATGCGCGCCTGCCTGCGTAATCTGCTCGGCCAGATGACCCATCGCCCCTATCGCCAGGCCGAGTAGGCCGTCTTCCGCCGACCGTAACCCTCCATTGCCGCAACCCAGCTCCGAGATTGACCGCTGGTTGGCGCAGCTCGGCGCGCCCGCGGCCGACCGGGACTACCGTCCGGGCCATGCGCGCATGCAGCTGCTGCTCGAGCGTTTCCCACTACAGCGTCCGCGTCTGCGGGTGCGCATCGCCGGTACCAACGGCAAGGGTTCGACCGCCTTCATGCTGGCGAATGCGTTGCAGCGTGCCGGGCTGAGGGTCGGGCTCTACACCTCTCCCCATATCCATTGCTTCAACGAGCGCATCCGGATCGACTCTGTTCCCGTGACGGACGATCGGTTGCGGGCGCTGCTTCAGACGATAGTGCCGTATGCCATCGAGGTCGGCGCCTCCTACTTCGAGGTGGCGACCTGCCTAGCGCTGCATCTCTTTGCCCGGGAGCGGGTTGATGCCGAGGTGCTGGAGGCCGGCGTCGGGGCGCGGCTTGATGCGACCACGGCGGTAGCGGCGGAGATGGCACTGATCACCCCCGTCGGTCTCGACCACCAGGCCTGGCTTGGGGACGACCTGGCGGCGATCGCCGCGGAGAAGGCGTTTGCGGTGGATGGCTGCCGCTGGGCGATCAGCGCCCCGCAGGTGGAGGCGGTGTCGCGCGTGCTGCAGCGGCACCGGCCGGATATCGAGTTCGTTGAACCGGGAGACGGGCTGTCCGATATGAAAATGCGGGGGGCGCATCAGAGCATGAATGGTGCCCTGGCCTACCGGGCGGTCGAGCGGCTGCACGGGGCGGGAATGATCCCGGTCGCCCTTCCGGAGCTGGCCCGGGCAATTTCCGCGACGGAGCTTCCGGGCCGTTTGCAGCGGATCGAATGGGAGGGGCGCCGGATCTGGCTTGATGCGGCGCATAACATGCATGCCCTACGGGCGACCCTGCCCGTACTCTCCGAGCTGGCGCCGTTTGAGGCGATTCTCGTTTTCACGCGCGAGGATCGCGATCTGTCGGAAGCGGCGCCATTGCTCTCACCTCTAACGCGTAGACTGGTCATGGGGGGCGGCAGTTCATCCGGCTCCGAACCCCTCGAGGCCGTGCTCGAACGGACCGTGGCCAGCCGGAGCGAAGGGCGTTTCCTGGTTATGGGGTCGTTTCTGACAATGCAGGCGGCCGCCCGCTGGCTGGATGCCAGAGGATAGGCAGAGGGCCGAGCGTCGGGGAGGCGGAAAGGCCGGAGCCTCGGTGTTCAGGATTCCCTGATCACCCCTCGATGTTCATTCCCTGGGCGCCCCGGCGCATGCCGACCGGGCCGGTACGGGTCATCTCGATGATGCCGAGCGGATCGAGCATGCGCAGGAAGGCGTCGATCTTGTCGGCCTTGCCGGTCAGCTCGAGCGTGTAGCTCGTCTCCGAGACGTCGACGACACTGGCTCGAAACACTTCGGCCATGCGCAGCACCTCGGCGCGGGTTTTCTCGGTGGCCTTCACCTTGACCAGGATTATCTCCCGCTCCATGTGAGACTGGCGGGTCAGATCCTCCGTCTTGATGACGGGGATCAGCTTGTTGAGCTGCTTCTCGATCTGTTCGATCACCTGCTCGTCGCCGCGGGTCACCAGCGTCATGCGGCTCATGGTGGGGTCGAGCGTCGGGGCGACGTTGAGACTCTCGATGTTGTAGCCGCGTGCCGAGAAGAGTCCGGCGATGCGTGTCAGCACGCCGAACTCGTTCTCGACCAGGACGCTGATCGTATGCCTCATGACAGCACCATCTCATGCAGTGCCGCACCGGATGGCACCATGGGATAGACGTTCTCTTCCTTGGAGACCATGAACTCCATCACCACGAAGCGGTCGCGGATGGCTAGTGCCTTCTCAATGGTAGGCCCTACGTCGGCCACCTTGTCGACGCGGAAGCCGGCGCCGCCGTAGGCCTCGGCGATCTTGACGAAGTCAGGCAGTGAATCGAAGTAGGAGTGCGAGTAGCGCGACTCGTAGAACATCTCCTGCCACTGGCGCACCATGCCCATGAAGGTGTTGTTCAGGATTGCCACCTTCACCGGTAGCTTGTACTGCAGGGCGGTGGCTAGCTCCTGGATGTTCATCTGGATAGAGGCCTCGCCGGCGATGTCGATGACCGTTTCGTCCGGCATGGCGATCTGCGCGCCGATGGCGGCCGGCAGACCATAGCCCATCGTGCCCAGTCCCCCCGAGGTCATCCAGCGATGCGGGCGCCGGAATCCATAGTGCTGGGCCGCCCACATCTGGTGCTGTCCCACCTCGGTGGTGATCAGCGCATCGCCACCGGTCTTCTCGTGCAGCTGTCGGATCACATACTGCGGTTTGATGGGCTCGTCATCCTTCTGCTCGAAGTGCAGGCAGTCCTTGGCACGCCACTCGTTGATCTGATGCCACCAGACCTTCAATGCCTCAGGATTGGGTGCTTTGTCGCCCTTCGCCGCAAGCGCGTCCAGAAGTTGCTGTAGCACCACCTTCACATCGCCGACGATGGGCAGGTGCGCGCGCACGTTCTTGGAGATCGAGGAGGGGTCGACATCGATATGGATGATCTTCGCCTCAGGTGCGAATGCATCGAGCTTGCCGGTCACGCGGTCGTCGAAACGGGCGCCGACGGCGACCAGAAGATCGCAGTGCGACACGGCCATGTTGGCCTCGTAGGTGCCGTGCATCCCTAACATGCCGAGGAAGTGCTCGTCATCG
>DATFLK010000167.1:0-6551 GCA_035267815.1 Mariprofundaceae bacterium | reverse complement strand
CCTGAGAAGGTGGTCGGCCAGCGTTAGCGCCAGCATCGCCTCGGCGATCGGCACGGCGCGGATGCCGACACACGGGTCGTGCCGACCCTTGGTGACGATGTCGGTCTCGTTGCCGTGAATATCGACCGTCGGCCGGGGCGTCACGATGGAGGAAGTCGGCTTCAGCGCCAGCCGCACGCGAATGGTATCGCCGTTGGAGATGCCGCCCAGCACACCACCGGCATGGTTGCTCTGGAAACCGTCGGAGCGGATCGCATCGCCGAACTCGGAACCCCTTGCCGCAATACAGCCAAACCCGTCGCCGACCTCCACACCCTTGACCGCCGGAATGGAGACCATCGCCTTGGCAATATCGGCATCCAAGCGGTCGAAAACCGGCTCGCCCAGCCCCGGCATCATACCCATGGCCTGTACGGTCACCCCGGCGCCAATGGAGTCGCCCTGCTTGCGCAGGCCATCCAGCAATGCGGCCATCTGCTCCACCGCCCCGGCATCGGGACAGAAGAAGGGATTGTTGTCGATCTCCGCCATCTCATAGCGTGCCGGATCGGCCCGCACGCTGCCGATCTGGTCCACCCAGCCGGCAATGCGGACATCATTTTTCGCCAACAGCTTCCGGGCAATGGCGCCCGCCGCCACCCGCACGGCCGTTTCGCGCGCCGAGGCGCGCCCGCCGCCGCGATAGTCGCGGAATCCGTACTTCTCGAAATAGGTGAGATCGGCATGGCCGGGACGGAATTTGTCCTTGATCTCGCTGTAATCCTTGCTGCGCTGATCGGTATTGCGAATCAGCAGTCCGATGGGGCAGCCGGTAGTTCTTCCCTCGAAGACACCGGAGAGAATCTCGACCTCGTCCGCCTCCCGGCGCTGAGTGGTGTATTTCGACTGACCCGGCCGCCTGCGGTCCAGATCCGGCTGGATATCGGCTTCGGAGAGTTCAAGTCCCGCCGGACAACCTTCGACGATCGCCACCAGCGCCGGCCCATGCGACTCACCCGCTGTGGAGACCCGGAAGATCTGGCCGAAGGCGCTGCCGGACAATCAGCTTACCTCGTAATCGCCCGGATCGCCGGCGCCGACATTGAAACCGCCATCCACATAGTGCACCTCGCCGGAGACCCCCGAAGCCCAGTCGGAGATCAGATAGGCAGCGGCATTACCGACCTCTTCCTGAGCCACGTTGCGCTTGAGCATGGCGCCACGTGCGCTCTTGGACATGAGGTTGCGGAAATCGCCGACGCCCGAGGCCGCCAGTGTCCGGATCGGGCCGGCCGAGATGGCATTGACGCGGATACCGTCCGGTCCCAGATCCTGCGCCAGATAGCGCGTGGCCGACTCCAGCGCCGCCTTGGCCACGCCCATGATATTGTAGTTCGGCACCGCGCGAACCGCACCGAGGTAGGACATCGTCAGCAGGCTGCCACCCGGTTTCATCAGCGGAGCCGCACGCTGGGCCACGGCGATAAAGGAGTAGGCGGAGATATCCAGCGCCAGTTGGAAATCCTCGCGCGTGGTATTCATGAAACGTCCCTTCAGGGCATCCTTGTTGGCAAATGCGATGGAGTGGACGACAAAATCGAGCTGTCCCCACTGCTGCTTCACCTTGGCGAAGAACTCGTCGATCTGGGCATCATCGCCGACATCGAGCGGCTCGATCAGCGTCGCGCCGACCTCTTCGCCCAGAGGGCGAACCCGCTTCTCCAATGCCTCGCCGAGGTAATTGAAGCCGAGCTCAGCGCCCTCGCGCCGAGCCGCCTTGGCCACTCCCCAGGCAATCGATTTGTCGTTTGCAATGCCTAGAACGAGGCCTTTTTTTCCGTCTAGAATTCCCAAAGTCCCCTCCAGTCAGAAGAAGTGTCGCTAGCGTACCAACGCTATCGGGAAATCGCACGCAATTGGAGCATTAATTCACCGGCGCATCACGGGTCGCGCTCGATGGCATGCATCTGCGCATCCGAAAACCCGAAGTAGTGGCCGATCTCATGGATCAGCACATGGCGAATGCAGTGGCGCACCTCCTCCCCGTGCTGCCGGCAGAAGGCCAGAATAGGACGGCGATAGAGATGAATCATATCGGGCGGATAACCGCCGTAGCCGCTGCCCCGATCCGGCAGCGGCAGGCCCTGATAAAGGCCCAGCAACTCATCGGGGTCGTCAAACGCCATGCGCTCGAGCGTCTCCGCATCCGCCTCCTCCTCAACGAAGATCGCCACATTCTCGATACCGCGGATAAAATACTCCGGCAACCCGGCGAAAATCTCCTCGGCAGCAACCTGAAACGATTCGATATCCACATCGACACCATACCACGGCGCGGCCGCCGGGTGCACAGAGAGCGGGCCCTGAAACACGGCCCCGCCTCAAGTCAGAAAGCGACGCGGCGATATACTTAATGGCAAGTCGGTACGAAAAACGCGTCCGGTTTGATATCACAAACCGCCAAGTATGGCGCTCGGAGGTGAAGCAATGAACGGAAGAACCCTCTGCATGCACGATGCATCCGGCTATTTTGTCGGTCGCCTAGACATGGGCAAGACCCTGCGCCTCTCCATCGAACACTATCCGAGCCGGATGGCCTGCCTGCGGGCCATCCGCGAACGGCGCTGGACCCGGAGGCGACTGCTCCGGTAAACCCTTCGGAGCCACCCGTCGCGAGATCCGCCTCTATCCCGTGCCCTCCATCAGCATCGGCACGGCGTTCCGGAATCCGGGGTAACGCAACTCCGGCAGCAGTTCGGCATGCAACCGGCGATTGCCGACCCGCTTGTTATCACGGAAGAAGGCGAGCATTGCCGGACCAAGCTCACGCTCTCCCTCTTCCGGGGTCAGCATCACAGGCTCGGATGCCCCGACCATACGCGCCAGCTCACTGACATAATCGGCATGCGGCATGGGTTCGTCGTCGGCCAGATTGACGATACGGCCGGGCCGTGGCCGCTGCATCGCGACCATCAGGGCGTCGACGATATCATCCACATGAATCCGGTTGGACCAGTGCGGCGGCTCCCAGCGCACCGCCTTGTACTCGCCGGACATCAGCCTCGGAATGATATTCCGCCTTGGCCCGTAGATGCCGGCAATGCGGAACACCTCGGCCGGCAGACCCGCATCGAGCCATGCCGACTCGGCCCGAAGCCGCTGCCTTCCCCGCTGGCTGGTCGGCCGGCAGTCGCACGTCTCATCGACCCATGCACCGCCCGCATCGCCATAGACGCCGGTGGAGGAGAGGTAGCCCGCCCACCGGATATGGGAGAGTTTCGACCCGATCCGCGGCAGCCACTCCAGCTGCGGGGCGTGCATGCCTGCCTCGTCGCGCACCAGCGGGATTGAATCGACCAGCGCATCACACTGCTGCAGCAGTTCGTCCGGAAGTTCGGCGGGCGAACTGACAATCACCGGCTCGATCCCGGAGGCTGCCAGCGCATCGGCACGCGCCTCAGAGCGCGTCGTGCCGCTCACACGCGCTCCCCGCTCGATGGCGACCCTGCCCAGCCTTTCGCCGACATAGCCGCAACCGAGGATCAGCAGATGCCGAATCGACTCGTCCATATCCCTGAAAAATAGCCGATTGATCATGAATGGCAATTTCATCGTTCTGTAATCATTACCATGCTGAAATCATGGACAAGGAGATGGACCTCCCGCCGAGACCGGGGCCAAAGGGAACCTGAAGCAGCCGGTTTTCGGTACATACCCATACCAAAAAAACGAATCCACTCTGGAGGCTAATGATGAAGAAAACCTTTTTTGCGATCGGCATGCTGATGCTTTCGAGCCCGGCATTCTCCGCCCAGGCCGCCCATTGGGGCTATTCCGGCCACACGGGACCGGCGCATTGGGCCACCCTGACACCCGAATACGGTGCGTGTGCCGGCAAGAACCAGTCCCCCGTCAATCTGACCGGCTTTATTCAGGCTGATATGAAACCGATTGCCTTCCGCTACATCAGCAATGGCAAGGAGATCCTCAACAACGGTCATGCCGTGCAGGTCAATGTTCATCCTGGCAGCAGCATCCGGGTGGATGGCCGGGAGTTCGAGCTCAAACAGTTTCATTTCCATGCGCCGAGCGAAAACCACATTCGCGGCCAGTCGTTTCCGATGGAGGCGCATCTGGTCCATGCTGACAAGGATGGCAATCTGGCCGTCGTAGCGGTGATGTTCACCGAAGGCCGTGCCAACGCGGCGCTGAGAAAGGCCTGGGCACAGATGCCGAAGCATGCGGGCGACAAATCAATGCTGGCCTCGGCCATCTCGCCAACCGGGATTCTGCCCGACAACCGGGACCACTATCGCTTCAACGGTTCCCTGACTACGCCGCCCTGCACCGAGGGCGTGCGCTGGCTGGTTATGAAGCAGCCGGTGTCGGCCTCGAAGGCGCAGATCGCCCGGTTTGCCGAGGTGATGCACCATCCCAACAACCGACCCGTGCAGGCGATCAACGCCCGCACCATTCTGGAATAGCACATGTGAAGGAGCGGCCCGTGCAACCGGTGCCGCTCCTTTCATTTCCATACCTGCAAGCCAGCCATCGACAACCCCGCTTCCACACACCGGGGGACTAATCCGCGCTGCCCGGCATTGACAGACACGCCGCTGTAGCCTTCGGTCAGTGTTGAAGATGTTGATCAAGACCTATGGCGACCATCGGCCACTTCGCAGCCCTGCACCCCTGAAACCTGCGATGACCCCCCATCGAAGGTCGAATGGATTCATGAACATATGACCGTGCCCGGATGGCTCTCCACTTTGGCAATCATCTCCCTAGTATCAGGAGTGATCTGTGCTCTGGTGATCCTGGCCGACATCCTGGCCGGGCGCCGCCAACATATGTGGATTATGAACATGGTGTGGCCCATCACCACCCTGTACTCGGGGCCGATCGGCCTGTGGTTTTATCTCCGAGCCGGAAGAGCTTCGCGACATCACAAACACAGCACCGCCGAACAACCTTCTACGGACTGGAAGCGCGTGGCCCTCGCCGCAACCCATTGTGGCAGTGGATGCACGCTGGGCGACCTGATTGTGGAGGGCTCGCTTGCCTTCATCCCCCTGTCACTCTTCGGCCACGAAATATTTGCCGCCTGGGCGCTTGATTTCATCGCCGCGGTCCTTTTCGGCATTGTCTTTCAGTATTTTACCATTGTGCCGATGCGGAATTTGTCCCCGATGCAGGGCTTCATCTCTGCCTTCAAGGCCGATATCCTCTCCCTGAGCGTCTGGCAGATCGGCATGTATGGCTGGATGGCCCTCACGACGTTTGTACTCTTCGGACACGAACTGGAAAAAAGCAGGCCGACATTCTGGTTCATGATGCAAATCGCCATGCTGGCAGGCTTTCTGACAAGCCTTCCAGTCAACTGGTGGCTGATAAGGACGGGTATCAAACACCCCATGTAATGCGGTTTCCGGCGGACGCCCGATCATCCCGGCGGCGTAAATGGCGCCTCCGCCCAAGACCCATTTGACAAGACTCATACCCGGGGATTCAATTCCCATCGCATCAACAGCCTGAAAAAGGCTAAAAGGAGTCCACGGGATGTTCTACGCTTCACGATTCATGAATGCGCTTTCGGAACTCGCCGGCCCCATCTCGCACCCTCAAAAATCAGAGGAGGACCTGATGTTTGATGCCGTCAGACAGGGTAAGAGCGCGGGCCTCAAACCAGCCGATGCGGCCCTATCATACTTCATCACGCAGGCGCGACAGGGCATGCAGGACGATCCCGACAAGTGGCTTCCCATCGCCCGTCAGGCCTCCCGCCGGGCCAGGGAGTGGCGCAAGCAGAGGCGCATCGGTGATCAATACGCGGAGACACTCCTCGAACTGGTCCGGGAGACGGGACCGAACGAAGCCTGATCACGGCCCCGATGCCACAACGACGCTTTGACGCCCCCGCAGGAGAGGTCTACACATGTCAGAGCAGACCCCCGAAAAGGAGACACCGATGCCGAACGTGACACTGCTTGGAACCGGCGCCATGGGATCGCGCATGGCAGCCAACCTGCTCAGGGCGGGACACGCCGTCACGGTATGGAACCGCACCCCGGAAAAGACGACGCCCTTGGTGGAGGCCGGTGCCAGGGCCTCCCATTCTCCGGCCGAGGCTGTCGGGGAGGCGGACTTTGTCATCGCCATCGTCCGCGACGACGAGGCCTCCCGCCATGTCTGGCTCGATGAGGCGACCGGCGCGCTGGCGGCCATGCCGAAGGGCGCCATGGCCATCGAAAGCTCGACCCTGACGGTGGACTGGGCGCAGGAGCTGGCCGGGACCTGCCGCGAACGGGGCATCGACTTCATCGATGCGCCGGTTTCAGGCTCGCGACCCCAGGCCGAGACAGCGCAGCTCGTCTACATGGTCGGCGGCGAGCCCAAGGATGTGGAGGCGGCCACACCGGTTCTGACGACGATGGGCAGTGCCGTGCATCATGCCGGACCGGCGGGAAGCGGCGCCGCCGTCAAACTGATGGTCAATGCCATGCTGGGCATCCAGGTCGCCGCGATGGGCGAGCTGCTCGGCTTCGTCGACAGGCTCGGTGTCGATCCGGCCA
>DATFLK010000166.1:0-5162 GCA_035267815.1 Mariprofundaceae bacterium | reverse complement strand
CCGTTCCGAGTTCGCCATTGTATTGGCCAACATGCCCCTGTCGGATGCGGAGCGTCTGTCCAACTACCTCGCCAGCATATTGGAGCATCCCTTCGGTTACGAGGGGGTGCCGCTGAATGTCGATTCGACGATCGGTTACCTGTCGTTGAGCGAGAATGGTGACAAGGATGCTAGCCAGCTCCTGCAGATGAGCGAACTGGCGGTGATGAATGCCAGACAGGCGCACAGGAAGGTGGCGGTTGTTCACGACCCTGACCATCACAGGATCAATCGCGATAACCTTGCCCTGTTGGGGCAGTTGAGGAGTGCGGTGAAGGAGGGAGACCTGCTTCTCCACTACCAGCCGAAGCTCTCACTGGTGACGGAGGAGGTGGTCGGCGCCGAGGCGCTGATGCGCTGGCAGCATCCGGAGAGGGGGATGATTCCGCCCGACCAGTTTATTCCCCAAGCGGAACAGTCCAGTATCATCAACGAACTGACAACATGGGCCCTGAACAGTGCCTTGTCGCAGCATGCCGAGTGGCGCCGGGAGGGTCAGCATGTAGGCCTTCAGGTGGCGGTTAATGTCTCGGCCAGCGACCTAATGGCATCCGATTTCCCCGGCATCGTACTCGGTGCACTGGATCGCCACGGGGTGGACTACTCCAATCTCGAACTGGAGGTAACCGAGAGTGTATTGATGGAGGATATCGATCGATCGATCTCGGTGCTGAATTGGCTCTCCTCTGCCAGCGTGATTATCTCCATCGACGATTTCGGTACCGGCTACTCGTCCCTGAAATACCTCGACATGTTGCCGGCTACGGCGCTTAAGATCGACAAGTCCTTTACCCTGAGACTGCTGTCCGACAAGAGGAGCCGCCATATTACCGAGGCAGCGATCGGATTGGCCCATTCGCTTGGCATGAGGGTGATTGCCGAAGGTGTCGAGAATATCGAGACCTTCAGCATGCTCAGGGAGATGGGATGTGATATCGGTCAGGGCTATTTCATCAGCCGCCCGCTTCCGCATGACGAGTTTTCCGGATTTTCGTTTCAGGGCGCCTGAAAAACGCTCATTCGATCTCTATTCACCGTTCAGGGTGATGACTACCTGACGGTTACCACCGTGATTGCGGTGTTCGCCGAGATAGATCCCCTGCCAGGTGCCGAGCATCAGCGCCCCGTCGGCGATCGGGATGCTTATACTGCTTCCCAGGGTGCTTGCCTTGATATGGGCCGGCATGTCGTCGGGGCCTTCCAGAGTGTGGCGGTAGTAGGGCTGGCTCTCTGGTACGAAGTGGTTGAAATGGGCCTCCATATCGGTACGGACGATCGGATCGGCGTTTTCGTTGATGGTCAGGCTGGCGCTGCTGTGACGGATGAAGAAGTGCGCCAGACCAATGCGGAAGTCCGCGAGCTCGGGTAGCTGCTCCAGCAGTTCCCTAGTGATGAGATGGAAGCCTCGTGGCCTAGGCTTGAGCAGTGCTGTTCGCTGAATCCACATGAGAGGAAAATTAGGGCAGAACCGGTATCGGTTCAACGCCTTTGGCCCATCCCGCATCGCATACGATGCATTCATATACTATACTAATTAGGTGCAGGTTAGGGCGGGAGCATGAATCTCTCTGCCCGTATCCTCGTTTTAGAGGAGGTTCGTATGAAGAAAGTGATGATATTTTCAATCATGCTCCTTCTTCCGGCCGCTGCACTAGCATCGCCGCTCGATGATTGCAGTGCGCAAATCAAATACGGTGCACCTAGCTACGGCGGTGTTCTGCTCTGCCGGAAGGGGTATGTGCTCTCATACAATACAGCGCACAAGACGGCCGACTGGGTCGCCTACCATCTGACCCGTGAGAAGATGCACGGCAATATTCCCCGCACAAACGATTTTCGTCCCGATCCGGATCTGGCTTCCGATCAGCAGGCCGAACTGGCCGACTACAGCCATAGCGGTTATACACGGGGCCAGATGACGCCGGCCACCTCCATGCGATGGAGCGCCCGGGCCATGAGCGAAAGCTTTCTGCTGACCAATGTGGCGCCCCAGAAGAAGGGGATGAATAAGGGAATATGGAAATTCTTGGAGCAGAAGGTGCGCGATTGGGTCAATTCGCGCGGCGAACTCTATATTGTGACGGGCAGTATCTACAAGAATCGGCATCCGGATAGTATTGGATCCGATCATGTCGCTGTGCCCGATGCCTTCTACAAGGTGGTATTCGATCCCGTGCGTGTCGATGCCATCGCCTTCATCATTCCCAATCGCAAGGAGAAGTCGTCCGATCTGCCCCGTTTTATCACCAGCGTGGACAAGGTGGAGAAGGAGACGGGATTCGATTTCCTGTCGAATCTGGATGACGATGTGGAATCCCTGATTGAGGCCCGGGTCGATCCCTTCTGGATCCGTTGACAGGAGTGTCGGGCGTCGGTGACTCCGGCGTCCGACGTCTTCTCCTGCAACGCTGATCGATGCTTGAACAGTGAAGGTTGGCCGTTACAATCGCCGCCCACACAACTCCGCTCAGGTTTCCGGAGACACTCCCGAATGAATTGGTCGCCCTGTTCCAACCGTGGAATCAGGGATCGGTTCTTTTTGTGTCGGAAGGTGCCCCGCTGCGTCGCATCGTGACCGAACCGGGATGGGGAGGTTTGAAATGGAGGTCAGATGTTCGAACTGATTGCCAACACCACATCCAATATCAAGAACGAGTTTCTCTCCGGTTTGACGGTGGCGCTGGCCTTGGTGCCGGAGGCGGTCGCCTTTGCCTTTGTCGCCGGCGTCAATCCGCTGGTCGGCCTTTACGCCGCCTTCCTGATGGGCCTGATTACCTCGCTCGTTGGTGGCCGTCCCGGCATGATCTCCGGCGCCACCGGTTCGATGGCCGTGGTGATGGTGGCGCTGGTGGCGCAACACGGTGTGGAATACCTCTTCGCCACGGTGGTGCTGACCGGCATCATCCAGATCGGTGCCGGGGTATTGAGACTCGGCAAGTTCATTCGCATGGTGCCGCATCCGGTGCTGCTGGGCTTCGTTAACGGACTGGCGATCGTTATCTTCCTGGCCCAGCTGGAACAGTTCCACGCCCCCGACGGCAGCTGGATTGAAGGCCCTCAGCTCTATCTGATGCTTGGCCTGATCGCGCTGACCATGGCGATCATGATCTTTCTACCCAAGTTTACCCGTGCAGTGCCGGCGGGATTGGCCGCCATCCTTGTTGTCTCGCTGCTGGCTATCTTCGGCGGCCTGGATACCCGCACGGTCGGCGACATCGCACACATCGGCGGCGGCTTTCCCCCTTTCCATATCCCGGCCATACCGTTTAATTTGGAGACACTGAAGATCATCGTCCCCTACGCCTTCATTCTTGCCGGCGTCGGCCTGATCGAATCGCTGCTGACCATGAGCGTTATCGACGAGATGACCAATACCCGCGGCCAGGGTAACCGCGTCTGCATCGGTCAGGGCTCGGCCAACCTCGTCTCCGGCTTCTTCGGGGGCATGGGCGGTTGTGCCATGATTGGGCAGAGCATGATCAACATTTCTTCCGGCGGCCGGCGCAACCTCTCCGGCATCGCCGCAGGGCTCTTTCTGCTTAGCTTCATTCTCTTCGCCTCGCCCTTGATTGAACAGATTCCTGTAGCCGCTCTCGTCGGCATCATGTTCATGGTGGTGATCGGGACCTTCGAATGGGGAAGTTTCAATCTGCTTAACAAGATACCGCGTGAGGACTCTTTCGTTGGCATCCTCGTCGCCGTGGTCACCGTCTTCACCGATCTGGCGATTGCGGTGCTGGTCGGCGTCATTGCCACCGCCCTGACCTTTGCCTGGAAACAGGCGCGCCACGTCTATGCCGAAACCCACCAGCAGGGGGACAATACCCGCGTTTATGTGATTCACGGACCGATCTTCTTCGCCTCGGTACACCGCTTCGCTGAACTCTTCGATGTCGAGGGAGATCCGCAGGACGTCATCGTCGATTTCGCACATTCCCGCGTCGCCGACCATTCGGCCATCGAGGCGATCGACACTCTGGCTGACAAATACACCAAAGCTGGCAAACAGCTTCACCTTCGCCACCTAAGTCAGGAGTGCAAACAGCTCCTGAAGAAAGCCGGTAACCTCGTCGAGGTCAATATCAAGGAGGATCCCCACTACCACGTCGCCGACGATGCGCTTGCCTGAGCCGGAGACGGCCTGTTTCGGGCTTATCCGCTCTTGCCGACAGGATTGGAAACTTCGACCAAGTTGTGCCCTGAGTCTCGGAAGTAGACTGAAAGAATCGGCCCCTTCGCGCCCGTACGTTGGACAGGACCTTCGAGCGGCTCGATGTCGTATGCTTTGAGGCGCGCGATAATCTCCTGCATCGGCAAGGAGGGATGTAGGCAGAGGTCGGCGGATCCCGGTGTTGTCGTCCATGCCTTGGAAGAAAGCCCGTTGCCGTACTGGTGCAGATTGATTTTCTGTTTTCCGAAGGCGATGACCTTCATTGCCAAGACCTTCAGATAGAAGGCACAGGTCTTCTCTATATCCCTGACGGTCAGAACTAGATGGTCGATTGCTTCGACGTGCATATGACCTTTCTCAATTGATAGGAATGATGTCGGCGTAGGCAAAGCCGTCCCGCTCTACGATTTCGCCGATTTTTGCATCGATGCGTGTCTCGAACATCGGGCCATCGACCACAATGGTGTGCATCTCTCCGTTCTCGCCGCAGGGGTCTATGCCTTCGGGAATCTCCTGTAGTAATTCGCTTGACCAGCGCCGCCCAGCGAACTCCGCCGGGAGTTTGTCGAGATCGACGCAGCTGATGTAGGTCTCCAGTCCGCCGTCGAGCATCATCATAGCCAGTTCTGATGTGGGTATCTGCCAGAGAGGGAAGGTCGGTTCGATGCCGGTGCCGGCCAACTGTTTCTCGCGGTAATTGCGAATGTCCTCAAGGAACAGGTCGCCAAAGGCGATGCAGTCGATGCCTTTGGCCGGCAGTCCGGCGACGAATCCGCCCATGATCGCGGCGTACTGTTCGTTGCTACAGGGGTCGGGCAGCTCGAGGGTGTGCAGCGGCAGACCGGTGGCCGTCGCCTGGCGGCGGAGCAGTTCGGACCGGGTGGCATGCATGGCGACGCGGTCGTAGCGTGCATTCAGTGTGCTGAGCAGGCCGACAACCTCGATGCCGGGG
>DATFLK010000165.1:0-40060 GCA_035267815.1 Mariprofundaceae bacterium | reverse complement strand
GGCTCGCCGACGGAGAGCGAGATGATGTCGCGACCCTGGCCGCGCAGCTCGGCCGCCTTGGCGGTGATGGCCAGCGTGGCCGAGGGCTTGATCTGCTGGATGCGTCGGGAGAGTTCGATCATGCGTCTATCATGCCATCCGACTTCGATTACTCAAGCCTCCCCCGGGGCGCAGACCTGCATGCCGCGTCCGGCGGCCGGGCGTTCCAGGCAGCGCGTTACCCACTCATTGACGCGCACGAACGCGTCAAGTCCGAGCTGCTCGCTTCCCTTGTAGAAGTCGCGCAGGCAGACGACCCACGGGAAGGTGGCGATATCGGCGATGGAGTAGCCGCCATCGAGGATGTAATCGCGTGTCGCCAGCCGCTTCTCCAGAACGCCGAGCAGGCGGCGGCTCTCATTGGTATAGCGCTCGACCGGGTAGGGATCGAGGCAGGTATCGGCGGCGTATTTGTAGAAGTGGCCGAACTGGCCGAACATCGGCCCGATATGGCCGACCTGGAAACAGAGCCACTGCAGGCACTCGTTGCGCTCGACCGGATCGGCCGGGATCAGTCTGCCGGTCTTGTCGGCCAGGTAGATCAGGATGGCGCCCGACTCCATGATGCTGATGATGCGCCCGTCCGGTCCGTTCGGATCGACCAGGGCCGGGATCTTGCCGTTCGGGCTCAGGGTCAGGTACTCGTCGGTGTGCTGTTCGCCGCTGCGAATGTCGATGGTGTGCGGCTCGTATGGCAGGCCCAACTCCTCCAGCGCGACCGATACCTTGGCGCCGTTGGGGGTGTTCATCGAGAAGAGCTGGATGCGGGTCGGATCCTTGGGCGGCCAGCGCTTGAAAATAGGCAACATGGTTTGAACCTCCTGAAGGGGTTTGGGCGCACGATCATGCAGCAGCGCGATATCTACTATCATAGACAAACGGACAGCCTGGCTGTCCGCAAGTTGGAGATCACGGTCACGGCAAGGAGGCGATATGGAGCTGATCTATGCCCTGCTCATCCTGCTATTCGCAACCCGTGTTGCCGGCGAGGTGGCAGAACGGCTGAATCAGCCCGCGCTCGTGGGCGAACTGGTGGCGGGGATTGCGCTGGGCATGCTCTTCAATCTCTATTCGGACACCTTTCCGATGCTTTCCAACCTGTCGGATAACGAGGTGTTCGTCGGCATCACCGACCTCTCGATCCTCTTTCTGATGCTGTTGGCCGGCACCGAGATGCACCCGAACGAACTGGCGCAGGTGTCGGGGAAGGCGTTCTTCATTGCGGCCGGCGGTATGCTGTTACCGCTTTCCCTCGGATTCGCGCTGGGCTGGTTCTTTCTGCCTGATTCGCCGATGAAGTTGGCACAGTCGCTCTTTGTTGCCATGGTGCTGGCGATTACCGCTGTGCCGGTCTCCGTCAAGGTGCTGATGGATCTGGGCAAGCTCAAGAGCAGGGCGGGCAAGACGATCGTTTCGGCGGCAGTATTCGACGATATTCTAGGGCTCTTCCTGCTCGCTTTCCTGACTGCCGTGATCAGACACCACAGCTTTCCGGATACCGTGGCGATGTTGATCCTCGCCGGCAAGGCGGTGCTCTTCCTAGCCATCGCTGGCGGGATCGGCCACTATCTCTTCCCTTGGCTGGGACGCCGGCTGAAACGTTTTCAGGCGCAGGAGTTCGAGTTCAGCGCCCTGCTGATCGCCACGCTCGCCTATGCCATGCTCGCCCAGGCACTCGGCATGCACTTCCTACTCGGCGCGTTCCTGGCCGGCCTCTTCTTCGTGCACCAGACGATCGAGCCGAAGGTCTATCACAGCATCCGTCGCAGCCTGACCACCTTCACGATGGGATTCTTCGCGCCGATCTTCTTCGCCTCAATCGGCATGCATCTGAGAATCGGGGCGGCCACGGAGATTCCGCTCTTCGTCCTGCTCTTCGTGCTGGCCGCTTTCATCGGCAAAATCGCCGGCGCCAGCTTGCCGGCGCTGGCGTTCGGCTTCCGGGGGCGTGAGGCGCTGACGATCGGGGTCGGCATGAGCGCGCGCGGTGCGGTGGAGTTGATCGTCGCCGAGGTGGCGCTGCGTGCCGGACTGTTCACGCAGCCCGAGCCAACACCGCCGATCGTCGACGATCTCTTCTCGGCGGTGGTCATCATGACCCTGGTGACGACGCTGCTGACGCCAGTGATGCTCAAGTCGCTGGTCCGTTCGTAGCAGTGGCGGGTGACGCAGGTTAGGTTCGGGCAGTGAACCGGACGATATGGCTAGGCAGCCGACGCAGGTGGGCGGCGCTTCTTCTCGGGTGGCTGGTGCTCTCCGCGCCGTTGCCGGTGTGTGCGGCGCCGGCTGTGCCCTCGCATGCCGTGATCCTGATGTACCACCACTTCGGTGTGCCGCGCTATCCGACCACCAATATCGACATGGAGCGGTTCGGGGAGCAGCTCGATTATCTGGCCGATCACGGCTACCACGTCTGGCCGTTGACGCGCATCGTCGATGAGCTCCGGCAGGGGAAGCCGATCCCGGACCACACTGTCGCCATCACCATCGACGACGCCTATATGTCGGTTTATGAGCGGGCCTTTCCGCTGCTGAAGAAGCATGGCTGGCCCTTCACCGTTTTCGTCGCCACCGGCCCGATCGACCGCGGCTATTCCGCCTTCATGTCTTGGATGCAGATGCGGGAGATGCAGCAGCACGGCGCCAGTTTCGCCAATCACTCCAGCTCACACGATCACCTTGTCCTGCATCGTGACGGAGAGGGCGATGCAGCCTGGCGTCGGCGGGTCACGGCCGATATCTCTGATGCACAGAAGCGGCTGCGACAGGAGTTGGGCAGGGTGCCGGCGATCTTCTCCTACCCATACGGCGAGTACAGCGAAGCGCTGGCCGGCATCGTGAGATCGATGGGGCTGGTCGGGTTCGGTCAGCAGTCCGGCGCGGTCGGTGTCCACTCGGACATGCGCGTGCTGCCCCGTTTCCCGATTGCCGGCGACTATGCTGCGATGGACCAGTTCCGCACCAAGATCGCGACGCTGCCGCTGCCGGTTATCGACGAAGTGCCGTGGGAGATGGTGACCCACGATGCACAGCCGGCGTTGACGCTGACGCTGTCGTCCAACAGCAGTATTCGGCCGCACACGGTGCACTGCTATGCCAGCGGTCAAGGCCGGATCGAGATTGACCACGAGACCGGTCCGAACAGGCAGGTGACGGTTCGGGTCGAACAGCCGCTGCCGGCCGGCCGCAGCCGATACAACTGTACGGCTCCCTCGGCCGATGGCTCGCGCTTCTACTGGTTCAGTCACCCCTGGCTCTACCTGCCGCCGGGCTTCGTACTACCACCCGACTGAGGCACAGGAAGGCCCGGCCCTGTTCATGTCCATAACGGACGCATAGTTTTCTGCCGTCACCGGATACTGTAAATTCAGGGATCGGGGAGGCAGACTGACCAACGACACATTCGTATTGAGGAAGTATCAGATTGTCGACTGCAAACATTCGCGAGATTCCGTACAACTACACCTCCTACTCTGACCGTGAAATCGTTCTCCGCTTTCTCGGCGAAGAAATCTGGGAGGATATCAACGTGCTGCGCGAGCAGCGGCGTACCGGCCGCAGCGCCCGCATGCTCTTCGAGATTCTCGGCGATGTCTGGGTGGTCTCACGCAATCCCTTCCTGAAAAACGACCTGCTTAAGCACAAGAAACGCTTCAAGGCACTGGTCGATCTGCATGCGGACCGGCTCTCCCGGATCGAGGCCGCCGCGGCTGACAACGAGCGCGCCATTCGGGTTGCCGCCGCCACGCGGGAGATGGTGGCTGAATTCCGCCGCTGGTTTCAGGAGGAGCCGAAGCGGCGCCGACAGGCCAAGCGCGCCTTCGCAAGGGCGACGCACCCGAACAATGTCCACTTCGACGCCTATACGCTGACGCACAACGCCACCGATGCCACCGACTGGCGTCAGGAGCACCCCTTCTGCGTCATCACGCCGGATCGCCCCGAGGAGATTCCGGGGCTGGTGCGCGCGGCGCGCGAGCTGGGGCTGACGGTGATCCCCCGGGGGGGCGGTACCGGTCTCTGCGGTGGTTCCGTACCGCTGCATTCCGATGCGGTGATGATCAACGTCGAGAAGTTCGATGCGATCGGCTCCATCGAGGAGACTGACGTCGACGGCAAGGCGATCCATACCATCACCGCCCAGGCGGGGGCTGTGACCGGCCGGGTCATGGAGGCCTCGAAGCCGTATGTCTTCGCCACCGATCCGACCAGCCTGTGGGCCTGCACCATCGGCGGCAATGTCGCCACCAACGCCGGCGGTAAACATGCGGTGATTTGGGGTACCTGTGTGGACAACCTGCTCTCCTGGAGGATGGTGACGCCGGACGGCAACTGGCTGCTGGTCGAGCGGCAGCACCACAACATGGGCAAGATCCCGGCCGATGAGCAGGTCACCTTCCAGCTGTCACGCTTCGCGCCGGACGGCACCACGCCACTCGGCGAGCCGGAGGAACTGGCGATCCACGGCTCCGTTTTCCGCCGCGCCGGGCTCGGCAAGGATGTCACCCGCAAGGCGTTGGGCGGCCTGCCCGGTGTGCAGAAGGAGGGCGTCGACGGTTTCGTTACCGAGGCAACCTTCGTGCTGCACCAGCCCTACAATCATACGCAGACGGTCTGCTGTGAGTTCTACGGCCACGAGCTGACACCGGCGACCCGAGCCATGGTGGCGATCAAGGAGCATGTCGACGCCTTCGATGGAGTGCATCTGGAAGGGCTGGAACACTTCGATGCCAAATACGTCAAGGCGATCAACTACACCAGCAAGTCGACCCGCCGCGAGCGGCCGCGCGTGGTGCTCCTGATCGATGTCTCTGGCAACAACAAGCGCAGCGTGGCCAAGGCCTGCTCCGACATCTGTCGCATCACCTCCGAGGGGCAGGGCGAGGGCTTCGTCGCCAGCAGCGAGGCGGACCGCCAGCGCTTCTGGTCCGACCGCGGACGCATGGCGGCGATCGCCAAGCATACGCGCGCCTTCAAGCTCAACGAGGATGTCGTCATACCGCTGCCTAGGCTGGCCGAGTACAACGACTTCATTGAGCATCTGAACATCGAGTACTCGATCGGCAATAAGCTCGATATCCTCGACCGGATCGAACGCTATCTGGAGGGGTGCCGGCAGAAGCTGGCGGCCGGCGATGCACTGAGTCTCTCGGAGCTCGGCGTCGAGGACGACGGCTACCTGCAGGGCAAGTTGGAGCAGTGCGAGCAGTGTATCGATACGGCACGAGAGCGCTGGAAGGCCTTTCTCGACGGGCTGGATGCGCCGGCCTCGGCGCTGAAGGAGCGGCTCGGCGATACTGAATACGGTAGGGACGACCTGCTCTTCCACCTGATGCAGCGCGGCATCCTGCGCATCTCTTACCGTCGCGAGGTCGAATCGACGCTGATGGATCTTTTGCGCGGCCACGATGCCCTGCAGGAAGGGGTGTGCGAGGCACACCGGCAGGGACTCTCCGGGCGTATCGTCATCGCCACGCACATGCATGCCGGCGACGGCAACGTGCATACCAATATCCCGGTCAACTCGAACGACTACGAGATGATGAAACGGGCCCATCACGCCGTGGAGCGCTTCATGGCCAAGGCGGAGGAATTGGGCGGCGTGATCTCCGGCGAGCACGGCATTGGCATCACCAAGCTGCCCTACATGCCGCCCGAGTATCTCGACGAGATGGCCGAATACAAGGCGAAGGTCGATGCGGGCGGCGTGTTCAACCGCGACAAGCTGCTGCCGGGCACCGATCTGACCTTCACCTATACGCCTAGCTTCAACCTGCTGGAGATGGAGTCGGTGATCCTCGAGGCGGCCGACCTGACGGCGCTCTCCGAGGAGATCTCGCCTTGCCTGCGCTGCGGCAAGTGCAAGCCGGTCTGCAACACCCACTTCCCGCGCGCCAACATGCTCTATTCGCCACGCAACAAGATCCAGGCGGCTGGGGCGATCATCGAGGCCTTCCTCTACGAGTCGCAGACTGGCAGCGGCATCTCCTTCGAGCAGTTCGACGGCCTGAGGGATGTGGCCGACCACTGCACCATCTGCCACAAGTGCGAATCGCCCTGCCCGGTCAACATCGATTTCGGCGATGTCACCGAGAAGATGCGCGCACTGCTCAAGGATAAGGGGCAGTCGAGCTTCAACCTCGGTTCAAAGCTGTCGCTGATGTTCCTGGTCTTGCGCAATCCGGATGCGGTGCACCTGATGCGCAAGGTGGTGGTCCATTGGGGCTACCGGGCCCACCGCCTGCTGCACCGCATCGCCAAGATGACCGGCTTGATCAAACCGGAACCGGCTGCGACGCGCAATCTGGACGGTGTGGCCGCGCAGGTGGTCTCCTTCGTCGAGCGACCGCTGCCGAGTACGCCGCTGAAGACCGGCCGATCCATGCTGGGGATCGACGGACGCGACAAGAACCTGATCCCGATTCTGCGGAATCCGAAGAAGGCGAACGATCGCGCTGTCTTCTACTTCCCTGGTTGCGGTTCCGAGCGCCTGTTCTCGCAGGTCGGGCTGGCCACACAGGCGATGCTTTATGACCTCGGACTGAACGTCGTGCTGCCGCCCGGTTACCTCTGTTGTGGCTATCCCTCCACGGCAAGCGGCGATCATGAACGCGGCGACCAGATCACCTACGACAACCGGGTGCTCTTCCATCGCGTCAAGAATGCGCTCTCCTATCTCGACTTCGAGGCGGTCGTCGTCTCCTGCGGCACCTGTTATGACCAGCTGCTGAAGTACGAGCTGGGCAAGGTCTTCCCGGATGCACCGTTGATCGATATCCACGAATACCTAATGAGTCAGGGGGTCAAGGTCGAGGGTGTCGAGGGCGTGCAGTACATGTACCACGAGCCCTGCCATTCGCCGCTCAAGCGTCATGGTTCAGAGGCGGCCATCGACAGCCTGCTCGGTTCGGATTCCGTGGCCTCGGCGGAGTGCTGTGGCGAGGCCGGTACGCTGGCTGTGGCCAGCCCTGCCATTGCCGGCAAGATTCGTGCTCGCAAGGAGGAGGAGATGGTCAAGGCGAGCGCGGCGCTCGCGGCTAAGGATGGTGGCGGCGGGAAGCAGAAGGTGTTGACCTCCTGCCCCTCCTGCCTGCAGGGGCTCTCCCGTCTTGAGGGGGAGAGCAATGTCGAAGCCGATTACATCGTCGTGGAGATGATCCGACACCTGCAGGGCGAGAATTGGCAGGAGGATTTCATCCGCCGCGTGAAGTCCGGCGGTATCGAACGGATACTGATGTAAAACAGACAAAGGGCTCTCTGTAAGGCTTCCAGTAACGAAAAAACCGCCCTCGAAGGGGCGGTTTTTTCGTTTCGGTTGCGGTCGCGTTAAGGCCTTGGGCGGCGACGCGCGGCGCGTCCTCTGCTCCGGCCACCAGGGCCGTTGGCTCCGTGAGGACGGTGTTGATGGCCCGAGGGCTTCGAGCGTTGTGGTCGGCCGCGCTGCTGCGTCATCGGCTGTGATCCGATCGTCTCGGTCGGTGCGAAACCGTCGATCTCGGTCCTGCGGATCTCCTTCTTGATCAACCGCTCGATGCCGTGCAAGAGCTTCTGCTCCTCGGCGCAGACCAGCGACATTGCCTCGCCGTCGTTACCGGCCCGGCCGGTACGCCCGATCCGGTGGACGTAGTCCTCGGCCACGTTCGGAAGCTCGTAGTTGACCACGTGCGGCAGCTGGTCGATATCCAGTCCGCGCGCGGCGATGTCAGTGGCGACCAGCACCCGGATATCGCCCTTTTTGAAGCCGGCCAGCGCCTTGGTGCGCGCCGTCTGGCTCTTGTTGCCGTGAATGGCGGCCGCCACGATACCGTCGCGGCCGAGCTGTTCGGCCAGCCGGTTGGCGCCATGTTTGGTGCGCGTGAAGACCAGTACCTGCTGCCAGTCGTGCGAGGAGATCAGATGCGACAGCAGTGCGCGCTTGCGCGACTTGTCGACAGGATGCACCACATGCGTGACTTGGGCCGAGGTCTCGTTGCGCGCCACCTCGATCAGTTTCGGCGAGGTGAGGATGGTGGATGCCAGCTTCTTGATCTCGTCAGCGAAGGTGGCGGAGAAGAGCAGATTCTGCCGCTTCTTCGGAAGCAGTGCCAGCACCTTGCGGATGTCGTGGATGAAGCCCATGTCGAGCATGCGATCGGCTTCGTCCAGCACCAGGATATCGATCTTCGAGAGATCGACGGTACCCTGACCGGCATGGTCGAGCAGGCGGCCGGGAGTAGCGACCAGGATGTCGACGCCGTTACGCAGCGCCTTGATCTGGGGCTGAATGCCGACACCGCCAAAGACCACGGTGGAACGCAGCGGCAGATGTTTGCCGTAGGTATTGATGCTCTCGCCGACTTGGGCGGCCAGTTCACGCGTCGGTGTCAGTACTAGGGCGCGAACATGGCGTTTTCCGTTAGGTGGTGTGGTGTTCAGACGCTGCAGCATTGGCAGCGTGAAGCCGGCCGTCTTGCCGGTGCCGGTCTGGGCGCCGGCCATGATGTCGTCACCGTTGAGGATGACGGGGATCGCCTGCGCCTGCACCGGCGTCGGCTTCGTATAGCCCTGTTCGGTAACAGCGCGAAGGATATTCGGCACAAGGCCGAGGTTTTCAAATGACATGATTTAGTATGCTCCAGTACGGCCCGCCAGACGGATATCGCCTGAACCGGTCTGGGACGAATGTTTTATTTTTTTGATAGGAACGGAATTTCAGTGAATATGATGAAGATACCGAACGTCGGGGCGCAGACCAGTGGGCGCTCCCGGAAACGGGATGGACGGTACTATATCGGCATGGCGCTGGCAATGCCCGAATGTCGCCGCGTTGACAGGCGCGATGCGGGGCTCTATGCAAGGGGGATGACGATACAACAACCCTGCAGAGGGATCGGTCCGGTCGGCAGACCTGCCGGCACGACGGCATAGGCGCGGGTGTCGTGCAGAACCTTGCCTATGCGCTGATCCAGGTCGTGCACAACTTCGGTGCCGCGGCCGTCATTGGCGGTGCGGTGGCCGGGGCTTGGTGGCGCGAGCGTCCGTCGGCACGCCGTCTGGCGCGGTGGGTGGCCATCGCGTGGGCGGTGCAGATCGCTACCGGCGCGCTCTTCGGCATTACCAGCCTCCATTTCTATGGCCATTTTCCCGACATCCACGGGGTTGCTGTCGATGCGCTCGGTATCAAGGTGGTGTGTGCCGTCATCGGTCTTCTGCTGGCCGCCGCGCTCGGCATGGCCGGGGATCGGTGGCAGCGGCATGCCGCCTCGTTGTGGCTGGTGATGTGCCTGCTGGCGTCGACAGCGCTGGGTGCGGCCGCCTTCCTGCGCTGGTTCTCGTAGCCGCCGGGAAGCCGACAAGTGGACTATACTCGGGGTTCTGTTCAGGAACCTTTGCAAGTGATGAGAAGGAGGAATGCGATGCGTAGATATATGTTGGAGTTTCGGGGCCGCTGGCTGGCGGCGGTGATGCTTGCGGCGGGCGCGATGCTTCTGCCCGGTCATGCCACAGCCGCCGACGCGTACAAAACGCAGACCGGCAGCCCGGCCGGTACCTACAAGATTGATCCGGTGCACTCGCTGGCCCAGTTCTGGATCGGTCACCTAGGGGTCAGCGAACTGCCAGGCCGTTTCGACAAGATAAGCGGCAGTTTTACGTTCGATCCCGCCCATCCAGAGAACTCGAAGGTCTCCGTCGAGATTCCGGTCAAGAGCCTAGATACCAACTACGCCAGGCGGAACAAGGATTTGCGCGGTCCCGATTTCTTCAATGCCAGGCAGTTTCCGATCATGAAGTTCGTCAGCACCAAGTTGATCATGGGCGATGACAACGAGATGCGGCTCGCCGGTCAGCTGACCCTGCACGGTGTGACCCAGCCCGTGACCTTCAATCTGCGCCATGTCGGGGCCGGCCCCGATCCGTGGGGCAACTACCGTTCCGGTTATATCGCATCAGCCATCATCCGTCGCAGCCATTTCGGCATGAACTACATGCTCGGCGGCATCAGCGATCAGGTGAAGATCCAGCTGAACATCGAAGGCAAACGGCAGTAGGCGCCTTGTACCGGCGGGAGGCTTGTTCCCCGCCGGTTTCTGCGGCAGACCGGGATGCGATTCTCACCCTTCCTCTGGACCATTCTCTGGCAGGCGGCCCTGTTGCCGTTTGCGGTGACCCTGTTTCTGGGCTGGTCCGGCCGGGCCGCTTGGGGGGCGGTCGCCCTGACGGTTGGCTTCTCCTCCGCCTATGCGCTGCTCTACACGCAGCACGCCTTTCCGCCGACGCAGGCGCTTGACTGGCTCGCCCTGTCGCTACCTGTCGTGCTGCTGCTCTTTGCCCTGCGCGATCGGGTCTCAGCGGCGGGGCGACGGGCATGGCTGTGGCCGCTGGTGGCCGTGTCGGCCTCGCTGCTTCTGCTGCTCTGGCCGATCCTGAAAACGGCCGAGGGGCGCTTCCTGTTCGAGGCCGTGCTGGCCGGCCTGATTTGGTGGGGGCTATGGTGTTATCTCGAACGTGAATCCGCCGACGGTACGGTGGCGATGCTCGCCCTGACCGTCGTCGCCTGTGCCAACGCCGCGATCTCGGCGGCCACGGGCAGCGTGTTGACGGGACAGCTCAGCGGCGCGCTGGCGGCGGCTGCGGCCGGCTGGCTGCTGTGGCACCTGAATGCGCCGGGCATGGCCCGCGCCGTGGTTGCCATGGCCATGCTGATACTGGGAAGCCTCGTCGTGATCGGCCGTTTCTATGCCGATACCGCTATCCTGCCGATCCTGATCTCGCTGGCCGGATTTGCCGCAGTACCGCTCTTCCCGTGGATCGCGGCGCGTGTCCGTCACCGGATGGTGGCGCTCTGCGTGGCAGCAGCGGTGATGCTGATCCCGACGGGCATCGCCGTGCTGCTGGCCCTGAGGCAGTACGCCGCCACGCCGGGCGAATACTGACAGCCGGTGGACAGGCCCGTTTTCGGGCTTGTGCCGCCGCATGATTCCATGGATGATATATCCATGCGCAATATGGATGTATATCGAACCGGGGCGGTTTCGTGAGCATGTCCAGGCCATGGATATTGATGCTTCCGCTCCTGCTGGCCGCGTGCGCCACCACGCCGCCGAAGCAGCTCAACGACGGCTGTGCCATCTTCCGTGAAAAGAACGACTGGTACGGGGCCGCCAGCAGGGCATCGAGAAAATGGGGCGTGCCGGTCTCCGTGCAGCTGGCAATCATCTATCAGGAGTCCCGTTTCCGCGACAACGTCAAGCCGCCGCGCGACCGGCTGCTCGGCGTGATCCCCTGGTTCCGCTCCTCATCGGCCTACGGCTACGCCCAGGCGCAGGATGGCACCTGGGCGCAGTATATCCGCGCCACCGGCAACCGCGGCGCGGATCGTGACGATTTCGACGACGCCACCGATTTCATCGGCTGGTATGTCAACGAGAGCCATCGGCGGCTCGGCATCGCCAGGAACGATGCCTATCGCCAGTACCTCGCCTACCACGAGGGGCAGGGTGGCTATGCCCGCCGAACCTACCTGAAGAAGCGGTGGCTGATCCGTGTGGCCCATGCCGTCTCCCGTCGTGCCGACCGCTACCGCCGGCAGGTCGCCGGCTGCCGGGAGGAGCTGGCACAGCAGGGCTGGCATCTGTGGCCCTTCTGATCCGGTCGGCATGAGTTCGCCAAGCATTAGCCTTCTGCGGCTCTATCCGGCTCCGCAGGTGACGTCTCCGCTCGAGGGGCTCTACCTCGATCTCAATCTCCATCGCCAGGCGGCCGACGGCGAGATGCTGATCTACGCCAACTATATCGCCAGCCTAGACGGCCGCATCTCGGTGGCGGGGGAGGACGGCGAGCAGCAGGTGCCGTCGTCGATCGCCAACGGACGTGACTGGCGGCTCTATCAGGAGTTGGCGGCACAGAGCGATATCATGCTGACCAGCGCCCGCTATTTTCGTCAGCTGGCACGGGGGAGGGCGCAGGACCTGCTGCCCGTGGGCCGGGATCCGGCCTATGCCGACCTGGCCGAGTGGCGGGCGCAGCAGGGGCTGGCGCCGCAACCGGCGGTGGCGATCCTGAGTCGCAGCCTCGATATTCCGGATGCGGCGCTCGATGCCGTGCAGGAACGGGATATCTACGTGTTGACCACCAGGACGGCCGATACCGGTGCGATCGAACGGCTCCGGGCGCGTGGCATCGAGGTGATCGTGGCGGGCCATCGCAGTGTGGAGGGGGCGCAGTTGCGTGACGCGTTGATCCGGCTCGGGTTCCGCAGCGCCTACATGATCGCCGGGCCCGAGGTGCACGCCACGCTGCTCGCCGCAGGCGTGCTGAACCGGCTCTTCCTGACGCAGTATCACGCCCTGCTCGGCGGGGCGGTATTCCATACGCCGGTCGAGGGGGGTATATCCTCTCCCCGGCGGCTGTCGCTGCGCTCCCTTTATCTGGACGGCGATCCGATGCATCCGCAGGGTTTTTACCAGTTCGAACTGCGCTGATATCGCGCCCGGCGCGATCGAACGAGGTTGCGTTGACCGGTAGAGATGTTGTATACAACTGTAATGACTGAAATTTTTCCTCTGGCGACGGATTGATGCGGGCGCGTTACGGCATTGCCGTGGCGGGCGTGGTGGCGGGCCTGCTCTACTGGCCCTTCGAATCCCTGGTCCACACCTTCGTGTTCGGGCGCGGCTCTTTCATGAGCAAGCTCTTTCCGACCGATCCGAACGAGATCTGGATGCGTTTGATTATCTCCGGCTGTTTCATCGCCTTCGGCTTTTACGCCCAGCGGGCCATGAACCAGGAGCGTGCACTGCTCGAGCGGTTGCGTTTCCATGAGGATCGCCTCCGGCGCATCATCGAT
Organism: Mariprofundaceae bacterium; assembly: GCA_035267815.1. Classification (GTDB taxonomy): domain Bacteria; phylum Pseudomonadota; class Zetaproteobacteria; order Mariprofundales; family Mariprofundaceae; genus DATFLK01. The sequence continues at coordinate 27,195 of DATFLK010000165.1, read as the reverse complement.
AGCGCCTACGACGCCTATATCGCCATCGATCAGGAGAGCCGGGTCACCGGCTGGAACCTCAGGGCGGAGAAGATGTTCGGGTGGAGCCGGCGCGAGGTGATGGGGCGGTCGCTGACCGAGCTGGTGATCCCTGAACGTAACCGGGAGGCGCATATGCAGGGCATGCGCCGCTATCTGGAGAGTGGCAGCGGCGACAGGCTTTACCGCCAGACCGAGGTGGTGGCGCGCCACCGGGGCGGCCGGGAGTTCCGCGTGCAGTTGGCGATCATCCCGCTGCGGGTGGATGGCGGTCAGGAGTTCTACACCTTCGTCCGCGAGCTTACGGCACAGGACCGGGAAGGGGCCGGCTGAACCGGCGCGAGGCTACCGTGTCGCCGCGCGCTTTCGGTAGTCGGGCTTGATGATCCGGCTTTCGGCATGGGTGAGCAGGCCGTCCTCCCATGCCGAGAGATCCTTCTGCTTCAGGATGTTGACGATATCCTCGCGTACCTCGGCGAGGCTTTTCTGGCTGGCCGGCCGTTTGCCCAGTAGCTCGATCACGTGCCAGCCGTACTTGGTCTTTATCGGGCCGCTGATGTCACCCGGTTTTTTGAGGCCGAAGGCGGCCTTCTCGAAGCTTTTGACCATGACCCCGCGGGGGAACCAGTTCAGATCGCCGCCCCTGGCTTTGCTGCCGTCGTCGAGCGAGTGGGCCGTGGCGAGCGCGGCGAAATCGGCGCCGTGTTTCAGCTTGCGGATCATCGCCCCGGCCTGCTTTTTGGTACCCACCAGGATGTGCCGCACATGCACCTGTGCCGGAACGCTGAAGTCGCTTTTGTGGGCCTTGTAGTAGGCCCGGATTTTCTCCTCGGCCGGAACGGGAAGGTGCTCCATCTTCCACTGCTGCAGATACTGGATCAGGATGTCGTTGCGGGCGCGGAGGATACGGTGCTGGATGACCGGGTCGTCATCCATGTGCATCTCCAGCGCCTTGCTGCTCAGGGCGTAGCGGCGCATCAGCGTGTGCAGGACACGGGCGCGCAGCGCCGGGTTGTCGCTCATCGACTGCAGCTTCTCGGGCAGCGCGTCGATTTCGGCATCGATATCCGATTCGTGGAAGATCCGGTCGCCCACCTGCGCGACCTCCGGCGTCGTGTCGACCGGAGCCTTCTGTTCCGCGTGCTGCTGGCAGGCGGCCAATAGGCAGAGCAGAATCATCCCGCAGACTATGGATGGTCTGCCAAAACCGGGCACTGTATGTGCATGAATTTGTGAGCCAGGGTAAAACCGCGCTTTTACCCTAGTGTGCTGAAAAAATGCATGGATGCTGTTTTTCAGAAGGACCATCGAAGCGGCGTGCATCCGCACCTCCTGCCGGATAGGATACGGTAGTGTAGCGCGATGCTTCGGGTTATGCATATGATGTAGGCTTGGCCGTGTCCACAGGTCCGCCGGCATCGATGCCTTTCACCATCGGTGCTGCAAGCCAAGACAATATCACCGCGCTTTTGCCTTGGCGGGATGAAAAGATGAATGAATGCATCTTTTCATGGGAACAGATTCCAGGGGGGAACCATGTCGCCGGTTGTCATCGCCATCTGCGTGTTGAGCCTCTATGTCGTCTTCTACCGCTTCTATGCCAAGGCGATCCTGGCCCGGCGTATCTTCGAGCTGGATGCGAATGCGGTGACGCCAGCGCACGCGCTGCGCGACAACGTCGACTACCTGCCGTCCAACAAGTACATCCTCTTCGGGCATCACTACGCCTCAATCGCCGGCCTTGCACCGATGCTGGGCCCGGCCATTGCGGTGATCTGGGGCTGGGTGCCGGCGCTTTTGTGGGTGGTGCTCGGCACCCTGTTGGTCGGTGCCGTGCACGACTTCTCAGCCCTGGTGCTGTCCATTCGCCACAAAGGGCAGAGCATTGGCACTATCGCCCGCGACGTCATCTCCCCGCGCACGCGGCTGCTCTTCCTGCTGGTGATCTTCTTCCTCGTGGCGCTGGCTATGGGGGTCTTCGTGCTGGTGATCTCCGGGCTTTTCGCCTCCCCCGATGCTGCCCATATCCCGGCCACGGCGCATCCGGAGGCGGTCTTCCCGACCTACTCGCTGATGCTGATCGCCATGGTGATCGGTTTCCTGATCCACAAGCGCAACATGCCGGTGATGCCGATGATTGCCGTCGGTTTCGTGCTGATGCTGGTGACCACCTGGGCCGGCCTCTACCTGCCGGTCACCGGCGTGGCAGCAGCCGACTGGACCTGGGTGCTGCTCGCCTACGCGTTCGCCGCCAGCGTGCTGCCGGTCTGGCTGCTGCTTCAGCCGCGAGACTTCCTCAATTCGCTACTGCTCTATCTCGCCATGGCGACCATGCTGATCGGCTTCTTCATCATGTCGCCCAAATGGGCGGCACCGGCGCTCAACCTGCACCCCGCGGGGGCGCCGCCGATCTTCCCGTTCCTCTTTATCGTCATCGCCTGCGGCGCCGTATCCGGCTTTCACGGACTCGTGGCCAGCGGTACCACGGCCAAGCAACTCGATCGCGAGACGGATGCGCCGTTCATCGGTTATGCCGGCATGATCGGCGAGTCGCTGTTGGCCCTGCTGGCCGTGCTGGCGACGACGGCTGGCGCCTTCACCAGCCATGCGCAGTGGGCCGATTTCTACGGCTCGTGGCACAAGGCGGCCGGACTCTACCAAAAGCTCGGCGTCTTCATCCAAGGCAACGGCGAGTTCATCCACCAGCTCGGCGTGCCGCTCGACCTGGCCAAGGCCTTCATCAGCGTTGTGGTCGTCGCCTTTGCCATGACCAGCGTCGATACCGGTACCCGGCTCCTGCGCTTCAATGTCGAGGAGATCGGCCACACGCTGGGCGTCCGCTTCCTCGGCAACCGTTTCGTGGCCACGGCGCTGGCGGTGGCCGCCATCGGTTTCTTCGCCTTCTTCAAGGTCAACGGCAAGCCGGCTGGGCTCTTTTTGTGGACGCTGTTCGGCACGACCAACCAGATCCTGGCCGGGCTGACGCTGCTGGCCGTCACCGTTTACCTATACCGCAAACGCAAGCCGGTGCTCTACACGCTACTGCCGATGCTGCTGGTGCTGGGGGCGACCGTCGCCGGCATGGTGATGGGTGTGGTCAAGGCGGTTGGCAATCAGCAGTGGACGGTGGCCGGGGTCGGTGGGGTGATCCTGCTGCTGGCGCTGTGGGTGCTTGCCGAGGCGCTGCTGGCGGCCGTCAATATCCGGAACGATCATCAAGAGGTGCAGACGGCGGAGGCCGGGCCGGAGTGATCGGTCCGGGGAGCCGTCCGGAGGTGCGATGAGCGGATTGCTGTGGACCAAATCGGTGGCGCTGCTGTTGCTGCCGCCGGGCGTTCTGGTGGTGCTGGGGGCAGTCGGTCTTCTCTTCTGGCGCCGCCTCTGGGGCCGGCTGCTGGTCGGCATGGCATTGGCACTGCTCTGGCTGCTCTCCACCGAACCGGTCAGTGGTGCGCTGCTCCATCCGCTGGAATCGGAATACCCGGCCTATGAGACCACCCGGCTGCCCGACAGCCTGGCCGCAAAGACCGCCATCGTGCTGCTGGGCGGGGGCGTCTATCGCCATGCGCCCGAGTATGGCGGGCGCGACAGCCTCGGTCAGGAGGCGCTGATGCGCACTGTTTATGCCGCCCGTCTGGCCCAGGGAACCGGCGTGTCGGTCTATGCCACGGGCGGTGTGCCGCTGGAGACCGGAGCCGAGCCGGAAGGGGCGGTGATGGCGCGCTGGCTGGTGCACCTAGGCCTGCCGAAGACAGGGGTGCATGCCGAGATAACGGCTGACAACACCTGGGAGAACGCCGCCGACCTGAGGCCGCTGCTGGCCCGCGACGGCATCCGCCACGTGATCCTGGTGACCAGCGCCTTCCACATGCCGCGCGCCATCTTCTGCTTCAGCCGTCAGAGGATCGATGCGGTGGCCGCCCCCTGCGCCTACCATGGCCGGCAGGCGGGCGAATACAACCTGACCAGTTATCTGCCGCAGTGGACGGCTTTTCGGGACAGTGTGCTGGCCCTGCACGAATATCTCGGCCTGCTCTGGTACCGCATCCATTATGCCGGTTCGCATTTTGGCCTATCATGAGTTATAAAGGCGGTGTGAAGTCCACGAAGCCGGAATCCTCCGCCCACATTCCCTCCATAAGGGAGGCGTTTGAACAGGGCGCCGACATGAACGGCGCCAGTGCCGCCTATATCGAATCGCTCTACGAGACCTTCCTGACCGATCCCGATGCGGTGCCGGAGGCCTGGGCCGAGCGCTTCGACTCGCTTGATGCCGCCGGCCCCGATCTGTCGCGCCACGAGATCGAGGCGCGCATCCGGCAGGCCGCCGAGGCGCATGGCGCCCCGGCCGCGCCGGCGGGCGCACGTCTCTACGGCGATCTGGAGCAGGTCGAGTACCCCTCGCGCGCGATCTACCTGATCCACGGTTACCGGGTGCACGGTCACCTGCACGCCAAGGTCGATCCACTGCATCTGAACGCCTCGCAGCCGAGCCCCGAACTGGAGCTGAGGTACTACGGCCTCAGCGAGGCGGATCTGGATATCGAGTTCCCGACCGGCGATCTGGTCGGCCCGCGCATGATGCCGTTGCGCGAGATTCTCGCCATGCTCAAGCAGACCTACTGCGGCCATATCGGGCCGGAATTTCTGCACATGACCGATTCGGCCCAGAAACACTGGCTGCAGGAGCGGCTGGAGAATATCCGCTCGACCCCCGATTTCGAGCCCGACAAGCGGCGCAAGATTTACGACAAGATCATGCGGGCCGGTGAGTTCGAGCGCTTCCTGCACACGCGCTATGCCGGCCAGAAGCGCTTCTCGCTGGAGGGGGGCGAGAGTCTGATCCCGATGCTCGATGCGCTGGTCGCCCACGCCGGCGACAAGGGAGCGAAGGAGATCACGCTCGGCATGGCGCACCGCGGACGGCTCAACGTGCTGGCCAACCTGCTCGGCAAGTCGCTCTCCGAAATCTTCGCCGAGTTCGAGGGGGTGCAGTTCGAGGATGCCGAGCACGGTGCCGGCGACGTGAAGTACCATCTCGGCTTCTCCTCCGACATCCCGACCGAGGGGGGTACCGTCCACCTGTCGCTTGCTTTCAATCCGTCGCATCTGGAGATCATTACGCCGGTCGTGCTGGGCAGCGTGCGGGCGCGCCAGAGTCGCCGCCGCGACATGCTGCGGCGCGAGGTGATGAGCGTGCTGGTGCACGGCGACGCCGCCTTCGCCGGTCAGGGCGTGGTGGCCGAGTCGCTGAACCTGTCGCAGCTCAGCGGTTTCCGCAGCGGCGGCACGATCCATATCGTCGTCAACAACCAGATCGGCTTCACCACCAACCCGTTCGACGGCCGCTCCACGCTTTACTGCACCGACATCGCCAAGATGGTGCAGGCGCCGATCCTGCACGTGAACGGCGACGATCCGGAGGCGGTGGTGATGGCTGTCGAGCTCGCCGTCGATTTCCGCTACCGCTTCAAGCGGGATGTCGTGATCGATCTCGTCTGCTACCGCCGCCACGGCCACAACGAGGCCGATGCCCCGGAGGTGACGCAGCCGATCATGTACCGCAAGATCGCGGCGCACGACAACGTACAGACGCACTACGGCGAGGCGCTGGTGCGCGACGGTGTACTGACCGAATCGCAGCTCGAGTCGATGACGCATGACTATCATGAGCACCTAGAACAGGTGCGCCGCAGCAAGGACCGGCCGCCGCCGCAGGTGCCCAACAGCCTGCAGGGGCGCTGGAAGGAGTTCGTGCGCAACGGCGCTCCCGAACCGGAAACGTCGGTCCCCGGCGAGTTGCTCGACGAGCTGGCCCGCCGGGTGCATCGCGTGCCGCCCGATTTCGCGCTGCATCCGAAGATCGAGAAGGTATATGCCTCGCGCATCGAGATGATGGCCGGCAACGCGCCGATCGACTGGGGCTGTGCCGAGACGATGGCCTACGCCGCCATCCTCAACGAGAACGGCTGGGTGCGCCTCTCCGGCCAGGACAGCGGGCGCGGTACCTTCTTCCACCGCCACGCGGTGGTCTACGACCAGCAGACCGACAAGAAGTTCATCCCGCTCAGGCAGGCCGAGCGCGGCAACATCGGCCACTTCGTCGTTGTCGACAGCATGCTCTCCGAGGAAGCGGTGATGGCCTTCGAGTACGGCTATTCGCTCGCCGAGCCCAGGGCGCTGGTGATCTGGGAGGCGCAGTACGGCGACTTCGCCAACAACGCGCAGGTGGTGATCGATCAGTTCATCGCTGCCGGCGAATCGAAGTGGAGCCGCATGAGCGGTCTGGTGCTGTGGCTGCCGCACGGCTACGAGGGGTATGGCGCCGAGCACTCCTCGGCCCGCCTGGAGCGTTTCTTGCAGCTCTGCGCCGAGGGTAACATGCAGGTGGTCTACCCGACCACGCCGGCCCAGCTCTTCCATCTGCTGCGCCGGCAGGTGCTGATCCGTATGCGCAAGCCGCTGATCATGATGGGGCCGAAGAGCCTGCTGCGTCAGAAGCTCTCCTTCTCGAGCCTCGACGAGTTCACCGAAGGTCGCTTCATGCCGGTGCTGGGCGAGACGGACGAGTCGATCGAGCCCTCGCGCGTGAAGCGGCTGCTACTCTGCTCCGGCAAGGTCTATTACGATCTGCTGGCCTCGCGCCGCAAGCGCGAGATTCATGATGTCGCCATCGTGCGTATCGAGCGGCTCTACCCGTTCCCGTACGATGCGCTGAAGCTGCAGACGGCCAATTTCGCCTCGACGAAGGAGGTGGTCTGGGTACAGGAGGAGCCGGAGAATCAGGGTGCCTGGTACCAGACGGCACACCGCATCCGCCACTGCCTGCACGCCGGCCAGAGCCTGCACCATATCGCGCGGGCCACGTCGGCCTCGCCCGCCGTCGGCTCGGGCAAGCGCCACGCCCAGCAGCAGGCCGCGCTGGTCGAGGCGGCACTTGCCGGCGAGGCGGATTCGCTGATCGATTGATTGAGCGGGTGCTATGCATGGATGCATGGCATCATGAAAATTCACGGTCGTATCGCCCAAGTTGACAGGCCATCCGTGGCTTGCGGGCCGGTTGGCCGTTCAAGGTTTAGTAAGGGGGAGATGCATGGATATCGAGATCAAGGTGCCCAGCCTGGGCGAGTCGGAATCGGAGGCGACGCTGGTGGCCTGGGAGAAGCAGGTCGGCGACGCGGTGATCGAGGACGACGTGCTGGCCGAGATCGAGAGCGACAAGATCACCATGGAGATCACCGCCTTCGAAAACGGCGTGCTCAAGGAGATCCGCAAGCAGGCCGGCGAGACGGTCGAGCCTGGCGAGGTGGTCGGCCTGATCGAGGCCGGTGCCGCCCCCGCGAAGAAAGAGGAGAAGAAGGCATCGAAGGCGGCCAAGGTGGAGTTGGAGCCGAAAGCCGGGGCTACGGTCAAATCCGTCGAGTCCGGAGCCGGGAAGAAGATGGTCGCCGAAGCGGAGCCGAAGCCTGAAGCGAAACCGGAGGCCAGGGCCGAAGAGAAGCTCGCCGAGGAGAAGCCGGAGGAGAAAAAACTGAAGGTGGCGCCGAAGCCCGCGCCCAAGGCCGGGGCGGAACCATCCGGCGACCTGGTCGAGGAGCGGGTGCCGATGAGTCGTCTGCGCCGCACCATCGCGAAAAGGCTGAAGGATGCGCAGAACACCGCCGCCATGCTGACCACCTTCAACGAGGTCAACATGCAACCGGTCATGGATCTCAGATCCAAATACCGCGACGCCTTCAAGAAGAAGCATGGCGTCGATCTCGGCTTCATGTCCTTCTTCATCCGCGCCAGCATCGTGGGCCTGAAGAAATTCCCGGCCGTGAACGCCTGCATCGACGGCGACGACATCGTCTACCGCAACCACTTCAACATCGGCGTGGCGGTCTCTACCGAGAAGGGGCTGGTGGTGCCGGTGATCCGCGATGCCGGGCGCATGAGCATGGCCGATATCGAGCGCGCCGTGGCGGAATACGCCGGCAAGGCGCGCGAGGGCGGCCTGCTTCCCGACGACCTGAAGGCTGGTACCTTCTCGATCACCAACGGCGGCGTCTTCGGCTCGCTGCTCTCCACGCCGATCCTGAACCCGCCGCAGAGCGGCATTCTCGGCATGCACAAGATCGAGAAGCGTCCGGTGGTCGAGAACGACCAGATCGTCATCCGTCCGATGATGTACCTAGCGCTCTCCTACGATCACCGCCTGATCGACGGCCGCGAGGCGGTGCAGTTCCTCGTCACCGTCAAGGATGTCCTCGAATACCCCGCCGCGATGCTGTTGGATTTATAAAGTATTTGGATGTTCAGAACTATCTAGCCCTACACCGATCCACTCAGTTCTAAGGGATGGGGCAATTTCACAGCCGGTTAGAGCTGAATTTGAGTGCTTCCGGCTAGAAGTTGTCGTTTATCTAAACCGGTTGTGCCTGATTTGCGGTGATTGAGTTCCGGCGTCCGGCTGGTAGCTTGCCGTTCCATGAATCAAACGGGGAAGAATGCTTCGATGGAGGAGCTCAGAGCGGGTATCGACGCCATCGACGACAAGCTGCTTGAGCTGATCAAGGAGCGGGTCGGGCTGGCCCGCGAGGTCGGCAGCCGCAAGCATGAGAATGGCGAGAGCGTCTTCTACGTGCCGAGCCGCGAAGCGGAGATTATCCGTCGTCTGACCGGGCAGAACGAGGACGTGCTTCCCGAGATCGCATTGCACGGCATCTTCCGCGAGATCATCGGCGCCTGTCTGTCGCTCGAACAGCCGCTGACCATCGCCTATCTCGGGCCTGTGGGCACCTTTACGCATGCCGCCGCCCGCCACCAGTTCGGCTCGCTGCCGACCTATACTCCGTGCCGCAACTTCGACGAGGTCTTCGACGAGGTGGAGTCCGGCCGCGCCACCTACGGCGTGGTGCCGGTCGAGAACGCCTTCGAGGGCGCGGTGACGCATACGCTCGACCTTTTCGTGGAGAGCCAGGCTTCGATCTGCGCCGAGGTGATGTTCGGCATCCACCACCATCTTTTGGGAAGCGGCAGTATCGACGAGATCGAGGTGGTCTACTCCAAGATGGAGGTGTTTGGCCAGTGCCGCAAATGGCTGCAGTCGCACCTGCCCAACGTGCGCCTGGTGGAGGCGGCCTCGACGGCGGCCGCCGCCGAGCAGGTCGCCGGCAACCCGAAGGCCGCGGCGATCGCCTCGAAGGAGACGGCGGAGCGCTGTGATCTGCCGGTGCTCGCCGCCAACATCGAGGATTTCCACGGCAACACGACCCGCTTTTTGGTGATCGGCCAGCACGACTCGCCGCCGTCCGGCAAGGACAAGACGGCGCTGGTGATGTCCACCAAGGATCGTCCCGGCGCACTGCACGATCTGCTGGCCCCGTTCCACAAGCGCGGCATCGGGCTGACCCGCATCGAATCGCGGCCGTCGAAGAAGCGGCTATGGGAGTATGTCTTCTTCCTCGATCTTCTCGGTCACCGCGAGGAGCCGGATGTGGCCGCCGCACTCGAGGATGTGCGGGCGCTGCCGGACAGCTTCGTGAAGGTGCTGGGCTCCTTCCCGGTCGCCAGCCGAACCTGACATGAGCACCATGAACGACCCGATCCCGCAGGATGTGAACTGGGCGGCTTGCGCCGTGCCGCAGTGCGAGGGGCTGCACCCCTACGTGCCCGGCAAACCGGTGGAGAAGCTGCTGCGCGAGAAGGGGATCGAGCGGGCGGTCAAGCTCGCCTCCAACGAGAACCCGTACGGCCCGTCGCCAAAGGCGATCGAGGCGATGCGGCGGGCGGCTCAGGATGTGCATCGCTACCCGGACGCCGACTGCGCGATCCTGAAACAAGCACTGGCCGAGCGGCACGGTGTGGCGGTTCACAACATCCTGCCGGGCAACGGCTCCAACGAGGTGCTGGAGCTGCTGATCCGCACCTTCGCCGGCGCGGGCGACGAGGTGGTCTACAGCGAGCGCGGCTTCATCGTCTACGCGCTGGCCGCACAGGCGGCCGGAGCGAAGGGCATCGCCGTGCCCGAATCCGACGGGCTGGCCCACGATCTGGATGCCATGGCCGAGGCTGTGACCAGCCGGACCAAGGTGGTCTGCGTGGCCAACCCCAATAACCCGACCGGCACGCTGCACCGCACCGGGGAGATCCAGAATTTCCTCGACCGGCTGCCGCGCGATGTCATCGTCATCATGGACGAGGCCTATTACGAATACGTGGCCGACGAGCTAGGCGACAGCGTGAAGCGCCTGCGTCATCCGGGGCTCGCCATCTGCCGCACCTTCTCGAAGGCCTACGGGCTGGCCGGCTGCCGTGTCGGCTATGCCGTCGCCGACCAAGCGATCGTGGCGCTGGTCAACCGATTCCGCGAGCCCTTCAACGTTAACCTGCTGGCCCAGGCCGGAGCCCTTGCCGCCATCGACGACGGCGACTGGGTGGTGGAGAAGGTGGCCGCGAGCAGCGGCGAGCGCGCCCGGCTTGAGGGTGAGCTTGCCTCCCTGCGCGTGCTGGGAGGCGAGAGCTACGGCAACTTCGTGCTGCTGCAGGACCGGCACGCCAGCGGCATCCTGCGGGGGCTGGAGGATCGCGGCATCATCCCGCGCCCGCTGACCCCCTACGGCATGCCGGAATACCTGCGCATCACCGTGGGCACGCCGGAGGAGAACGACGCCCTGCTCACCACCCTGCGCGACGTATTACGCACGTTGTCTTAGAGAGATGAAGATTCTGGGAGCCCATGTTGCAGCAGATTGAACACCTGGCGGTGATCGGGGTCGGACTGATCGGCGGATCGGTGGCGAGAAGCCTGAAGCGGGCCGGCTATGCGAAACGGATTACCGGTATCGGCCGCAATGCCGCGCATCTGGAGCAGGCGAAGGCGCTTGGCGTCGTCGACGATGTCTCGACCGATATCGCCAGGGGCGTGGAAGAGGCCGATGTGGTGCTCGTCAGCGTGCCGATGAGTGCCTACGGCGCCGTCCTTTCGCAGCTGACCGGCCATCTGAAACCGGGCGCCGTGCTGACCGATGCCGGCAGCACCAAGCAGCACGCCGTGGATGCCGCACACCACTCCCTGACGGACGATGAACTGGCCAGATTCGTGCCGGCCCATCCGATCGCCGGTACCGAGCACTCCGGGGTCGAGGCCTCGTTCGCTTCGCTCTTCGACGGCCGCCTCTGCGTGCTGACGCCGATGACGCAGACCGATACCGCCGCGCTGGAGACGGCACGGACGATGTGGCAGGCGACCGGCAGCCGCCTGATGCAGATGGATGCCAAAGAGCACGACGATTTCCTCGCCGCCGTCAGCCACCTGCCGCACCTGATCGCCTTCGGGCTGGTCAACGCGGTGCGCAAGCTGGGCGACGACAACCATGACCCGTTCTGTTTCGCTGCCGGCGGCTTCCGCGATTTTACCCGCATTGCTTCCTCGTCGCCCGAGATGTGGCGCGATATCGCGCTCTGCAACCGCGAGGCACTGGTGGAGAAGCTCGATGCCCTGGAGGTTGAATTGAATGCACTTCGCAAGGCGCTTGAGGCCGGAGACGGAGAGGCGCTCGTGAACGATTTTCGTGCCGCCAAAGAGGCGCGCGATGCCTGGCTGGCGACACACGGGGAGGGGTTATGAGCGGTTCGAAGGGGCGCACCCTGATCGCTGGCCCGGCTGCCGGCGCCCTGAGTGGCGATGTGGTGCCGCCCGGCGACAAGTCGATCTCGCACCGTGCCGTGATGCTGGGCGCGCTGGCCGACGGGGTCACCGAGATCAGCGGTTTTCTGCCCGGCGAGGACAACCTGGCCACGGCGAAGATGTTCGCCGATATGGGGGTGCCGATTGAGTGGCTCAACGACGAGAAGACCCGCCTCAGGGTTCACGGTAGCGGACTCTATGGCCTGAGTGAGCCGGTCAACGTGCTCGACGCCGGCAACAGTGGCACCTGCGTGCGGCTGATGACCGGTGTGCTGGCCGGCCAGCCCTTCTTCAGCACGCTCGTCGGCGATGCCTCGCTTCATAAACGGCCGATGCAGCGGGTGGTCGAGCCGGTCCGCCGCATGGGCGCCCATGTCGACGGGCGCGACTACGGCAATATGCTGCCGCTGGCGATCCGGGGTGGCAACCTGAGCGGCATCTTCTACCGTTCCGAGGTGGCCAGCGCCCAAGTCAAGTCATGCGTGCTGCTGGCCGGGCTCTATGCCGACAGCGAGACGCGCGTCAACGAACCGCGGCCGAGCCGCGACCATACCGAACGGATGCTGCCGCTCTTCGGCCAGCCGGTGGATGTAGACGACGAGGGGCAGGTGGTGCTGCGTCCGCAGGGGCAGCTCGATGCGCCCGACGGCATCGTGCATGTTCCTGCCGACCCATCTTCGGCTGCCTTCTTCGCCGTGGCGGCGAGCCTCGTACCGGATTCCCGGCTGCGGCTCTCCGGTATCGGTATCAACCCGCGCCGCGACGGCTGGCGCCGTATCCTTTCGTCCATGGGGGCGAGCCTGGAGCCGGAGGCCGAGGCCTTCGTCGGCTCCGAACCGGTTGCCGATTTGGTGTTCCAGGCCACGCGGCTGCAGGGGACCCGGGTCAGCCCGGACGACGTGCCCGATGCCATCGACGAGTTCCCGGTGCTGTTCGTGGCCGCAGCGTTCTCCGACGGCGAGTTTATCCTCGAGGGGGCGCGCGAGCTGCGTGTCAAGGAGAGCGATCGGATCGCCAGCATGGTGGCGGCACTCTCAGCCTGCGGGGCCGAGATCGAGGAGCGCCCCGACGGCGTGCGGGTGAAGGGGTGCGAGCGTCTGAAGGGCGGCGTGACCGTCGATGCGCACGGCGATCACCGCATCGCCATGGCCATGGCGGTCGGTGCCCAGCGCGCCAGCGGGGAGATTCGCATCGCCAACGCCGAGGCGATCGCTACCTCCTTTCCCGATTTTGTCGACATCGCGCAGTCGGTGGGCATGAACGTGCGCTGGGCGGATGGCTTGGAAGAGGGGGCTGCATGACGGCCGACTGGATGCCGGTGACCGGACTTCAGGTGGCCATCGACGGTCCCTCGGGCTCGGGCAAGGGCACGGCGGCTGCGATGCTGGCCGAACGGCTCGGTTTGCCGGTGCTCGATTCGGGCAGACTCTACCGTCATTTGGCCGCCGGCGTGGTCGACCGGGATATCGACCCGGCCGACGAAGCGGCGGTGCTGGCTGCCTTCGATGACTGCATGCAGTCGCTGGCCTGGGACGGTGAACAGGGCGAGATGGACGCGGCGCTGCGAAGCGAGGCGGTCGGTGCGACGGCCTCGCAGGTGGCTGCGATGCAGGCGGTGCGAGACAGGCTGCTGACGCTGCAGCGTGACATGGCGGCGAAAGGGTGCGTCATGGACGGGCGCGATATCGGTACCGTGGTGCTGCCGGATGCGCAGGCCAAATTCTACCTGACCGCCTCTGTGCGCGAACGCGCACACCGGCGCTGGACGCAGTTGCGGGCGCTGGATGGCGGAGTTAGCTTTGACTCTGTGATCGCCGATCTCAAGGAGCGCGACCGGCGCGATACCGAGCGGGAACACGCGCCGCTTAGGCAGGCCGGGGATGCTGTCCGCATCGACTCCACAACCATGCGGGCAGACGAGGTGGCAGATCGCATGCTGGCGGTGCTTGAGCGCAGAAACCTGATCCGGGCGGCCGGCTAATCCACACCACTCTTTTGATTTAACTAAGGGCACAAGATGACTATCGCGAACAAACAGGAAGAATCATTGCAACCGGGAGACGAGACAGTGCAGCAGTCTGAGATGAGCAAGATGGACGATCAGGCTGATCGTACCGACACGGCGCAGGCGCAGGACGAGGCCTTCAGACAGATGATCGAGGAGTCGCTGCGCGAGCAGCCGGTGCTGCAGCGTGGCCAGACCGTGCAGGGCACGGTGGTCGGCCAGGATAACGATGCGGTGATTGTCGACGTCGGTTCCAAAGGCGAGGGGATGGTGCCGAAGGATGAGTTCAAGACACTCGGCGTCGAGGTACCGGCCGTCGGCGAACAGGTCGATGTACTGGTGCAGGCACTCGGGGGCCGCGCCGGGCTGAAGCTCTCGGTGCTGGCCGCACGGCGGGTCGGCGCCTGGGAGAAGGTGGAGCAGGCCGTGGACGGTGACGAGACGCTGGAGGCGACCGTGCTGGCCGAGGTGAAGGGCGGCTTCAAGGTGAGCCTAGATGGCCTGATGGCCTTTATGCCCCGCTCCGAGGCGGATCCCGATCCGCGCTATCCGGCCGAATCCCTGATTGGACAGACATGCCAGGTGGCGATGCTGTCGGCCCGGCGCAAGCCGGAGAATGTCGTGGTGTCGCGCAAGCAGCCGCTGGAAGTGGTGCGCAAACAGCAGCAGCAGGAGTTCTTCTCCTCCATCAATGTGGGCGACAAGGTCAACGGTGAGGTCAAGCGGCTGACCGATTTTGGCGCCTTCGTCGATGTTGGCGGCATCGACGCACTGCTGCATATCTCCGATATCGCCTGGCAGCGAATCAAGCACCCGAGCGAGATGCTCTCGGTCGGCCAGCACATCACGGCCGAGGTGATCAAGATGAACGAGGAGACCGGCAAGGTGTCGCTCTCCATGCGCGTGCTGCAGTCCGATCCGTGGGAGGGCGTGGCCGAGAAGTATGTCAACGGCATGCGTTTGACCGGTACGGTCAGGCGCGTTCTCGATTTCGGTGCTATGATTGAACTTGAGCCCGGTGTGGAGGGGATGATCCACCGTTCCGAGATGAGCTGGACGCGGCGGGACGTGAATCCGGCCGACGTGCTCAACGAGGGCGATGTTGTCGACGTCATGGTGCTCGATGTCGATACGGAGCGCCGCCGCATCGCGCTGAGCCTGAAAGCAGTGACCGAGAACCCCTGGCAGGCGTGGCTGTCTCGCCACCCGGTCGGGTCGAAAATCCCCGGGTCTGTGAGGAATATCACAGAATTTGGCATGTTCGTCGGTTTGGATGAGGAGCTCGACGGCCTGGTGCATATCGGTAACCTCTCCTGGACACGCCCCGGTGAGGAGGTACTGAAGGAGTATCAGAAGGGTCAGGAGGTCGAGTGCGTCGTGCTCGGTGTCGAGGTAGATCGTCAGCGCATCTCGCTCGGCATCAAGCAGCTTGACGAGGATCCCTTCGACGTCTTTCTGGCCGGTGCCGGGCGCGGCAGCCATGTCCACGGCAAGGTAACCGAGGTCAAGTCGGGCGCCGTCATCGTGGAGCTGGCCGAAGGGATCGAGGCGGTACTGCCGCTGCGCGAGGTGCCGCGCGAACATACTGGATTCAACGTCGGCGACGAGGTAGAGGCCAAGATCATCGACGTCAACCGAAAGCGCAGGCAGGTGGGGTTGTCGGTCCGGCAGTTGCTACGCGCCGAGGAGAACGAGGCGGTACGTTCCTACCTCGAAGAGGCCAGAAGCGATACGAAACCTTCGGCGCTGGCGCTCGAACTGCAGCGGAAACTGCTGGACAAGGAGCGTAAAAAGGCGTAATGGGGAGTTCTTGAGGATGGGTGCATGACGAAGTCAGAACTGGTTGAGATGATTGCGGAGAGCCAAAGCCAGATTACACGGCGTGAAGCCGAAGTGGTGGTCAACACAATCTTTGCAGCTATGGCCGACGCGTTGGTCGAGGGTGACCGGGTCGAACTTCGTGGCTTCGGAAGCTTCAGCACCAAGCATCGCAATGCACGTATCGGACGTAACCCCAAGACTGGCGAGACCGTGCAGGTTCCCGCCAAGGTGGTTCCCCAGTTCAAGCCGGGCAAGGAGCTCCGCGAGCGCGTTGACGCCGATAAGTCCTGAGTCCACAAGTTCTGAACCTGAAAATTCCCAGTATCCAACGCTCTTTCTGACATCGCGATCATCATTCGACAAGCTCCCGCTCTCCGGCGGGAGCTTGTCTGTGTTCGGTCTGGCGTGGAGGCTTGGCCGCTCCGTGCTGGGTGTGGCGCTCGGGTACAGCAGAGCGATCGCGTCAGGACAGGTCGGTATCCGTTCGTTAGAGTGGGGCATACCGACTCCAGGAGGGGCAAATGAACTGGATTAATGTTCTTGTGGTGCTTGTCCTGACGACACTGGCCACAGTCTTCGCCGTATCCAATACCATCGAGGTGCATCTCCATTTTGCCGGACTGATGTCGGGCGGCATGCCGCTTTATGTGCCGGTGTTCGTCGCCTTTCTGATCGGTTTTGCCGGCGGCATGGTGTCGCTCAGTTTCTCCCGTCGCAAACACAAGGCCGAGATCGGTCAGCTCAGGCAGGAGAACGAGGTGTTGAAGGAGGAGCTGAACAACCTCCGGAACCTTCCGTTGCAAGACGAGGTATGACGACGCTGCTGCTTTCCGCCCTGCTGGCGGCCGTTGTCGTGCTGCTGTGGCTGCTATGGCAGCAGCGGCAACAGGAGGAGACGCTCGAACAGGCGCAGGAGGATGTGCGCATCTCGCCCCTGTTGCGCGGCATCAACTATCTGCTCAGCGACCAGCCCGACCGCGCCCTGCGCGAGCTGGTGCATGTGGCGCGGATCCATACCGAGACGGCCGAGGTCTACCTGGCGCTGGGCGGCATGTTCCGCAGCAAGGGGGAGTTCGGGCGTGCCGTCCGGATTCACCAGAACCTGCTGGCCCGGCCGGATCTGCCGGATAGTCTGCACCAGCAGGCCCAGTTCGCACTGGCGCACGATTTCCAGGCCGGCGGCCTGCTGGGACGTGCGCTCAGCCAGTATGCCAAGGTGCTCGAGCTGCAGCCGGACCACGTCCAGGCGCTCGAGGCCAGCCTGCGTATCCACGAGCAGAGCAGCGAGTGGGAGAAGGCGGAGGACCTGCTGCTCCGGCTGGACCGCATCCGCGGCACCTCCTCCTCGCTGCATCAGTCCTATCTGATCGCCGAGATGGCCAAGGAGCATCAGATGAAGGGTGATACGTCGGGTGCCATCGAACTGGCCGAGCGCGCTATCGCCATGGATCCGGCCTGTGCCGCGGCGCATCTGCTGCTGACCGAACTGCATCTGGCCAGCCGCGACAAGGCGGCGGCGTTCGAGTGTATGCGCAATCTGCAGGAGGCCGTACCGCAGTATACGCTGCTGTTGGTGCCGCTGCTGCTGCGTTATACCGATGTCTACCATGGGCAGGGCAGCGACTTTCTGCGCAGCTGCTGGGATGCAACTCACGACGAGGCACTGGTGCTGGCCTGGATCGAGGGGGTGCATACCACCTACGGTGTCGAGGCGGTCCGCAAGCTGATGGGTGAGCTCGGTTTCGAGCCGAAGACGCTGCGGGCCTGCCTGCGCGTGGAGGCGATTACTGCGGATGAGGATACGGGACTGGCCCAGGCCAGCCGTGTGTGGCGCCAGTCGGCCCGCAACTTCTCCTGTTCGCACTGTGGCATGGAGGTGGTGGAGATGCGCTGGCAGTGTCCGCGCTGTCACCAGTGGGGAAGCATGCTGCCGATCAGCGGCAACACCCTGTAACAGGAAGGAGAGGGGATTGGAGAGTCAGATAGCCGAGACACGCGAGCGGATCATGGTGGCGCTCGATCTCCCCGATGCGGCGGAGGCCCTGACCATGCGCGACCGGCTGACCGGCCGGGTCGGCTGGTTTAAGGTTGGATTGAGGCTGTTCGTCGCCGAGGGTCCCGACTTCGTGCGCGAACTGCTACAGGCACACCGCATCTTTCTCGACCTGAAGTTCCACGATATCCCGAATACGGTGGCCCAGGCGGTGAGCAGTGCCGGCGATCTCGGCGTGAAGATGCTCAACGTCCACGCCGCCGGCGGCCCCCGGATGCTGGCGGCTGCAGCGGAGGCGGCGCGCGATTATCCCGATATGAGGCTGATCGCCGTGACCGTTCTGACCAGCGACGACATGCCGGCCGACCAAGCCCGGGCGCTGGCGGTGGAGCGTGCCCGCATGGCCCGTGATGCCGGCCTGCATGGCGTGGTCTGCAGTGTGCATGAGGCGGAGGCGATCAAATCAGCCTGCGGGAACGACTTTGTCACCGTTACACCGGGTATCCGCTGGGGCGATGCATCGCATGACGACCAGAGCCGTATCGCCGATCCGGCCGGTGCCGTACGGGCGGGCAGCGACTACCTTGTCATTGGCCGTCCTATCCTTCGGGCTCCCGATCCGGCCGCGGCGGCAGACGAGGCCGCCGCCATGATGGTGCAGGCAAACGGGAGGTGACGGATGACGACACCCTACGAAACACTCCTTTCCGGCTATGCCTGTCGCTCCTCCCTGTCGAAGGGGCGCCGCTATGCCGAGGAGGAGTCGCCGACCCGCAACGTCTTCCAGCGCGACCGTGACCGGATCATCCACTCCACGGCCTTCCGTCGCCTGGAGTACAAGACGCAGGTGTTCGTCAATCACGAGGGCGATCATTACCGGACGCGGCTGACACACTCCATCGAGGTGGCTCAGATCGCCCGTTCGGTCTGCCGTGCCATGGCGCTGCACGAGGATCTGGCTGAAGGGGTGGCGTTGGCGCACGATCTGGGGCACACCCCCTTCGGCCATGCCGGACAGGATGCGCTCGATGCGGTGATGAAGCCGTACGGCGGATTTGAACACAACCGGCAGTCGCTGCGTATCGTCGAGACGCTGGAGAAGCGCTACGCCGATTTTCCCGGACTGAATCTGACCTACGAGATGCGCGAGGGCATCGTCAAACACCGTTCACCGCACGATCTGCCGAAGAACGAGGATCTGGCCGAATACCGGCTGAATGAACAGGCGACGCTGGAGGCCCAGATTGCCAATCTGGCCGACGAGATCGCCTACAACAATCACGACGTGGATGATGGATTCCGAGCCGGAATGCTGAAGATGAGCGATCTCTGCGAGATCGAGCTGTTCGGCATGCACCATCGTGAGGTGCGCACGCGCTATCCGGAGATCGACGACCGCCTGGTGGTCAACGAGACCGTTCGGCGCATGATTAACTTCCTGATCACCGATGTGATCGAGGAGAGCCGGCACCGGATGGATGAGGCGAGCATCGCCTCGCTGGATGATGTGCGTGCCGCAAAGCGGCCGCTGATCGGTTTTTCGCGCCATGTCCGGCATATGAACGGTGAGCTCAAGCGCTATCTCTTCACGCGAATGTACAAGCACTACCGCGTCGCCCGCATGGGGGAGAAGGCCACGCGCGTGATTCAGGAGATATTCCAAGCCTATATGGATGCACCGGAGATGCTGCCCGATACCACAGTGGTGTCACGCCTACCGGAAGGGGCGACGGAGCAGAAGCGTGCCCGGGTTATCGCCGATTACATCGCCGGCATGACGGACCGTTATGCGCTGGAGGAGTACGACCGCCTGTTCAATCCCCACGCCCGCACCTGAACAGGTCCGAAGCGCTGGCGTCTACTGGTGCCGGCCCAGCAGGCGGGACCATCGGCCAGCTTGCTTTGTAGCGTGACCGGTGCGGACTAGGATGACCGAGATGTTGTCGGGACCGCCGGCATCGTTGGCCATCGCCACCAGTTCGGTCGCCGTCCGCTGCAGGCTCTCTCCGTATTCGATCAGGATCAGCCGGATTGCCTCGTCCGGGACGACACCAGTCAGGCCGTCTGAGCAGAGCAGATAGAGGTCGTCCGGGCGGCTGCCCGTCTCGATCAGATCCGGCTTGACCTCCGCTTCGATGCCCAGTGCCCGGGTGACCAAGTTCCGGTTCGAGGCGCGATGTGCGTCGTCGGCGGTCAGCAGCCCGAGCCGGAGTTGTTCCTGAACCAGTGAGTGATCCTCCGTCATGTGGGTCAGTATGCCGTCGCGCAGGCGGTACATGCGGGAGTCGCCGATATGGGCGATGCAGAGCTTATCCTCGTGGAAAAGCGCGGCCACGATGGTGGTCGCCATACCGGCACACTCCGGACGTTGTCCAGCCGTCCGGAAGACCTCACTGTTGCTCGCCATGACCGCCTGGCGGAGAAGCTCGGCGGCCGGCGCTTCGGGTGATGGCGTCGCTTGTTGCAGGTGACGGATGATCTGCTCCGCCGCCATGGCACTGGCCACCTCGCCGGCCTGATGTCCGCCCATGCCGTCGGCCAGCACGGCGATGCCGCGGGCGGGAATCGTTTTGACGCAGTCCTCATTGTGCCGGCGCCTGATGCCGGTGTCGCTGAGGCCGTACATCTCGGTGGCAGCCATCAGTCAGGCCAGCTTGATCAGCCCTTTGATGACCATGTCCGTGTAGCTGACGATGCCGAGGATGTTGCCGTCGCCATCGACCACCGGAGCACGTGACAGCCCCAGCCGCCCGAACAGGGCGCAGGCGTGGCGGATATGCATGCCCGGATGCACGGTGATGGCCGGTTTGGTCATGATCTCGTAGAGGCTGACGCGTTCCGGAGCGCGGTTCCTGGCCAGTACCTCGCGGGCGATATCGGCGATCACCACGATGCCGTACTCGTCGTCGTCATGCCGCTTGTTGACGATGAGGCACTTGGTCTCCACGTGCTCCATCATCTCGAGCGCTTTCTTGACCGTGATGATGCCCTCAGCAAGGTCGAACTTCTCCTTCATTACATCCCGGACCCGGACCTGGATGCCTGTCTCTCCATTCATATCTGCTCCTCCACTTCCTCCATGATCGTTTCGATCTGCTTCTTCAGGCCGATGGTGTCCTCCACGTCGAGCTGGAAGGCTACGCCGCTTCCCGGATTGGCGTCGAACTCCGCGACCTCGCCGATGCGCTCCAGTATATGACGGCTCAGGTGCTCCTCCACCAGAAACATCAGCATGTCGCGCTGCGTTTCCAGCGTCAGCCCGAAGAAGGTCTTGTGTGGTTTGAGTCCTTCACCGCGCGCATCGCCGAGCACGGTGGCGCCCGTGGCGCCCGCCTCGCGGGCGGCATTCATGATGGTTTCCGTCCTGCCGTCCTCCACCAGGGCGATGATCAGTTTGAAATGCATGGTTAAACCTCCTTTGGTTCCGTATGGCGCCGTTCGAGCCATCGGATGAACTGAGCATAGGCGAGTACCGAAATGATCGGGAACACGCTGGCAAAAGCGATCAGACCGAAGCCGTCCAGCATGGGACTGCGCCCCGGTATCGTGCTGGAAAGGCCCAGACCGAGGGCCGCGACCAGCGGCACGGTCACGGTCGAGGTGGTGACGCCGCCCGAATCGTAGGCTAGCGGGACAATCAGCTTCGGTGCGAAAGCGGTCTGAATGACGACGATCACATAGGCCGCGATGATATAGAGCCATAGATCGGTGCCCGTGACGATGCGGAAACAGCCGATGGCGATGCCGATTGCCACCCCCGACGCGACGGATAGGCGCAGTCCCCAGGCCGAGATGGCGCCGCTGGAGATCTGCTCTGCCTTGATGCCGACCGCGATCAGGGCCGGTTCGGCGATGGTGGTGGCAAAGCCGATGGCCAGAGCGAAGGCGTAGATCCAAAGGTAGTTGGCCCAGTGCACCGACTGTTGCTCGCTGACGGCGTGCTGCCGGATAAAGACGGGGTCGGTTAGCTGCCGCGCCATGATCTCGCCGAGCGGGAAGACGGCCTCCTGCAGGCCGACAAGGAACAGGGTGAGGCCCAGGAAGACATAGAGAAGCCCCTGCAGCACCTTGCCGAAGGCCGGTATTGGCTGGCGCAGTAGCAGGAACTGGAACCCGAACAAGATGGCAACGATGGGCAGCAGATCGTGCAGGGTCGAAAGCCCGGTATTCCACAACAGCCCGATCACCGGATGATCCAAGTGCCGTAGACCATAACGAAGGCGATCGGCAGCAGTGAGGCGAGTGCGATGAGGCCAAAACCGTCGGTAACGGGATTACGGCCGCGCAGGGAGGAGGCCAGTCCCACACCCAGCGCCGTGACCAGCGGCACGGTAATCGTCGAGGTGGTGACGCCGCCGGAGTCGTAGGCGATGCCGATGATCCTGTGCGGGGCGATATAGGTCATGCCGATGACCAGCAGGTAACCGGCGATGATCAACCACTGCAGCGGCCACCCCAAGATGATCCGCATGATTCCCAGCAGGATGGCGCAACCGACGGCCAGCGCGACCGTCAATCGCAGCCCCATGGCGTAGTCGCTCATCGCCTGTGCGTTGCCGTCGATCATGCCGCCCTCGGCCGCCACCTGGGCCGCTTTGCCGGCGATGGCGATCAGGGCCGGTTCGGCCACGGTGGTGCCGAAGCCGAGAAGAAAGGCGAAGGCCAGCAGCCAGAAGAGATTCCCTTTTTTGGCGAAGGCGTAGGCCATGCTCTCGCCCAGCGGGAAGAGACCGAGCTCGAGACCGCGTACGAAGAGCGCCAGCCCCAGTAGTACGAAGACCATGCCGGAGAGAATATGGCCCATATCCGGGATGGGCTGGCGAAGAACGGCCAGCTGGAAGAAGCCGATGACGACGACAATGGGGAGAAGATCCTGCGCTGCAGCAATAACCGGTCGGCCGATCTCCTTCAGGTGATGCCCCATATCGTGTTGTCGGCGCCTATCCCGAAGCGGCTTCCCGGCATGCCCGGACCGCTTGGTCCAGGCTGACGGATTGCTGTGTGCCGTCGCGCATGTCCTTCAGGGTCAGCTCGTCTCGTGCGAGTTCGTCCTCGCCGATGACGACGACAAAGCGTGCCTGTTCGCGGTCGGCCCGTTTGAACTGACTCTTGGCCGAACCGCTACCGCACAGGACCGTGGCGAGCCCGGCCGCACGCATGGTGTGCGCCGTTCTGACCGCCTGCGCCTGAGCCTCCTCGCCGAGCGCGACCAGTGCCACGTCGGGTGTTTCCGGATCCGCATCGGGAAGCAGAAGGGCCAGACGCTCGAGTCCGAGTGCAAACCCGATGGCCGGTGTGGTTGGACCGCCGAGCTCCTCCACCAGTCCGTCATATCGGCCGCCGGCAATCACCGTGCCCTGCGCTCCCAGCTGGGTGGTGACGATCTCGAAGGCGGTGCGGGTGTAGTAGTCCAGTCCGCGGACGATGCGCGGGTTGATGTGGTAGGGCACCGCCAGCCGGTCGAGGTTCTCTTTCAGGCCGTGGAAGTGGGCATCGCACTCGTCGCACAGGTGCGACAGCATCTCCGGCGCATCACCCAGCACGGCCTGACAACCAGGCTCCTTGCAGTCCAGTACGCGCATCGGGTTGCGGTCGATACGGGTCCGGCAGGTATCGCACAGGTGATCGTGCTGGCGGTGCAGGAAGGCGAGCAGCTCCTCGCGGTAGGCCGGGCGGCACGCCGGACAGCCCAGGCTGTTGAGCTCCAGCCGGACATCGCGGATACCGATACGCTCGAGCAGGTCGTGTGCCATGGCGAGGATCTCGGCATCACAGACGGGTCCGGCATCGCCGAAGAGTTCCACGCCGATCTGCTGGAACTGTCGAAGTCGCCCCTTCTGGGGGCGCTCGCGACGGAACATCGGTCCCATGTAGAACCAGCGCTGGATGCCCGAACGGGTCAGGCCGGCCTGCAGGTAGGCGCGAACGGCGCCGGCGGTCCCTTCCGGGCGCAGACTGAGCCAATCGCCGCCCTTGTCCTCGAAGGTGTACATCTCCTTGTCGACGATATCGGTCTCGGAGCCGATGGAACGGATAAAGAGCGGGGTCGGCTCGAGGATCGGCAGGCGGATCTCCCGAAAGCCGTAACGGGAACAGATCGTTCTGGCCGCTTCCTCGATATGGCGCCAGCCGGCCACATCGTGGGGAAGACCATCGTGCATGCCGCGAATGCTTTTCAGTTTGTCGCTCATCGTCTGTCCTTACCGCTCTTTTCTAGCTCTGTTTCTTTTCCCGGATGGCTGCCGCGCGCTGCTCCACCTCCTCGACGAGGCGGTCGATCATCTCGTCCGCAGGGATCTTATCCCCCGCCTCGCCGTCCCGGTACATCAGATGGACCGGGTAGCCGCCGGTGATACCGAGATCCGCCTCGCGCGCCTCGCCGGGGCCGTTGACCACGCAGCCGATGACGGCGACGTCGAGCGGTTCGTGGATATGGGCCAAACGCTTCTCCAGGGTCTCGATGGTGCGGATCACGTCGAACTTCTGCCGGGCACAGGAGGGGCAGGCGATCAGGTTGACGCCGCGATGCCGAAGCCCCAGCGATTTGAGGATCTCGAAACCGACGCGCACCTCTTCCTCCGGTTCGGCAGCCAACGAGACCCGGATGGTGTCGCCGATGCCGTCAGCGAGTAGGAGACCGAGGCCGATGGAGGATTTGACGGTCCCCCCGAAGAGGCTGCCGGACTCGGTGATGCCGAGGTGGAACGGATAGTCCACCTTTTCGGCCAGCTTCCGGTAGGCGGCGACCGTCATCGGAATATTGCTCGCCTTCAACGATATTTTGATGTCGTGGAAATCCATCTCCTCGAGGATGCGGATATGATCCAGTGCCGATTCGACCATGGCATCGGCACAGGGTTCGCCGTATCGCTCGAGCAGGTGTTTTTCGAGCGAACCGGCATTGACGCCGATGCGGATCGAGATGCCGCGCTCCTTGGCCGCCTTGACGACGGTTTCCACCTTTTCGCGTGTGCCGATATTGCCCGGGTTGAGGCGCAGGCCGTGGACCCCCGCCTCCAGCGAAGCGAGCGCCATGCGGTAGCTGAAGTGGATATCGGCAATGATGGGAATCGGCGACTGCCGGATGATTTCGGGCATGGCCGCGGCGGAGTCCGGGTTGGGAACGGAAACGCGTACGATATCCGCCCCGGCATCGGCGATCCGGCCGATCTGTGCCACGGTCGCATCGATGTCGGTGGTGGGGGTGTTGGTCATCGACTGGACGGCGACGGGCGCTACGCCTCCGATGGGGACATCACCCACCATGATTCTTCGGGTCTCCCGCCGTGGTTTGATGATGGTGTCACGCATCGGGATCTCTCCTAGTGTCCGGACGTGCGTTTGCGCAGGACTTTGAGTCGCTCCTGAAGCTGCTCGGCGCGGTGCAGGTTCTCGCTGTACTGCGCATTGTCCGGTTGCAGGGCGACGGCTCGCCGCCACTGTTTTACCGCCGTATCGATATCCTCGGCACGGAAGGCGATTCGGCCGGCTTTGAATGCCGCCTCGGCCGCCTTCTCGAGACGCGCCCTGACTTCCTTCAGAAGACGAGCGGCATCCTTCCCGTTCTCGCGCTGGTAGGTCTGTGCCGCCTCGTAGGCATCAAGCCAACGTTTCTGGTTCATCAGCTCTCTGATCTCCGCCGCGCTGACCGACGGTTGCGATGCCTGACGCTGGCCTGACGTGCGTCTGCGGAGGGGGGGGCGCCGGTGGCTTCGTGTCGACTTCTCGGCCGGAATGCGCAGTTCCTTGGGCATCGCCTCCTTGATTTGCTCCATTAGCCGTTGGCCGTAGGAGGAGTCCGGTTCGAAGCGAAGGTAGGATTCGATGTCGGCATAGGCCACCTCGGGATAGCCGAGACGCAGATTCCGCTTGGCCTCGATATAGGCGTCGTGCGCCCGATCCTCGATCCAATCCTGCAGGGCGTCCATGTCGTGTGCGAAGGGCTCGTCCTGCGGATCGAGCTGCCGGGGCGGCGGGCTATAGCTATCGAGCCACGACATCAGGGTGGCGTCCTCCTTGCGCCGCCTAGAGAGGACCGTGTCCAGCCGCACCTGCCGCACCTTCAGATCCATGGCAGCCGCCGCCTTCAGCAGTGCGGCGTTGTGGGTGGAGAAGGTGGCGGCCTCCTTGTAGAGGTCCCTAGCCTTGAACCAGACCCCCTGGCGCTTCGCCTGTCTGGCCTGATTCAGGTAATGCCGGAACAGACGCAGGCGTGCCGGTTCGATCTTCTCCTTCAGCAGTTTCTGCGTTTGCGCGTATCCCGGCTTGTCCTTGGCCATGCTGAGGGCGGCGGCGCGGGCCTCCATGATATGGCCGTGTTCGTAATCCTTCTGGATCGACTCGTAGGTGTTCAGGAAGCTGAACGCGCCCCGTACGGCCGCCACTTTCTGCGAGGCACAGGCCGGCAGGGCGGTGGTGAGCAGTAGCAGAATGAGCAGTGTCCGGCGGTTAGTCATGTTCCACGTCTCCCACAATCTGTCGCATGCCGGATGGCAGCGTCAGGTCGAAGGCGAGTGCCACGGCATGTTTGATGTTGCGCAGTGACTCCTCACCCTTGGGCTGAAGCTTACCGCACTCCATGGGGTCACTGACACCCTTGATGTCACGCTCGCCGATAGCGTTGAAATCGAATCCCGCGCCGAGCTTGGTAAATGTCGCGCGTGGCAGCACCACCTCGTTGCCCTCGCCCAGACTGGCCATCCGGGAGGCGATGTTCACGGCATCGCCGATGACGGTATACTCGAGTCGTTCGGCGGCACCGATACTTCCCACGATGACCTGGCCGCTGTTGATGCCGACGCGGAAGGCGATGGGCTCGCCCGATTTCCGCAGGATGCCCAGCCGCTTGCATGCCTCCGTCATGGCCAGCGCCGCCATGGCGGCGTGCTGCGAATGCTTGGTGTCCTCCCACGGGTGGTTGAAGACGGCCATCACTGCATCGCCGATGTATTTGTCCACATGGCCGCCGTAGTAGTCAATGATGCGGTGGAACACCTCGAAATGCTGGTTCAGGACATCCACGACCTCTTCCGTAGCGGTCGATTCGGAGAAAGCGGTGAAGGAGACCATGTCGGCGAAGAGTACGGTCACCTCCTGACGCTTGTTGATGGTCTGCATGCCGCCGTCGAACACCTCCTCCACCAGCTTCGGATTGAGATAGCGCCCGAACACGTTCCGCATCTCCTCCTTGTGGGCCAGTTCCGCCACCATGTGGTTGAACTGGGTGGCGGCGTCGGAGATCTCGTCGTTGCCGATCACCGGCAGACGGATGTTGTAGTCGCCCTGGGCGACGTGCTGCGCGCCCCGGGCGAAGTTCTCCATGGGGCTGCTCATGCGCCCGGCGATCCAGTAGGCCCCGATGCCGGCCAGCACGACGACTGCTACGGCGGCCAGTATCATGCGCCAGACCAGCTTCTCGGCCAGCTCGTCCCAGGCCTTCTGCGAGTAGCGCACCGCCACCGAGCCGATCACGGTACCGGAGTATTCGATCCGTTTGACATACCAGAGCTGTTTGGAGTCGATGCGGGAGACCTGCTGACCCTTCGGGACCACGCTGAGCCGGTCGTTATCCTCCGGCGTGATCTTACCGTATTGCTGATTCTTGCCGTTGACGTACTGGACATGCACGCCGAGCACGGCGGGAACCTTCTTGAGGAAGCTCGATACGATCACATCCACTTCCGCCGT
>DATFLK010000164.1:0-3254 GCA_035267815.1 Mariprofundaceae bacterium | reverse complement strand
TATCCTCGATAGTTGTCCGTGACATCATGGTACAGTGGGCGTATTCCGATCTGGAAATAATTGTTCTTTTCGTGCCCTCCGGACAGTTCAATGCGAAACGGAGGATGCCCTTGGTCGGGGCTGGCCGGGGGGGGGATGCGCGGCGGTGCGGCTGGAGGGAGCTTGGTCATGGCCTTGACCAGGACGGATTCGTTCGAGTGACGCCAATATTTGAGCTCCTTCCATCTGGAAAATCGGTATACCGTATGCAGAATCGCTGATTTCTCCGTATCGGGAAGGGATTCGAAGGCCTGTGTTTTCAGGGTGCTCGGATTATGCGATATCGCTAGAGCCATATCTCTTTCCCTTTGTGTCAGCGAGTTGATGCTGGCGCGCAACTTCGTTGCCAGCGAGGGGCGATAGTGATGCCCCGGGCGTACGAACCCCTTGGCGATAATCTCCCGAATCGTTTCGGAGGGGATGACATAAAGTGGGAACTTTTCCGTTAGACGGCTTTCCGGGCGGACTATCTCGAGGAGTTCCATGAGGCGATAGGAGCAGTTTTCGTCCGAGAAATAATACTCGAAATCGATCCCCCTGATCTCCCACAGATGCATAAGGAGTCGGTCGACCTCCAGCTTACTCAGGTTTAAGCGGTATTCCCATATATCCCGGTTTTCAATTTTGCCGTACTCCTTGACCTTCTGGTAATACGGTTTGGTTTGGAAGCGTCCGGGGAATTTTCCATCAACGCCACCAAGGAGGTACTCTGAGCCGCTTGTCCCTTTCGGGATCATGGCAGCGAAGCTTACTGAGTATGAGAGAAGGGTGGATCGGGTCTTTTGTGCCGGATCGAATCTCAGGAGCGTATGGCCGAATATCGAGGAGGGGGCATTCATATATTCACTCGGGAACACCAATGTGACGGAAGCCGGATCGATTTTCTGGCGCCAATGCAGGAACTTATTACAGGACATCTTCGGAAGCCTGTCGGAATCGATGGAGAGCTCCGACTTCAGCCAGTGGTACCGCAAGGGAAACCGGCACTGGGTTGAGGTGTCGTCGTCGTCGTTGTTGCCGGAGAATAGTGAAACCAGCGTGGCTTTCAGCTCTTTCCGGGGACTTCTGCGTCCATCTTCTGAAAGAAAAAAATTTCGGCTGATTGCTTGGCTGTGAAACCCGCTTATCGCAGAATGGTGATAGTGAAGCAGTGCCAACCACTCCGGCTTTTTATATAATTTATGGGTGTCACTGCGTTTTAGTAGGGTTGCCAGATATTTGTTGTTGGAAGAAGCAGTTGCCAGCGAGGAGAAAGCGGCCATACATGTCAAACAAAGGGTAAACATTATCGTATGCCTAAATACCAAGTGCATGCTCCAATATTACTAACTCTATGCGATCTGTGTAGATATTGGGCCACTCACAAGGAATATGCACTAATTGATTTTGAATGTCCGTTGTTGGCCGGATTCCGTCGGAAGCCTTCTTGCGTTCAGTTTCGTTTAATTAACCATCTGTAAATTAAGGTCATGTCCAGCTCGCAGGAGGTAGATATGACTGCTACGAACACGATCAAGGTATGGGACATCGGCGTACGCCTGTTCCACTGGGCGTTGGTCGCCTGTTTCGTCATCGCTTATATCTCTAGCGAGGGGGCGGAGCACGGTGGTGTCGGCGAGGTGCTGCATGCCTGGTCCGGCTACGCGATCATCGCACTGCTCGTCTTCCGGATTGTCTGGGGCTTCATCGGCAGTCGGTATGCCCGCTTTTCCGATTTCGTCTTCACACCTTCGGCCATTCTCGCTTACATCAAGGATCTGTTTTCAGGTTCGCCCAGGCGATACCTGGGCCACAACCCGGCCGGCGGCATCATGGTCATATTGATGCTGGTCAGCCTGATCGCCGTGAGCTGGACGGGCCTGAAGGCCTATCAGGCCGAGGGCAAAGGGCCGCTGGCTGCAGCCTCGCACACGCCGGTCATTCCCGTCGCCCGGGCCGATAGCTGGGAGCAAGAGGAATACGAGCATCACGGTACCCTCGGCGGAGAGGAAGACGAGCTCTGGGAGGAGGCGCACGAGGCCACGGTAAACTTCATGCTGCTGCTGATCGTGTTGCACCTGGGCGGCGTGGCCCTCTCCAGCCTGCTGCACCGCGAGAACCTGCCGCGCGCCATGTGGACCGGCCGCAAGCATGTCGACGGGGGCTGAGCCCCCCGGTTAACGATGCAAAGCCGCCAACTGGGCCTGTTTGTTGGGTTCGGGTTGCCGGCTGCGTGGGGGGGCAGGTCTCCTGCTATTGCCCCTTCGGTTGCGCGGTGGCGATCTTCTGTGCCCTGGCGATCTCGTCCGGGCTGGAGGCGCCCTCGATATAGTTCAGCATGCCCTCGGCGCGTTTGAATCCGTTCCGCTTGGCGCGCATCAGCCAGACCATGGCGCGTACGTTGTTCTGCGGTACCCCTGTCCCCTTGTAGTACATGACGCCGAGGTTGCTCTGGGCATCGGCCGCGCCATGTTGCGCGGCCTTGTGATACCACATGGCGGCTGTGCGCTCGTTGCGGGTGACGCCCTTGCCGGTGTGGTAGAGATAGCCGAGGCTCGACTGAGCGTCGAGATCGCCCATCTTTGCCGCTTTCAGCCACAGCTTGACCGCCTTGTCGTAATCCTTCCGGGTCGAGGCGCGCTGGTAGTGGTCGAGCCCGCGGAGAAAAAGCTCATGGGGGGAGGCCGGCTCGGGCGGCGCCTTCCTAGCCGGGGATTGCTCCGCCTGTATCAGCTCTTCGGCCGACTGGTTCCAGTTGATATCGCCAGAAGCCGCCCATGCGCGGAGCGGTGCAATCGCGATGACAAAGAGCAGAAGCGCGGTGGTTCTGACAAGGCTGGACATGGACATATGCCTCCCTGGATCGACAAAGCGTCACACTAGCAGTGTTCATTCCACCACACTCCGGAAGCTGCGCCAACCCGTTGCGGCCTGGCCCTGTCGCCGCCTTTTGCCGCTGCAGAGCGGCTGGGTTATGCTGTTGGGTATGTATGGTACGGGCTGGGACAGGGCACTCTGAGATGCTGGAATCCATTCGCGACTTTCTGAAGTTCGAATCGGCCAGCGGCATCGTGCTGGTCGGCGTGGCCCTGCTGGCGCTGATCGTGGCGAATTCACCATTGGCACACCTCTACAACTTGCTGATCGACATGCCGGTGGAGATCCGCATCGGGCCGCTGCAGCTAGCCAAGCCCCTGCTGCTCTGGATCAATGACGGGCTGATGGCGGTCTTCTTC
>DATFLK010000163.1:0-10175 GCA_035267815.1 Mariprofundaceae bacterium | reverse complement strand
AGTCGGGTCATCTGACCGGTTTGGAGAGGGGCCTCCGTGTAGAGTCTGAACAGGCGCATATGTCGGATTCGGCCGCAAAAAGTGGAAAACTTCAAGCGCTGATGGCGACCTTGTAGCTGGGCCGAAGCAGCCTCTTGACCTAGCCTGTTCAGGGCCCATGATGCGCCGGTGTTATTTCCACCGTTATCAGAACAGGAGTGGGTGCCGGCGCGGCAGTGGTCGGCGCAGACCGAGGGAGCATCGGCCGATATGGCCGCCGTGCTGGGTGTGGCCGCTTCCCTGACCCGTTTTCTGGCGCGCCACTACGGCATGCATCTCTCGGTCGAGGTGCGCGAGCAGTTTGTGGATCGTTGCAGCGACGGCGAGGCGCGGCTGCTTCAGTGTGATACGCAGACGCCGAGCCTGCGTCGTCGGGTGGGGCTGCGCCATCGCAGTGCGACCATGATCGACGCCGAATCGATTCTGCCGCTCGACGGCGTACCGGCTGAGCTGATGGAGACGCTACAGGAGGGGAAGCGCCCCCTGGGCGACCTCCTGATCGATCGAGGCCTTTCGCTGTCACGCTCCGATCTGAGTATCGCCAGAATTGGCAAAGAGGTCGATGCCAGCGAGGCGTGCTGGGCCAGACGCTCAGTACTCAAGTCGCCGTCCGGTACGCGTGCACTGGTGGTCGAGTATTTCCGTCCCGAGATTTGGCGCCGCCTGCGCCATTTGAAACGCTACCGGTAGGGGTCATCCCCCTCGCTCAAAATCAAATCGACGGCCTGCTCCGGTTCGAACCGGTCGGTCTCCACATGGATGTCGGAGATGGAGGCATAGAGCGGGCGACGCTGAAGATCGAGTTGCCGAGCCTTCTCCTGTGCGTCGACGCCGTGCAGAAGCGGGCGGTTGGCGTCCCCGGTGATGCGTCGGGCGGCCGTCTCCGGCGACACATCCAGCCAGACGACAAGCCCGTTGGACTGCATCCGTTTCCGGTTGGTTTCGGCGAGGATGGCGCCGCCGCCGGTGGCGATGATGTCGCCCTCCGCCGAGGCGCATAGCTCGTCCAGTACAGCCGATTCGATCTCCCTGAAGGCGGATTCGCCATCCTGTGCGAAGATCTCCGGGATGCTGCGCCCGGTGCGCTCGACGATCATCTCGTCCATGTCTGTGAACGGTCTTTTTAACCGCTTGGAGAGGAGATGTCCGATGGTCGATTTCCCTGCCCCCATGGGGCCGACAAGAAAGATCTTCCGAGTCTTTGGATGTGTGGCCAACTCCGAGCCTCCTTCGGTATGGCGTGATGACGCAGCATGCGTTCAGCCGCTGTATGCTGTCAAAAAGTATGTTGCGGAGGGTTGCCAAAAGCTCGGATGCGGGTATGATGTATATGCATGGGGGCGTCCGGTTTCGACGGAGATACTGACCCCTATGGTGCATGTCGGGATGGCACTCTCGTTAAAAAGGCCAACGGCATTAACTGCCAACGACGACGTAGAACTAGCTTACGCTGCGTAAGTTACCCCTCGCCTGAGTTGCCCGTCGTTTGGGTAGCAGGGGTCATTTAGACGGGATCGCTCATAGTGTTGGAGGCTCGTGGCACTGTGGGTTAAACATCAACGAACCGGCCCTGTGGCTGCCTTGTCCGTTCGGCTGCTTCAGGGCGCTTTGAGAGCGGACTAAACATGTAGATCCATAGGCTGATGGTTTCCGGACGCGGGTTCGACTCCCGCCGCCTCCACCAGTTTTAGCCGCAAAATATGTAGAGGATTGTTATTCTTGACATATTTGGCCGGCCGGTGATAGCCATACGGCTATATCTGTGATTTCTGTCATGGATCGGGTATCCTTCCGGCCGGATTTCCATACAAAAGGGGAGAGTGGATGGGCGCCAGTTACTTGGCCACGGAATATGTGCCGATTTTCATCTTTATACTCGTGGCTCTTCTGATGGGTGTGGTCCCCCTCGCATTGAGTGTGTTAGTGGCCCCTCAGAAGCCGGATCCAGAGAAGCTTTCTGCCTATGAGTGCGGTTTCGAGGCGTTCGAGGATGCGCGCATGCAGTTTGATGTCCGCTTCTATCTGGTCGCCATCCTGTTTGTCGTCTTCGATGTCGAGACGGCGTTTATGTTCCCTTGGGCGGTGGTGCTTGATTCCATCGGTCTGTTCGGCCTGGTCGAGATGATGCTGTTTCTGGTGGTGTTGCTGGTGGGTTATGTTTATGCATGGAAGAAGGGGGCCTTGCAATGGGAATAGAAGGCGTCCTTGAAAAAGGTTTCGTGACCACGACGGCCGACAAGGTGATCAACTGGGCCCGAACAGGTTCGTTGTGGCCGATGACCTTCGGGCTGGCCTGTTGTGCGGTCGAGATGATGCATGCCGGCGCTGCCCGCTATGATCTGGACCGTTTCGGCGTCGTGTTCCGTCCAAGCCCCCGCCAATCCGATGTGATGATCGTGGCCGGTACACTGGTGAACAAGATGGCCCCGGCGCTCAGAAAGGTGTACGACCAGATGTCTGAGCCCCGCTGGGTGATCTCCATGGGTTCCTGTGCCAATGGTGGTGGCTATTATCACTACTCCTATGCGATCACGCGCGGCTGTGATCGCATCGTCCCTGTGGATATCTATGTGCCGGGTTGCCCTCCGACAGCCGAGGCGCTGCTCTACGGCATTATCCAGCTGCAGGAAAAAATCAAACGAACCAATACGATTGCACGGTAGGCGACATGGCTGAGCAGGTAGCGCGGGACGACAACATGGAAACATTGCGGCCGGAGATTGCCGGTCTGCGCGAGCGCTTTGATGGCCAGGTGCTTGCGGTTGCCGACGGGGTCGATATGCCGACGGTGACGGTGGCATGCGATGCGATTGTCGAGGTGTGTCACTATCTGAAACAGCAGGGCTACCAGCAGCTGATCGACCTGTGCGGTGTCGATATGTCGGAGTATCCCGGCTACGACGGCGGCAAGCGCTTCCGGGTTGTGTATCACCTGCTCTCCGTGGACGATAACAGGCGTTTGCGCCTGAAGGTGGCCGTGGACGAGCGCGAACTGATCGAATCGGTGGTCGAGGTGTGGCCGACAGCCAACTGGTTCGAGCGCGAAGCGTTCGATATGTACGGTATCATCTTCAATCATCACCCTGATCTTCGTCGCCTGCTGACCGATTACGGTTTTGAAGGGCATCCGCTTTGCAAGGACTTTCCGCTGGTTGGGCGCGTGGAGCTCTTCTTCGATGATGCGCAGTGGCGCTGTGTCTATCGTCCCAATTCGTTGGAGAATCGCGTCCTGATACCGAGAGCATGGCCGGGGGTTGATCGTGGCTGAGATTCAGAACTATACGATGAACTTCGGACCGCAGCACCCGAGTGCGCACGGCGTGTTGCGCCTCGTGCTGGAGCTGGACGGCGAGGTGGTTGAGCGTGCCGATCCCCATATCGGTCTGCTGCATCGGGGTACCGAGAAACTCTTCGAATACAAGACCTATCTTCAGAACGTCCCCTACTTCGACCGGTTCGACTATGTCTCGATGATGGCCAACGAGCATGCCTACGCGCTGGCGGTGGAGAGGTTGCTGGGGATTACGCCGCCGGAGCGGGCGCAGTACATCCGTGTGATGTTCGCCGAATTGACGCGCATCCTGAACCACTGCCTGTGGTTGGGAGCGCATGCGTTGGATATCGGCGCCATGACGGTGTTTCTCTACTGCTTCCGCGAGCGTGAGGATATCTTCGATTTCTACGAGGCAGTCAGCGGTGCGCGCATGCATGCGGCCTATTTCCGTCCCGGTGGCGTCAGTCAGGAACTTCCGGCCGGATTGCTGGAGAAGATTGTCGCCTTCACCGAACGTTTTCCGGGCTATGTCGACGAGTATGAGACTCTGCTGACGGAGAACCGTATCTGGAAACAGCGTACGGTGGATGTCGGTGTGGTGGACAAGCAGGGGGCGCTGGACTGGGGATTCACCGGTCCGATGCTCCGCGGTTCGGGTGTGGCCTGGGATCTGCGCAAGACGCAGCCGTATGATGCTTACGACAGGGTCGATTTCGAGATTCCGATCGGCACCAATGGCGATTGCTATGACCGCTATCTGGTGCGTGTCGAGGAGATGCGCCAGTCTAACGAGATCATCAGGCAGTGTGCCGCATGGCTGGCCGAGAATCCGGGTCCGGTCAAGGTGGACGATTACAAGCTGACCAATCCGCCCAGAGGTGAGATGAAGGCTGATATGGAGGCCCTGATCCACCATTTCAAGTACTATTCGGAGGGTTTTCATGTGCCGGCGGGTGAAATGTATGCCGCCGTGGAGCATCCGAAGGGCGAGTTCGGGGTCTATGTGGTCGCCGACGGTTCCAACAAGCCGTACCGCATGAAGGTGCGTGCGCCGGGCTTTGCCCATCTGGAGGCGCTCGATTACATGTGCCGTGGTCATATGATTGCTGATGTCGTGACCATTATCGGAACCCAGGACATCGTGTTCGGGGAGGTGGATCGATGAGTGCTGCGGTCGAGTCGCCACAGTTTGCCGAGGCGCGCCTGGAGGAGATCAAGGTGCTGGTGGAGCGTTATCCGTACCCGCGTTCGGCGCTACTGCCGGTGCTGCATATGGCGCAGGATGATTTCGGATACCTCTCCCGGGATGTGCAGCAGCTCGTGGCCGATACGCTGGGATTGCACCTGATGGCCGTGCGCGAGGTGGTGACCTTCTATACCATGTTTCGGGAGCAGCCCTGCGGCAACTATCTGCTGGAGGTTTGTACCAACGCCTCCTGTATGCTCAACGGCGCCAACGATCTGGTGCGCCACCTGTGCGATACGCTTGATATCAAGGTGGGCGGGACCAGTGCTGACGGCATGTTCACGGTCACCGAGGTGGAGTGTGCCGGGGCCTGTGGCGGGGCGCCGGTTGTGCAGATCAATAATGTTTATCATGAACGAGTCGATGCAGCGCATCTGGATGCGGTGATCGAGAAGGCGCGTGGCGGCAAGGAGGTCGATAAGTGATTCCGTCTGATCCCTCCCAGGTCAAGGCCATCTGTTTCGACCGCATCCATATTCCGGATGTGCATCGTCTAGAGGTGGCGCGCCAGCATGGTGCCTACGCCTTCCTTCCGGCGGTGCTCAATGAATTCGAGCCCGACAAGATCGTGGCCGAGGTCAAGGCATCCGGTATCCGCGGGCGCGGTGGGGCCGGCTTCCCGACCGGCCTGAAATGGTCGTTTGTGCCCCGTAATACGGGCAAGCCCACCTATCTGCTCTGCAACGCGGACGAGGGTGAGCCGGGGACGTTCAAGGATCGTGATATCATGCGTTTCGACCCACATCTGCTGATCGAAGGGATGATCATGGCCGGGTTTGCACTAGATGTGCGCGATGCCTATATCTACATCCGTGGCGAGTTCAAGCATGAGGCGGAAGTCGTCAACGAGGCGATTCGCGAGGCCTATGAGGCCAATCTGCTCGGCGAACATATTCTTGGTACCGATTTCAGCATGGACCTGACGGTGCATCGTGGTGCCGGGGCCTATATCTGCGGCGAGGAGACAGCCCTGATCGAGTCGCTCGAAGGTCGGGCCGGACGACCCAGATTCAAACCGCCGTTTCCAGCCGTGGAGGGCTTCTATCAGTGTCCGACCGTGGTCAACAACGTCGAGACGCTGGCGACTGTTCCGGCGATTCTCGAGCACGGTGGCGAATGGCATGCCGGTATCGGTGTCGACAACAACACCGGCATGAAGATTTTCTCCGTCTCCGGCCAGGTCAACAAGCCAGGTAACTACGAGGTGCCGTTGGGCACGCCGCTGAAAACCCTGATCGAGGAGTATTGTGGTGGGTTGCAGCACGGCAGTGTGCCCAAGGCGGTCATCCCCGGCGGTTCGTCCGCACCGTGGCTGATGCCGGAGCACTACGAGATTCCGCTCACCTTCGATGCTCTGGCCAAGGCGGGGACTATGCTCGGCTCCGGTGCTATTATCGTGATGGATGAGACGGCCGATGTTCTGGCGGTTGCTAAGCGGCTGGCGCACTTCTATGCGCACGAATCCTGCGGTCAGTGCACGCCCTGCCGTGAGGGGACCGGTTGGATGGATCGTGTGTTGGGCCGTATCCAGTGTGGTCAGGGCCATCCCGGCGATATCGAGGTGCTGCATGATGCGGCGGTTCATATGGCCGGACGGACAATCTGTGCGCTGGCTGACGGTGCTGCCGCCCCCGTGCTCTCAGTGATCAAGCATTTTCCGGAAGAGGTGCGCGCCGGTATTGTGGAGAACGCAGCATGACCACTCTGTTTATCAACGATGAGGAAGTGACGGCCCCGGCCGGGACGAGCATTCTGGAGGCGTGCCAGCAGAGCGGCGTGGATGTTCCCTACTTTTGTTATCACCCCGAGCTTTCCGTGGCGGCAAACTGCCGTATGTGCCTGGTGCATGTGGAGGGATGGAACAAGCCCGCCGCCTCCTGCTGCACACCGATCTCCGAAGGGATGAAGGTGTATACGCAGACGGAGGATGTGCAGCAGGACCGCAAGATGGTCATGGAGTACCTGCTCATCAACCATCCCCTCGACTGTCCGGTATGCGATCAGGGTGGCGACTGCAAGCTGCAGGATTATGCCATGGATTATGGTGCCTCCCGTGGGCGCTATGCGGAGAACAAGCGTGCTGCCGAGGACTACGAGCTTGGACCGTTTATCACCACCTGCATGACGCGCTGTATCCACTGCACACGTTGTGTCCGCTTTGCCGACGAGGTCGCCGGTACCGGTGATATGGGCGTGCTCAATCGTGGTGACCGTATGAGTATTGCCGGTATCGTCGATGAGTGCCTCAGCTCTGAGCTCTCCGGCAATCTTGCCGATATCTGTCCGGTCGGCGCACTGCTGGACGGTCCTTCGCACGATGTGGCCAGGCCGTGGGAACTGACCTCCCATAAATCCACCTGTACGCAGTGTCCGCAGGGGTGCGATATCGCGATTGAGTCGCGCGGCGAGGAGGTCATTCGCATCCAGCCGGTTAAGGGCAGCCCGGAACCGTGGCTGTGCGACCGTGGTCGCTATGTCTACGATGCTTTCCGTTCCGACCGTCGTATCCTGCAGCCGATGATGCGTGAGTCCGGCGAGATGATCGCCGCAGACTGGGACGAGGTGATGGCACGTGCGGCCGAGCTGCTGACCGGCAAGCGCGTCGGGATTGTCTTCTCCCCGTTCTGGAGTGTTGAGGGCATTGCCGCCATTCGCCTGATGCGTGATGCGCTTTTCCCGGAAGCACGGGTGGCTTTCGACCTTCACCGGCGCGATATGCGGCCGTTCGCCTTCGAGGAGGGCTTTGCCCAGACCACGCAACAGATCGAGGATGCCGATG
Source organism: Mariprofundaceae bacterium (assembly GCA_035267815.1). Classification (GTDB taxonomy): domain Bacteria; phylum Pseudomonadota; class Zetaproteobacteria; order Mariprofundales; family Mariprofundaceae; genus DATFLK01. Next base: position 2,837 of record DATFLK010000163.1, on the reverse strand, counting down.
AGGTGGTGATTCTGGGATCGGATCTGCGTCAGCGGCTGCCGCTTGTGATGCAGCGGCTGCGCAAGCGTTTGCGGGCGGACAAGCCTGTGACCCGTATCGGTGCGATGAACTATCGTACCAACGCCGCGCCGACACATGATCTTCTGATTCGTCCGAGCGATTGGCCGGCCGTGATCGCCCGTGCCATGCAGCAGGTAATGGACCTCGGCAAGCCCGCCGCCGGTATGGTGGAATGGATGGAGCAGGTAGAAGGTCGCCATGAGGCCGGCAAGGCACTGGCCGATGCCCTGATGGCCGATAGTTGTTCGCTGCTTGTCGGTGAGGAGATCCGTTCGCATCCCGATGCGGCGGCCCTGATCGCCGGGCTTGATCTGCTGATGCGCGGTTGCGGGCATGCCGAAGAGGGGCGTGACGGACGCAACCTTGTGCCCGAGGGAATGAATGCCCAGGCACTCTCGGCCATTTTCGGCGATGTGCGCGTCGGTGCCGGAGAGCTGTTCGATGCGGCCGCCAATGGAGAACTCGATGCCCTGTTGCTGATCGGCAGCGACCCGGTCGGTGACGGGCTGTTCCCGTCGCACGCCAAGGAGGCGATGGCCAAGGTGCCGCTGGTACAGGTCGGTGCCATCCGGGGAGAGATCAGCGATATGGCTGAGGTGATGCTGCCGTCTGCCGCCTACTCCGAAGTGGAGGGGAGCTTCATCAATATGGAGGGGCGCGTGCGCGTGGCGACTCAGCCGTTGAAGTCGCTGGGGACCGAACGTCCGCTGTGGAAGGTGATGATGCGCCTCGTCCAAGCACTCGGTGTCGAGGTGCCCGCTGTCGATATGGATGAGTTGCGTACGGCCGTGAAACGCTTCCTGCCCGATCTTTCCGGATTCTGGGAGGCGGACGAGGTGGATGCCTACATGATGCCGACGAGGCGCAATCCGAAGGCGGTCTATATGCCTGCCAAATCGACCAGCCAGTCGGGCAAGCTGGATGTGGTCAGCCGTTACTCTGTCTATCGCGAAGGAATCTGGGCCCGTGCAAGTGATCTGCTCGCCAATGCTGGCAGGCTGCACGCGCTGGATGACGTGCTGGTGCATCCCGACACCCTGCGCGAGGCGGGCCTTGAAGAGGGTGAACTAACGATCGTCTCGTCCCGGGGCGAGCATCGCTATCATGTTGGAACGCGGCTGGATGTATCGCCCGGCGTACTCTTCGTGGCCAAGCGCGGCGTGGCCGGGGACCTCTCGGATGAGAGCGTGGTCGAGTTGCGGGGAGGTACCGGATGAACTGGCTGGACATGGCCAAGACAGGGGGCATCTGGACGCTCGAGATTCTTGTCATTGCTGTGACAGTGGCACTGTCGGTCGCCTACATCACCTATGCGGAGCGTCGCATCATCGGATGGATCCAGATTCGCAAGGGATGTAACCGCGTGGGTCCTGCCGGCCTGTTGCAGCCGATCGCTGACGGTATCAAGGCGATACTGAAGGAGACGATCATCCCGACCACGGCCAACAAGTTCCTGTTCGTGGCCGCACCCGTGATCGCACTGGTTCCGGTGTTGGCCGCCTTCGCCGTTATTCCGTTTGGTGAGACGACGCTGAATGGTTTGTGGGACGAGGTCCATGTCATGGCGATCTCCAACATGAATGTCGGGGTGCTTTACGTCATGGCGATCTCCAGCCTCGGCATCTACGGTATCCTGATGGCCGGTTGGGCCTCCAACTCCAAATATGCTTTTCTAGGTGCGATCCGCTCCACCTGCCAGATGGTTTCCTACGAGATCGCTATGGGGTTTGCCATCGTCTGTGTGTTGATGCTTTCCGGCAGCCTGAATCTGGCCGATATCGTACGGGCCCAGAGCGGCGGTTTCTGGCACTGGTACTGGATTCCGCTGTTCCCGATGTTCATCATCTACTTCATCTCCGGCGTAGCGGAATCCAACCGATCACCGTTCGATCTTCCTGAGGGCGAGTCCGAGCTGGTGGCCGGCTTCTTCGTGGAATACTCGGGTATGTGGTTCGCCACATTCTCTTTGGCCGAATACATGGCCATGATTCTGATCAGCCTGATGACCAGCATCATGTTCATGGGCGGCTGGTATGCGCCGATCCCGGCACTCGATTTTATTCCCGGAACGTTCTGGCTGCTGGGCAAGACGGCATTTCTGATTTTCGTCTTTATCTGGTTCCGCGCCACCTTTCCGCGCTATCGTTACGATCAGCTGATGCGGTTGGGCTGGAAGGTTTTCCTGCCCTGGACGTTGGCTTGGGTGGCGGTGATCGGTTTTGCCATGTATACGCCGGGAATCTCCCAGGTCATTGGGTTCTGGCGGCCATAGGAGGGATGTCGTGAGTCTGTTGAAGCGCACTGTCCGAACCTGGCTGCTGACCGAACTGGTCCGGGGCCTGATGTTGACGGGTAGGTACCTCTTCAAAAAGAAGATTACCGTCGAGTATCCGGAGGAGCGTACGCCTCTTTCTCCGCGGTTCCGTGGCCTGCATGCGCTGCGCCGCTATGCCAGCGGCGAAGAGCGCTGCATCGCCTGCAAGTTGTGCGAGGTGGTCTGTCCGGCGTTAGCTATTACTATCGAGTCGGAAGAGCGTGACGACGGTACCCGTCGTACGACCCTCTACGACATCGACATGACCAAATGCATCTATTGTGGCCTCTGTCAGGAAGCGTGTCCGGTCGATGCCATCGTCGAGACGCAGGTGTTCGAGTTCGCCTCGGAGGACCGGGCGAGCCTTGTGTATACCAAGGATATGCTGCTGGAAGTGGGTGATCGTTACGAGCGCCAGATCGCCGACAATATCGCCGCTGATGCGCCGTACCGTTAAGGGCTG
>DATFLK010000162.1:0-6603 GCA_035267815.1 Mariprofundaceae bacterium | reverse complement strand
CTTCTGGCCCGAGGCATCGCGGATCAGGGCATGGATGTAGACGTCGCGGAACGGCACGTCGCCGGCGAACTTCAGCCCCATCATGATCATGCGGGCAACCCAGAAGAAGATGATGTCGAAGCCGGTCACCAGCACGTTGGTGGGGTAGAAGCGTGCCAGTTCATCGGTCTGCTGCGGCCAGCCAAGTGTGGAGAAGGGCCACAGGCCGGAGGAGAACCAGGTATCCAGCACATCCTCGTCCTGACGGATCTTCACGGAGCCGCAACCACCGCAGCAGTCGGGTGTCTCGCGTGCCACAGTGATGTGGTCGCAATCCTCGCAGAACCAGGCCGGGATACGGTGCCCCCACCAAAGCTGCCGGGAGATGCACCAGTCCTGAATATTGCGCATCCACTCAAAGTAGGTCTTCTCCCAGTGCTGGGGTACGAAACGGATGCGCCCCTCCTCGACCGCCTGGATGGCGGGTTCGGCCAACGGCTTGATATCGACATACCACTGATCGGTCAGGTAGGGCTCGAGCACGGCGTGCGAACGGTCGCCGCGCCCAACCTGGTGCGTGTGCGGCTCGATCTTGTGCAACAGCCCCTCGGCGTCGAGATCGGCGACAACATGCTCGCGCGCCTCGTAGCGCTCCATACCGCGATACTTCTCCGGGATGACATCATCGCTGAGCATATGGGCACGCGGATCAAGGACGTTGATCAGTGGCAGATCGTGCCGCTTGCCGACCTCGTAGTCGTTGAAGTCGTGCGCCGGCGTGATCTTCACGCAGCCCGTACCGAACTCGGGGGCGACATAGTCGTCGGCGATGACCGGAATCGTACGGTCGGTCAGAGGCAGTTTGATTCTGCGTCCTACCAGGTGCTTGTAACGTTCGTCTTCGGGGTGAACCGCCACGGCGCTGTCGCCGAGCATCGTCTCGGGGCGGGTCGTGGCGACGATAATATGCTCATCGGCAGCATCCTCGAGCGGGTAGCACATGTGCCAGAGGTGCCCCTCCTCCTCCTCGTGCGTCACCTCCAGATCGGAGACCGCCGTCTCCAGCACCGGATCCCAGTTCACCAGCCGCTTGCCACGGTAGATCAGCCCCTCCTCAAAGAGGCGCACAAAGACCTCGCGCACCGCCTCCGAGAGCCCCTCGTCGAGCGTGAAACGCTCGCGAGACCAGTCACAGGAGGCGCCCAGACGTTTAAGCTGATCAACGATGGCGCCGCCGGACTCCTCCTTCCAGGCCCAGACACGCTCCAGGAAACGCTCGCGGCCGAGATCGCGGCGGTGCTTCCCCTCCTTGTCCAGCAGGCGCTCCACCACCATCTGGGTGGCAATGCCGGCATGATCGGTGCCTGGCTGCCACAATGTCGACTTGCCGGACATCCGCTGCCAGCGGATCAGGATATCCTGCAAGGTATAGGAGAAGGCATGTCCCATATGCAGCGAGCCGGTGACGTTCGGCGGCGGAATGACGATGCAGTAGGAGTCATCCCCCGAGGCCGGCGCAAAAGCATCGGAATCTAGCCACTGTTCGCCGACGGCAGGCTCCACCGCCGCGGGATCATAGGTCTTGGCAAACTCGGGGCTTTGACTGGTCATGCAGTGTCCTTTACAGGTATCAACTTAATGGTCGTGGCGATCGTTCTTCAGGCCCGAGAGGTGCCGGTTCAGGGCCTCCTCGATCATCCCCGGAAGCGCCTCGCCAATACGCGCGGTGATATCGGCGGAGACCTGCTCCATCACGCCGAACAGCACATCGACGTCGAGCGTCTGTTCGGGAGCCTGATCGTCCTGCTGAATCGTAGCCTCCGGCGATGGAGTCTCAACCGCCGACTCCGATTCACCCTGATCCGTGCCGGCATCCTCCTCCGGCTCATCCTCTGCGGAGGCACCCTCGACGGGGGGAACCTGCCCAGCCTGTGTCTCCTCCGGAGACTCGCTGGAACCGGCGGACGAGTCCCCCGGCGCCTCGGGTGAAACATCCTCTTCGGGCACCTCGACCAGCATCTCCTCGGTCAACACCATACGGCGCGGAGAAGCGGCATCGGCAGTCTGCTGCTGTCGACCCTCCCCGTCCAAGGGTTCCGATGAATCAAAACCGGCTTCGCCTTCGTTCAAAAGGTGGTCCAAGTTTTCCAGAACTTTCTCCATCTCGGGTCCGTCATCCGCCATGGGACCATACTACGCAACGCTCGGCTGCAGGGAAAGGGCCAGCCTACTTTTTGCCCAGATACTGGGGCTCCATCCCGAGCTGACGGTAGGTACGGAAGCGTTCGCGCGAAGCGGTCAGCAGCGGCTCATCCCAAGCATCGACGAAATCGACCACGGTCGCAAAGCCGGTCAGATCGGGCGGCACCTCCAGCCCCCCGTTGATCAACACCTCTGGCGCATTGTCCCGGCAGATATCCATCGACAGAAGGATCGGGTGTGCGGCATTCTCTTCGACATCAGCACCCGCCATACCGTGTGCTAGGAAGGATTCGGGATGAATGGTCCAGAGCCGTTCGTCGAGGCTGGCGGCGAAGGTGGCATCCGGACAGAGAATCAGCACATGCGGCGTCAGGCGGTTGCGCCTTAACAGCAACCGGGCGATTCCCTCGACGCGGTCCGGCTCATCGAGCCGCTCAAAGTAGACCCTGGTTTCCAATATCCCTCCAGCGATGCAGCAGCCATGCCAGTGCTCCCAACGGCAACAGCAGGCAGAGAATAGCCGCCGTGGACGGCTGGATGGCATATCCCAGCCCCAGCACGGCCGCTTCGATAAGCAGAATAAGCCCGGCGATTCTGAACACCCACGGGGAGTGCTCCCACGGACGCTGCGGGCGTGCCTGCACCCAGCGCCAGCAGAACCACATGGTGATCATACCAAGCCAGAGCCCCACCCATACATCCAGCGGGAAATGGGCCCCGACATAGATGCGGCCATAGGCGGCCAAGATAAAAAGGGCGGCGCCAAGCCAGGCGCGCCAGCCCCTGCCTTCCCACAATAACAGGGAGAGGAGCACCATGACACCGTCCGACGTCGCATGTCCGGAGGGGAAACTGTGCGAATAGAGCCTCTCCCCCAGCACATGCACATGCTCGAACACGGCAGCCGGGCGCGGCATATCAAACAGGCGTTTAAGCAACTGGCCGAGCAGGCCGGAGACGATGAAGGCCAGCATGCCGGCCACCCCGGCGCGGAAGCGCCACATCATGACGCAGGAGCAGAGCAGCGCTACTACCAAACCGTCACCCAGACCGGTAACGACACCGAATAGGACATCCCCGGGACGACCGTGCAAGCCGTTGAGCCACAGAAACCATGCGTGGTTGTAATGCAGTATCGGGACAACCCCCGCAAGGAAAAGGAGCGTCCACAGAACGCTCCATCTCCACATTGTTACAGCCGGACGACCGGGCATGCTGATACGATGTCCTCAGGCGCGGCGCGACAGATAATCCAGCACTAGGCGCACGCCTGCACCCGTCGCCCCCTTGGCCGCCAGATCGCTCCCCTTCATATCCCAGGCCGTGCCGGCGATATCGAGATGCATCCACGGCAGTTCGTCGACAAACCGGGAGAGGAAGCAGGCGGCCGTAATGGTGCCAGCCTCACGTCCGCCGACATTTTTGATATCAGCAATCTCGCTTTTGATCTGCTCCTGGTACTCCTCATAAAGCGGCAGCTGCCAGACGCGGTCATAGGTGTGATCACCGGCAACTCTCAGCGCCTTCATGCCAGCCTCGTTTGTACCCACAAGCCCAGTCGCCTGCGACCCCAGCGCGATCACGCACGCACCGGTCAGTGTGGCGAAGTCGATGATCTCGGCCGGCTTCTGCTCAGCCGCATAAGCCAGTGCATCGGCGAGAATGATGCGTCCCTCGGCGTCGGTGTTCAGCACCTCGATGGTGATCCCCTTGTAGGAGGTAATGATATCGCCCGGCTTGTAGGCGGAGGCGCCCAACAGGTTTTCGGTAGAGGCAATCACGCCGAGAAGATTGACCGGCAGATCAAGCTCGACCGCCGTGCGGAAGATCCCCAATACGGCGGCGGATCCGCACATATCGAATTTCATCTCGTCCATCTGCGCAGCCGGCTTAATGGAGATGCCGCCGGCATCGAAGGTCAGACCCTTGCCGACCAGTGCCACCGGTGCATCCTCTTTGCTGCCACCCTGGTAATGCAGCACGATGAAGCGGGGCTCTTTGGATGAGCCTTGGTTCACAGCCAGAAGCCCCTTGAATCCGGCCTTCTCGATCTCAGCCTTGTTCATAACGGTCACTTTCAGCTTGCGGTGTTTCAGCGATTTTGCCTGCTCGCCCAGGAACTCGGGTGTGCAGACATTCCCCGGCTCATTGCCTAGGTCGCGGGCGAAATTGACGCCGGCAGCCACGCCTCTGGCCCGAGCCACCGCTGCCTCAGCCGCCTCAAGATCACGCCGGGAAGGCACCATCAACGTCACGCTGCGCAGTGCCCGTTTACTCTCTTCGTCCCTCTTCTGATACTTGTCGAAGGCATAAAGGCCAAGCCAGATTCCTTCAGCCACCGCCTGAACCTTGTCGGCCAGCGATGCGCCGCGCACATTGAGTTCGGGAAGATAGAAGGAGATCTGCTTGGCGCCGCTCTTGTTGAGGTGACGGGCGACCTTGGATGCCAAACGACGCAGGTGCTGTAGCGTCAGCTTCTTCTCTTCACCTGCACCGGCCAGTACGAGGCGCTGCGTGAACATCCCTTCGACATCATAAAGCATACCGATATCACCGAACTCGCCCATATGGTCAAACTTTCTCAGATAAGCCTTCAATGTCTTGCCCGTCTCCGCAGGCAATTCCTGCCCCGAAGCGGTCAATCGGCGTCCGGCAAGAAGCGGCAGAATGACCGCATCATCACGCTGCTTGTGTGCATTACCCGCCTTGACAGCAATCTCAATCATAAAAGCACCTCAATTTAAAAAAATCCTGAATTTACCTATGGGAAAGCCATTAGGAACTGTTTTTGGAAACTAGCACTTTATCGCCACAAAAGAAAAGGCCGCCTGAAAAGGCGGCCTTTTCCCGGATAGTTCCGAATCAGACGGAGTAGTAGAGCTCGAACTCAATCGGATGCGGACGCAGCTTCAGCTGGTTCACCTCCTCCGTTTTCAGCTCGATATAGGCGTCGATCATATCATCGTCCATGACGCCGCCGGCCTTGAGGAAGTCTCGGTCGGCATCCAGTGCGCCGAGCGCCTCCTCTAGGGAGCCGGCCACCGTCGGGAAGCCTGCAGCCTCCTCCGGCGGAAGGTCGTACAGGTTCTTGTCGGCTGCCTCACCTGGATCGATCTTGTTGGCAATACCGTCCAGACCCGCCATCAGCATGGCCGTAAAGGCCAAGTACGGGTTGGCCGTCGGATCGGGGAAACGCACCTCGATACGGCGGGCCTTGTCGGACGACACGATCGGAATACGGATCGAGGCCGAACGATTACGGTTGGAGTAGGCCAGCATCACCGGTGCCTCAAAACCCGGCACCAGACGCTTGTAGGAGTTGGTGCTGGCATTACTGAAGGCGTTGATCGCCTTGGCGTGCTTGATGATACCGCCGATATACCAGAGCGCTTCCTGGCTCAGGCCGGCATACTTGTCGCCGGCGAACATGTTTTTGTCGCTTTTCCAGATGGACTGGTGGGTATGCATGCCGGTGCCGTTGTCGTTGAATACGGGCTTCGGCATGAAGGTCGCCGTCTTGCCATGCGCATCGGCAACGTTGTGCACCACATACTTGTACCACTGCGCCTTGTCGGCCACGGTGATCAGCGTAGCGAAGCGCATGGAAAGCTCGCACTGGCCGGCGGTCGCCACCTCATGGTGATGGCACTCCATCTCCATACCGAGATCGTCCATCACCAGCGACATGTCGTTACGGATCTCGTGCAGGGAATCGACCGGCGGCACGGGGAAATAGCCACCCTTTATCTTCGGACGGTGGCCGGTGTTGCCCTCCTCGTAGCGCTTGCTCGAATTCCAGGCCGCCTCAGAGGAATCGACCTCGTAGCCGCAGCCACCCATCTCGTTCTGGTAGCGGACATCGTCGAAGATGAAGAACTCAAGCTCGGGACCGAAATAGACGGTATCGCCGATGCCGGTCGAAGCCATGTGAGCGAGCGCTCGCTTGGCGACATTGCGCGGGCAGCGGTTGTAATCCTGACCTGTGGTCGGATCGATGATGGAACCAACCAGCACCAGCGTGGAGGCCTCGAAGAAGGGATCGATCTGGGCCGAGGTGGGGTCCGGAATGATCGCCATATCCGAGTTGTTAATATCGCACCAGCCAGCCACCGAGGAGCCGTCGAAAGCAAAACCATCCTCGAAGGAATCCTCGTTCATCTGGGAAATCGGGAATGTGACATGCTGCCACTTACCGCGTGTGTCGGTGAAACGAATGTCGACAAACTCGACCTCGTTCTCTTTCACCATATCAAATACTTTCTTTACCGCGTCACTCATCTACTTCTCTCCTTTTACGATATCGAATCACATCAAAAAAGTTGAATCCCTGCGCCAGCTTCAACTTGGGGGCCGCTTATCTGCTCCATGCAAACCGGCCCGGACGCCGATCGCCGCCCGTGACGGGATCGCAGTCAAAGCCGG
>DATFLK010000161.1:0-3692 GCA_035267815.1 Mariprofundaceae bacterium | reverse complement strand
GAAGACTCCTTCTTCAACCGCTTCCGGAAACTATCATCATTCCCGCTGATCCTTCCGGTCATCGGCGGCGACACGCGCTTCCAGCCCGTATGGGTCGAGGACGTCGCACGGGCCTTTGTCTCCAGCATTGGCAACCGTCATACCAACCGGCAAACCTACGCGCTCGGCGGGCCGAAGACGTATACCCTGCGACAACTTCTGGCGCTGTTCATGCAAGCGCTGGGACGCCGTCGGCTGCTGCTGGAGATACCGAAACCGGTGGCGAAAACCATGGCTGCCTTCGCGCAGTTTCTCCCGACCCCGCCACTGACACCGGATCAGCTGAAGCTGCTACAGCATGACAACACCGTCGACGGCGAACCGTTCCCGGCAGCGTTCGGGACACCCGAGGCACTGGAGGATGTGCTTCCCACGCTTGTGGCGGACCACCGAGCCGAACACCTGCAGCGCCGGCTGGACCGCTACCGCAGAAATTACTGGAAACCATGATGAACGGACACCCCGCCGGAAGGCATCAGCCCATGATCGATACCGGAGGAATCGAATGTTGAGTATGCCGGAGATGGCGCTTGTCTTCGGCGCCTACCTGCTCGGGGCGATCCCCTTCGGGCTGCTGTTTACGCGCTGGCTGGCCGGCAAGGACCCCCGCAAACACGGAAGCGGTAATATCGGCGCGACCAATACCATGCGGACCGGCGGCAAGGCGCTCGGCCTGATGACGCTGGCGGCCGATATCGGCAAGGGCGCTCTGCCTGTCGCGCTGGCGTTGCGGTTCGGCGGCGACCTGCTGACTGCCATGACCGCCGGCGCAGCCTTCCTCGGCCATATCTTTCCCGTCTATCTGAGGTTCAGGGGTGGCAAGGGGGTCGCCACCATGTTCGGTGTACTGCTGCCGTGGCAGCCACTGGTCGCCGGCATCGCCTTCGGTATATGGCTGCTGGCCCTGGCCATCGGGCGCTACGTCTCCGTCGCCTCGATACTGGCAGCGCTCTCCCTGCCCCCGCTGGCCCATGCCCTGCACGCCTCCGACACCACCGTCATGGCCGATATCCTCTTCTCGCTGATGGTCCTCCTCCGGCACGGCAGCAACATCCGAAAAGTGATGGCGGGCACGGAAGACAGGATCGGAAACCGCAAGCATTAGCCGCGATACACAGGCACAAGCTTGAAGTTGCACGGCACGATGCTGTATGCCAATCTGTCGAGAGGTATGGATTCGGAGGTCTGAACATATGAAATCTCGCGTTCTGGTTGCCGCATTGGGGGTGGTTACCCTGATATGCGCACTCTCCTCCGCCCCCGCCGTCGCAGACAACCTCGCCATGCCGGCCGCTGTCACCCAAAAGGACATCAAGCCGAATCTGCCGCAACCCTATATCGTCAAAAAGGGCGACACCCTGTGGGATATCGCCAACTACTTCTTCAAGAGTCCGATGAAATGGATGCGGATCTGGGAGCACAACCTCTACATCACCAACCCCGACCTGATCTATCCCGGCAACAAGATCTGGTTTGACCAAGCCAAGGCCAAAAGCGGTGGCCTGACCACCGTACGCCCTCACCCCGAAGTGCATATGAAGAAGGTCGAGCGCCTTGAACCGGCGATCGATCCAAGCCTTCTGGTCACCGCCCTCACCCGTCAGGATTTTATCCGGCCGGAGGCCGTGAAAGGGGTCGGCTACATCCTCGACTCGTCCGACGAGCGCATCAATTACGGCGCCAACGACCACGTCTATCTCAAGTTCGACCGTCCCGTTCAACAGGGGGATCGGTTCGATGTCTTCCGCACTACCGAACCGATTCGCGACCCGGCCACCGGCAAGGTGATCGGCATTCTCGTCAATCACCTCGGCCAGATCGAGGTCACATCGCAGGCCAACGGCATCGCCCGTGGGCTGGTCACACATGCGTTCGAGGAGCTGTCGCGCGGCGACCGCCTCAAACCGGCCCGCAAGATCGATACGCATATCGTGCCCAACTACCCCGCCACCCCGGTCAACGGTCGCATCCTCTATATCCGGAACGATGCCACCGAGGCTGGACAGCATCAGATCGTCGGCATCGATCTCGGCACCCGGGAAGGCATCAGTGCCGGCTCTGAGCTGCTTGTCAGCCATGCCGGACGCATCGTCCACGACCAAGTCAGCGACAAGGCCGTGGCCCTGCCTGAAGAGCAGATCGGCCGGCTGATCGTACTGGCACCCCGGGATCACACATCCATCGCCCTGGTCACGCAGTCCTCCCGCCCCATCAGCATCGGAGACGCCGTGCACGATGGCGTCCAGCACTGACAGAGAGACAGCAAACATCCCCTCTTCCGTCTCCCATCTCGGATCGCGCACTCGACTGCCTGCGCCTGAGCCTGATACGCAACATCAACCGGCATAACCAAGAAGCTGTTCAGATAGGGGGTCCAGCATATCGATATACTGGCGGAGAATTGCGTCTTGACCGTATCGGCTCTTTCCCCCATCTTGCTCGGCCTCGAACTGCTCGGCATGGTGAAAAGCCTACCGGGCAACCGTTATACACTTGCCGCGGAGGCGAAATCACCGTGAATCCGCCATACCCCTTCCAGCACCTCCGGAGGAGAAACAGATGAGTGCCGTTGTTGTCGTAGAGTCCCCCGCCAAGGCCAAGACCATCGAGAAGTACCTGGGCAAAGGTTACAAGGTGCTGGCCTCGTATGGCCATGTGCGTGCCTTCCCCAAGAAGGATGGCTCCGTCGACCCCGAACACGATTTCGCCGTCACCTACACCGTTCTGCCGGACAAGAAGAAGCGGTTGGATGCCATTGAAACGGCGCTGAAGAAGGCGGATACGCTGATTCTGGCCAGCGATCTGGATCGCGAGGGCGAGGCGATCGCTTGGCATGTGGCCGAGGAGCTGAAGCAGCGCGGCAGCCTGGAGGGCAAAGAGGTCCAGCGCATCACCTTCCACGAGATCACCAAGAAGGCAATCGCAGAGGCCGTCGCCTCGCCGCAGCAGATCAACTACGAACTGGTCGATGCGCAGCAGGCTCGAAGTGCGCTCGACTACCTGGTCGGATTCACACTTTCGCCGCTTCTGTGGCGGAAGATCAGAAGCGGCCTCTCGGCCGGACGCGTACAGTCCGTTGCCCTGCGCGTGATCTGCGAACGCGAACAGGAAATCCGTGATTTCGTACCGCGCGAATACTGGACGGTCACGGCCGACTGCGCCTCGAAACAGGGGAGCTTCCAGGCCCAGCTCGAGGCACTGGGCGGCAAGAAGCTCGGCAAGTTCGGCCTTGCCGACGGTGTCAGTGCCAACACGGCGGCCAAGCGGGTCGAGGGCGGCGACTTTATCGTCGACACGATCAAGAAGAAGCAGACGCGACAGCAGCCGTCAGCACCGTTCATCACCTCCACACTGCAGATGGAAGCCGCCCGCAAGCTTGGCTTCACGGCGCGCAAGACCATGCAGCTGGCCCAGCGCCTCTACGAAGGTATGGACAGCGGTGACGGCGAACTGGTCGGTCTTATCACCTACATGCGTACCGACTCCGTCTCGTTGGCCGAGGAGGCGGTCGCCGACATGCGGAAGCATATCGGCGAGCACTACGGCGACTCCCACCTACCGGACAAACCGCGCAAGTTTAAAACCAAAAGCCGCAACGCCCAAGAGGCGCACGAGGCGATCCGACCAACCGCCATCTCGCGCACCCCGAAATC